>JBOFHT010000073.1:0-11604 GCA_051649785.1 Methanobacteriaceae archaeon
TTTTTATAGGTTTTTAATTCTTTTTTTCTATTTTACGGCTTTTTATTACTTTTTTATCATCATATCAAAAAAAACTATTCTAAACTTTACAAAACCTAATTATTTTAATTAAATGGTTACTTCACATATATTATTTATAATAATGCGAATAATATATATATATATAAAAAAAAAACACCACTCTATAAATTAATATTACATAGATAACATTCCCCTAAGAAGTTTTAAGATTACTGTGCAAAACCATAAAAAATATACTAATTAGAAAGTTATTAATGGCATAATAGTCTAATATAATATATTAAATACCCAAAAAAGAATTAGATTAATAAAATGGTTTAAATGTCTACTAAAGTTGAAAATCCTGATAATCTTCCATTAAAACCTGGCGTTTACATAATGAAAGATTCTAATGAAGAAATAATATATGTAGGAAAGTCAAAATCACTGCGGAAACGTGTGAAATCTTATTTTAAAGCAAAATATGACTCTCCTAAAACATATGTATTAATGAAACAATTTAACTCATTAGAATATATTATAACAGATACTGAAAAGGAAGCACTTATTTTAGAAGCTAATCTTATAAAAAAATACAAACCTCGTTATAATATTCGTCTAAAAGATGATAAAAGGTATCCTTATATTAAAATAACTAATGAAACATTTCCTAGAATTGTAATAACTAGAAATATTACTAAAAATGGGCAATATTATGGGCCATTTACAGATGTGGGGAGTATTAGGAAAAGTGTAAAATTTCTTAAATCACTTTTTAAACTTAGAACATGTAAAAATATGAATGGACCTTGTTTAAATAGTCAAATTGAGCTTTGTTATGGTCCATGTAATAATGGAATTTCAAAAAAAGAATATATGAAATCCATTGACAAAATTGACTTGTTTTTCCAAGGTAAATATAAAAAAATTGTTAGAGAATTAGAAAAAGAAATGAAGCAAGCAGCTAAAAATGAAAAATTTGAAAAAGCAGCTGCTTTAAGAGACCAAATTCTTGCAATTAATGAAATTATGGAGAAACAGTTTGTAGATTTTGTTGATAATCTTGATCAAGATATTATCTCTCTAGCTAAAAAAGATGATAAAGCAGTAGTTGTTGTTTTATCAATTCGTGATGGGAAAATTGTAGCTAAAGATGATTTTTTAATGGCAGGAGTTAAAAATCAGGTTAATAATGAAATTATATCTGCATTTATAAAACAATTTTATGCAAATACACACCATATTCCTCGTGAACTTGTTTTAGTTGATGATGTAAAAGATAAAGAGCTAATTGAAGAATGGCTTTCGGATATAAAAAAAGAAGAACTATCTAAACTTAAAGATGATAGTGATGAACTTACTAACCATACCAATAATAATGGTAGTAATGGCACTAATACCCCTAATACTACTACTAGTGATATTAGCAATAATAGTAGTAGTAGTATTAGTAGTAGCAATAATAATAATAATAATAATAATACTGATTATAACTATGAAGATAATAAAAATATTATTAAAGTTGTTATACAAGTAGCAGAAGAAGGAGCAAATCTTAGATTGGTACGTATTGCTACAAAAAATGCTGAAATAATTATGAATCAGAAAAAACAAGTTGAAAACGCATTAATTGACTTAAAAAAATACTTAAAGTTAGAAAAGCTACCTCGTATAATTGAAGGATATGATATTTCAAATATTTCAGGAACTAATGCAGTAGGTTCAAAAGTGTCATTTTTTGATGCTAAACCTAATAAAAAACAATACAAACGTTTTAAAATAAAAACACCAGGCCCTGATGATTATGGAATGATGAGAGAGCTAATTTATCGAAGATTTAAAAATATGATTTATGATAATAATGGTGAGAATGCTACTAAGAACCATAATACTAATAATTCTATTGATAATGAACCAGACCTTATTTTAATTGATGGTGGTAAAGGTCAGCTAAATGCTGTGTGTAATATTTTAGATTCTTTGAATCTTGGGCATATTCCCGTTATCGGACTAGCTAAAGAATTTGAAGAAGTTTTTCTTAGAGATAATCCTAATCCAATTATCATTCCTCAAAATAATCCTAGCTTACATTTATTACAGCAAGTTAGAGATGAAGCACATAGGTTTGCAATTACATATCATAGGAAACTTCGTTCAAAAGAATTGAAATCATCAGATTTAGATAATATTGAAGGAATTGGCCCAAAAAGAAAAATAGATCTTCTGAAACATTTTGGAGATATAGAAAAAATAAAAATAGCTAGTTTTGAGGAATTAATAAAGGTTTCATCTATAAATAAAAAGATAGCTAATAATATTTTTGAATATTTTCACTAACTTAATAATATTTTTTAATAGATAAAATTATACATAAATAATATGTATCTCCTAGATTTATAAGTGAAATACATATAACTTTATAATTACTAGCTAATGTATAATAACTACAAAAATATTAATTTTTATTTTTAGATTGTTTATAAACAGCCTCAACAAATGAAACAAATAATGGGTGGGCATTATTTGGCCTAGATTTAAATTCAGGATGGAACTGGCATCCTAAAAACCATGGATGATCTTCAATTTCAACAATTTCAACTAAAAAGTTATCAGAGGAAGTTCCAGAAATAATTAAACCATTTTTGACTAATTCATCTCTAAATTCATTATTAAATTCGTATCTATGGCGATGACGTTCTTGGACAATTTCACTATTATATGATGCATAAGCCTTTGAATCTTTACTTAGTTCACAATCATATGAGCCTAAACGCATACTTCCACCCATTTCATTGATTTTCTTTTGCTCTTCCATTAAATCAATAACAGGATACGATGTATTAGGGTTGAATTCACTACTATTGGCATCAGTCATTCCTAAACGTCTTGCAAATTGTATAACCATTGATTGCATACCTAAACAAATACCAAAAATAGGTATTTTATTATCAATTGCATAATTAACAGCCTTTAATTTACCTTCAATGCCACGTTCACCAAAACCACCTGGAATGAGAATTCCATCAAGTTCAACAAGCTTATTATAATCTAAGTCATTATCTGAGTCAATCCATTCAATATTTAAACCAACTTTTGCTTTAGCAGCTCCATGTTGTAATGATTCTCTTATACTCATATAAGAATCTTCCAGTTCAATGTATTTACCTATAATTCCAATAGTACAACTAGGATCTTTAATTTTAAGAGATTCAACAATTTTCTCCCATTCTTTTAAGTTATCTTTATTATTAGGATTTAAATTATTGTTATAATTCTCAGAAACATTTAATTTAATTCTATCAAGAACAAACTGCCCTACATTAGCATTATTCATTGTTAAAGGAACTTCGTAAATTGTAGAAGCATCAGGAGTGTTTATAACTGCATTAGAATTAACATCACAGAAGTGAGCTATTTTTCTTTTTAAATCATCATCAATTGGCTCTTGACTTCTACAAACAATCATATCAGGACTTATACCAGTACTACGTAGCTCTTTTGTACTGTGTTGAGTTGGCTTTGTTTTAAATTCACCTGCTGCATTGAGATAAGGAACAAAAGTAACATGAACAAACATTACATTGTCATATCCTTCCTCATTTCTAAGTTGTCTTAATGCTTCTAAAAATGGTTGGCTTTCAATATCTCCAACAGTTCCACCTAATTCTACTAAAACAACATCATAATCATCATTTGCAGATGCTTTACGAATCATTTCCTTAATTTCATCAGTGATATGGGGAATAATTTGAACACAAGCACCTAAAAAGTCACCGTTACGTTCTTTACTAATAACAGATTGGTAAACTTTTCCAGTGGTTATATTAGATATTCCTGGAAGTTCTACATCTAAAAAACGTTCATAATGTCCTAAATCCAAATCAGTTTCCATACCATCATAGGTTACAAATACTTCACCATGTTGATAAGGATTTAAAGTACCAGAATCCCAGTTTAAGTAAGGATCTATTTTAATTGCAGCTACTTTAAATCCATAAGAACGTAAAATCCTTCCAATTGAAGCTGAAGTAATTCCTTTCCCAATAGAACTTACAACTCCTCCAGTTATAACAATATATTTAGTCTGATTAGTCAGAAAAACCATCTCCCATAATAGGTTAATAAAAAATTTAGATATTGAATTTGTTAATTATTGTAATTATTAATGTTATTATAATCATTGTTAATATTAATAGGCATTACTTACTATTAATGCACATTTTATTGTTTTCATTGTAATGAATAAATTTGTTATGCTTATTAATATAATTATTAGAATTATATTTATTAAATATATATTTAGTAACAGTATGTTTATAAAAATTATAAACAATAATATATTAGTTTATATTTTTAAGATATAAATAGTTTACAATTTAATTGTAGATGGGCATTGTCAAAATGTTGGTTGTTAGAAAAAATTAATTAGCTAAATTTCAATTAAAGTCAAATTAATCTTAAAAAATCAATTTTAAAAATTGTAACAGCTAACAAATTGACAGTCTATGTAGGTGTTATTATTAATAGCAAGGTAAATAAAATTACTATTATCATTAATATTATTACTATCGCCATTATTATTAATAGTAGTAAAATATATAGTTATTATTTACTAAAAGCTACTAGTATCTTCAACAAAGGCAAACCAGTCTAAGAATAATTCAAAGATACTATTTTTATTAAAATAAATAAAAACCTCAATTTCCCCTAAATCACTATGAGTAGTAGAAATAAAATTAAGTTTATCAACAAAAGCAGCTTGTTTATTTAATTTAAAGCTAGCTACATTATCAGATTTATTATATTGAATTAGCTTTCTAGCTATTAATTCCAAATTCTCTTCTTCTATTAAGTCTTTTAAATTAATTAAAAGATCTTTTTTCCCAGTTATTATAATTAAGTCGTCTTCAACTTTAGTTTCACCATTAAAAGGGAAAATATTTTTCATTGCTTTTAAAACATTTTCTTCATCTTCAGTTGGGTTGATTTTGCTTAATACTTCAATAGTTAAATCCATAAGTTTCACTCAATAGAACATCTTTTTATTTAACAATACTCAGCTATTATATTAATTTTTATCTAATTCCCTATTTAAAAATCTATATATTTCACGTTTATATGAATTTATATGGCCTTCATTAATAATTAAATAGTCCGAAAGCATAATAGCTTCGGCAATTCCAAATTCTATTTCTCGTTTATCTCTTTTTTCAAAATCCTCAAATTTTGATGAATCATCTAAACGTTTACGATTTCTAACTCTGGCAAAACGAGATTTTGGTGGGGAAAATACCGAAAGAAGTTTAAAACCTAAGAAGTTTTCTTTAAAAAGCTCTACTTCATAGGGACTTCTTATGCCTTCAATTAAAAAAAGATTATTTTTGTTTTTAAGCTCTTTTTTAACTTCTTCAACACATAAATTAGCTACAACATAATCCCCACTTTCTTTTCTAAGATCAATAGCTACTTTGCCACTATCTTCATTTCTTCTTTCAGCTTCCTTCCGTATCATATCACCCATTCTAATAATAAAAAATCCTTTTTTCCTAGCTATATTGGAAATAAGACTTTTACCCGAACCAGGCATTCCTGAAACACCAATAACTTTCATAATAACACTTTTAATAGTACCAATATTCTTAATATCATTATATAAAATTAACTTAGTATACAATATTACATTAATGGATAAATTTAGATTAATATATGATTAAATTAGTATATAAAAAATTAAATTAATAAGTATTCTATTAGTTATATATTTACTAGATTATATTTAAAAATTTCTAATAATCTTTAATGAATCATTGAGATTTTTCTTATTTGAAAATCCTTTTAAGTCAAGATTAGTTTTATATTTATTATTTTCTTTATTGTTATTAAGTTCTTCAATATCTATAACTTCATTAATATTCCCAAATTCTCTACTATTGATAATTTCCTCATTATTTTTCTTTTTAATATTTTTTACTTCTTTAATTAATAAAGGAATAGCTCTTACAATATTATCAATAATTGATAAGTCTGCCATTTGGGCTGTACGTGAAAGAGGGTTTAAATCAATAGCAATAATAAATTTTCCAGCTTTTTTAAGTAATTCACATCTATCTCCATCTTCAAGTGCTACTAAGACCAGTTCTGCATTATAAATTCCATTTTTACTTGCTGTAGCTCTAGGGCTTTCGATTCCATTAATATATTTTAAATCTTCATTATTTGTTCCTAAAACTTCAACAAAACCTTTCTTAACAAGTTCATGTTTTTTTAACTTTGATTCAATAATAGCTACTCTATTAGGAGTTCTGTAAAATAAGTTTATTTCAACTTTAGAATCTGTCAAATAAGCTAATTCTATTATTTCATCTGCAACTAGTGCTGCTACATTTCCATTAATTGAAATAACCGTATTTTTTTTATTTAAAATAAGTTGAGCACCTAGTTTTATAGCTATTTTTCCAGGATTAGTTGTTTTTTCACCTAAAAGATAATCAAAAGTTTCGCCCCTACCATGTGCAATCATTCCAGAATCTGCTAAAATTCCTTCTTTGTAGGCTTTCTTGATTTTTTCCCTTTGAATAAGTGATTCATAACGAGGGTGATTTTTAGGTATTTCATTTGACATTTATAAATATCCTTAAACTTTTTTAGCTATATTATGCAATTAAAAAGATTAATACTATCTATTCTATATTATAAAATTTATTATTATTATTAGGTATATTGTTTTATTTTAGTATATGATTTTAAATATATTTATTCTTAATTTTATAAATAATTGTTGGAAATTAGGAGAAATTACTAAGAAAAGTGAGAAATTATGTGGAAAATTATATATACCATAATAGTTTCATAGTAATATTATACTAAAAAAATCATATTAATAATAGTTTATTACTTAATTGAATAATAAAAATTTATATATGATTAATACAAACATTAAGTATGATGATGCCAATATCACAAATAACAGAATCAATAGGACCTTTTATTAACCTGTGCCTAACTACTCACATCCTCTCTTTTGGAGCATTAGCTAGTTTGTTAGGATCTTTAATAAACTGGCTTGCTGTTCCAAGCTTTTTTTCCTATGGGTTAATAATTGGGTTAGTAGGAGCATTAATTGCATCAATCACAGACTTAAGGAATGGGATAATACAAAATAAGCTAAACTTCTCTCTTATGGCTTTTGCTATTATCTTAGCTACTACTAAATCTATTTATTTAGGTGATATTGGAACCATCATCACATGTGTAATGTCAATGACCTTGGTATTTTTTATCTCATACTCTTTTTGGTACCTAGGTTGTTGGGCAGGTGGGGATGTGAAACTTTTCACAGGACTATCCGGAATTTTTTTCTCTCAACCAACCCCTTTAACCGAAATAATCCATATTAGTCCCTACTCTGCCATTACATTACCCATTCAATCAATTTTACCATTTCCCATAACTATTATGATTAATAGTGTTTTAGTTTCACTTCCAATAATAATTGCAATTGGATTAACTAGTAAGCTGAGAAAAAATAGAAAAATCATAAATATAATTAATAGATTTAATAAGGATTCTAAAGAGGATACTACTACTACTACTACTATGGATAATAATAGTAATAATACTAAAAATAATAATTATAATAATCCTAATAATAACAATACAAATACACATAATAATAAACCTATAACTAACAGATTAAAAAAATTATTAAAAGTAATAGATATATTTATATCATTTATTAAAACATACATCAATAAAAATAAACTAAAATCAATAGTTAATAATCAAATGGTTAATAATAAAAACAGTATAATAAATAAAAATATAAATTTTATTGTAGTTTTTATTTCTTTAGTAATTTTATTTCTATTAAGTCCCATATTTACATTAATTAATAGTTTGCTTGTTTATAGTATTGAATTTTTATTTAGTAGTTATTTTTTCAATGCTTTTGATATTAGTCCATCTAGTAAATTAGGAATTTCATTAATAAATCAGCTTATTAATCAATTAGCAGAGATATTTGAATTTATTATTGCAATAGTTTTTTTATTAAAATTAAGAAAGGTTTTATTAAAAGCATTCTCAACTAATCATTTAAAACCTTTTAAATTATGGATAATTGCATTACTTATATTAATTGTATTTTTAGGAACTTTAATTGATTACTATAAAGTCTTTTCAATATTTCTCATTATCTGTATTAGCTACTGCATTATAAATTTTATTAAATCTATCCCCTCACTAATCAAAGAATCTAGCTATGAAGAAATTGATATAAGCAAGTTAAGAGAAGGAATGATATTGTCTGGTGATTTATATTGTTCTAAATGTAATAATAGTAGTAGTAGTGACAATGCAAATAATAATGAAAATATTAGCAAATATTATTTTAATGATAAAGAATCGGTTAGTAATAGAATTGATACCATAAAAACCATTATAAAAAATTATGGCAATAATAAAGTAAAAAATAAAAATAATTTAACTCAAATTAAAGAAAAAATTAATAGTAATCCTAATACTAACAACAAACATCTATCTAAAGAAGATATTATAATAAAATCTAGTGTAGGGGGATTAAAAGAGGAAGAAGTTGAATTTATTAGAGATATTTATAATAAAGGTTTAATTAAAGAATTAATTACTAAAAACAATGAACAAAATAAAAATAGTATTAATATGAGCAATGATAATAATACTAATAATACTAATAATAAAAGTAATATTAATAGTAATAATAAAGATAATGAGAATACTAAGGATAATAATAAAATTAATAATAAAATAGCTATAAAAAAAGTAATTCCATTTGCACCCTCAATTTTTATAGGCCTTGTTATTTCAATTTTTATAGGTGATTTAATGAGTCTATTTACACAAATCCTAAAAATTATTACATTTTCTGTAATTTAATAAATAAAACAAGGTAATATCAAGTGAAAATATATAATATATAATAAATAATATAGAAACTGTATTGATACAGTATAGATATTTAGTTCATAGGTTATCATGAAAAACAGTCAAAAAGGTCAAGTATCATTTGAGTTTTTATTAGTAATATTAGTAGCAATTATTATATTTTCCACGGCAATACTCCCATTAGTTAGTATAAGCTTAGATTACAGTAATGATATGAATGATATAGCTAAAACTAAAGTAGAATTATCAAAAATAGCAAGTAACTTTGATGATGTAATTTCAAGCGGAATAGGATCCAAAAGAACAGTTAATATTAATATTCCTACTGATTGTTACCTAGAACTAAAAAATAATCCTACTAGTAGCGGTTCTTCAAATGGGGAATTAATAGCTAAAGTTTACTTAAGTACAGGTGAAGAAAAAATAATTAGAATTAATACTAAGTCTAATGAAAACTTAAATAACCATATGATTTTTTTAAATAAAGGAGAACAGGTATTATCTATAAGCTGGGAACTATCTAATAATCAGATTACTTTAAAAAAACTATAAGTTAAAATCTCATT
This sequence comes from Methanobacteriaceae archaeon, assembly GCA_051649785.1. Taxonomy (GTDB): domain Archaea; phylum Methanobacteriota; class Methanobacteria; order Methanobacteriales; family Methanobacteriaceae; genus JBOFHT01. Next base: position 9,489 of record JBOFHT010000073.1, read on the forward strand.
ATAATTATGGAAAAATAATAGAGTTTAAAAAAACTAAAATCCTACCTACTAAAATCCTATCTATTTAAATATTAAAAATATTAAAGTATAATATAATAAATTTAATAATAAATATTAAATAATGGACAATATATAATTATACATATATTATAATTAAGGTATAATTGTATATATTATATTCACAAATATTTATTTTATTATATTTACTTTATTATATTGTATTTATTTATAGAGAGGATGAGTTAATGGATTTAATTATTTCAGTTATTTATATAATATTATTTATTATTTTAATGGTTTTTATTTTTTCAATGGCACTATTATCACCAATATTAGATAAAAAAAATATATTATCATTGGTTGCTTTTTCATTTATAATAGGAGCAATAGGTGGGGCATTTTTTATAAGCCCAATATATGATGAATTACCTTATATAATTGGTTCATCAGAACAAGTATTAAATGGGCAGAATGAACAAATAACTGTTGATATCCCTGTTACCGAAAACCATGAAAGCTCAATTACAAATATAAAAAACCAAACAGGTGTTATTTCAATTGAAGAAAAAGGTATTGTCATACAAACAGATGAATTTTCAGATGAACGGAAGCGATTTATTGAAACAAGAATTAATGCATTAGATCCTAATATTAAAGTTACAAGTATTGATACAAAAGGTGAAATACATTTAAATGTTACATCAAAAGTTGATGTGGCTACATTTACCAACTCTTTATCTGATTGGTTAAGTTATACAGGAGATATAAATGTCAGATCAAAATTAATGGAAGTTGAAATAAAAGCTGAAGCATCTAAAGTATCTGAAATAGAGAATTATTTAAATAGGAATAATATGATAGTTTCATCTGTAGAAGGCCCGGTTCAAGATTCAATTAATAAAACCCGAGAAACTATGCCCGATAGAACTTTTTCAGTTTTAATAACAGGCATTCTAGGAGTTATTGTTGCCTTTATTGGAATGTCATTTGATAAAGTTAAGGAATTCTTTGAACCTGTAAAGAGATTCTTTTTAAAAATTAGGAGAAAGTAGTATAAACTATCCTTTTTTATTTATTTTTCACTTATTTATTTTTAATACTTATTAAAAAATATCACTTAAAAATATATAAAGTTTACAAATTCTAGATAATATGAAAGCAGCTGTACTTTTTTCAGGAGGAAAAGATAGTGTAATGGCACTATACAATGGAATAAAGAATAAAGATGATATTTTATATCTTGTTTCAATAATTTCAGAAAGCGATGACTCTTATATGTTTCATGTGCCTAATATACATATTACTGGGTTAATTTCTCAAGCTATTGATATCCCTATAATTACTAAAAGAACTAGTGGCTTAAAAGAAAAAGAACTGGATGATCTTAAATCTACATTAATAGAATTAAAAGAATTAGGTGTAGAACTAATTTATTCGGGTGCTCTTTTTTCAAATTATCAAAAATCTAGAATTGATAAATTATGTAATGAAATTGGTTTAATTTCAAAAGCACCTTTATGGAATATTAATGAAGAAGAATATATGGAAGAAATTATTGATTTAGGATTTGAAGTTATTATTATAGGTGTTTATGCTGAAGGTCTTGATAAAACTTGGTTAGGGAAAAAAATTGATCATGAATCACTAAAAGAATTGAAGAAAATAGAAGAAGTTAATAGAATTAATCTAGCTTTTGAAGGTGGAGAAGCTGAAACTCTTGTAATCAATGGACCTATTTTTAATAAAAAAATAGAAATAGTAGATAGTGAAATTGTATGGAATTATGATAATGGTTTTTATAATATTAAAAAAGCAATTTTAATCGATAAAAATTAAATAACCCTAATAAAGCTAGCTATAATAAAAAGCCAGATACTAATAATTGGCTAATAATTAAATATTAACTAAATATTGAGTAGATATAAATTAGATATAAATTAGCTAGCTATTATCTAAGTTAAATAGCAACTAATTGTTAATTAATTACTAATTAAATATTAAGTAGATATTAAATACTTAATTAAGTTATGAGCTTCACCAACATTGAGTGAACCATTTAAAACAGATTTTTCAGTATAATTACTAACAGAATCACATTTTACACTATTATTTGAAG
>JBOFHT010000074.1:0-77993 GCA_051649785.1 Methanobacteriaceae archaeon
TTTATATCAAAATCCGCTATTTCAAAAATTAAAACAACTTAAAATGCTTTGGCTTAGCAAATTAAGGAAATTTCTTTTTGAAAAAAATATTTTTGACTATAAATTAACAAAATAAAAAAGGGTTTCTACAAAGCCAAAATATTAAAGAAAAAATAAAGAATAAAAACTAGCTATAATTACTATAGTTTTTATAATCAATTAGAAGCTAATTCTCTTAAAAATGTCCCTTCACCATTAGAAGCTTCGATTAAATCAATGCACTTGAGAGCTGCATCTTTTAAATCTTTTTCAGCTTCAATATAGTTAGAAGATTTAATAGTTATTCTATATCTTGGAGCACCAACACATTGAACTCTTAAATCATCAGATTCAATTGATTCTAAAGCATTTTTAATAATTTCTACACCATTTTGAGCATAACTTTGTAAGTCAAGATACCCTGTAATTTGAACTTCAGGAGGAGTGATGTTCTTCTTAGCTATTTCTACAATTGCATTAGCCCAAGTTTCGTCAATTCCTTCATCTGTAAGAGCAGTAACTCCTTCTTCAGCTGCAGATTCAAAAGCACCATAGATATCTCCAAATAAATCCATCATTTCATAACCGACTTCATTATAAGCCGTATCTAAATCTTTATCAATTGCAATAGCAGCTAATTCTAAGAATTTTTCAGCTTTTTGTTCAACCTTCCATTGTTGAATCTTTTTAGTTCTTTGATCTTCACGTATTCTTTTTAAAGAAGCATCTACATGCCCTTTTCTAGGATTAACTCTTAAAACTCTAGCCACAATTTTTTGGTTTTCTCTAACATAATCCCTAATATTCTTTACCCAACCAGAAGAAACCTCAGATATATGAATAAAAGCTTCTTTACCAGCATATTCTTCTAAATTTGCGAATGCACCATAGTTAAGGACTTTGTAAACAGTAGCTACAATAAGTTCTCCTTCACCTGGCCATTCAGTTGCCTTTCGTACCATAAAAACACCTTTAAATGCGCTAAAATTAATAATAAATCCTGGGATATTAAACTAATTAACTGTTATATAATTCCAAATATTAAAATAATATTAAAATAGTTTTAAAGTCCTTTAAAATTTCTTAGAACAAAATAATAATTTAATAATAATAATAATAACGTGGAACTATGTGAAATATAACATGAAAATAATGTTATAAAAAAATAACTGTTAAATAAATAATATGAAAAAATAGATAAATAACTAAACTAATTTATTATCTAAATTAAATTATTAATTTATTGATAAAAAGAGACCAATAAATCAAGTAAATTAATCTATAAAATAATTTAATTATTCTAATTTTTCAACTATTTCTGCTTTAATGATAGATTTTCCACCTTGAGATTCTACCATTGTTTTACTGCAGATAATGCATTTTACATTAGAAGCAGCCCTATCAAAGACAACTTGCTCATTTCCACAGTCCATACATTTTACTTTTAAGAAATTGCCTTTTCCATTACTTGCCATGAAATCACCTTTAATAAATATAAATCAAATACAATCAAATAAATGAGTAAATAAATAATAATTTATTAATTACACATTCATAAAATACAAATTAATCTTTAGCTACAAATTCTGGGCGTCCAGTTCTAAATGAATTTTTAATATGGGACTTTCCACATTCTTTACATTTGTATCTTAAGTCTAATTTTTTAACTGGTTTGTTACCAGCTGGAAGTGGTCTTGGATATCCTCTGTAACCACTAGTAACTCTTCTAAATTGTCTTTGTCCCCATTTCAATTCACTAGCTTTTCTCCTTTTAGCTTCGAGTACTTCGTGAACAGTGTGTTTTTTACATTTTGGACAGTAAGTTCTTTTTTCTTTAGGAATCTTCATTATAATCACCTTTAAATTATGAAAGCACCAGTAAGTCTATTAATTGTAGTAATTCTAATAAGTTTATTAAATATAATTATCTGAATTAATAGATTCTGCTCTGCTTTTATTAGTATGAATATAGTTTGTAATTGATATAATCAGTATAAATTTTAATTGCATAGCTATTACACACAGAAACAATGGATAATTGCACAATACACCATGAATCTTTGTATCTATGAATTTTTGCATATATTTGCATATATTCATATAAATTTACTTGAAAAATTGAATTATATGTCAACAAAATATATTAATATAATGTATGAATTTTATCCATATTTAAACTTATTGATTATTACAATAATTTAAAAAATTTAGACATAAAATATATTAAAATTATATGAATGTAATAAATGCAAAATATAGGTAAATCAAATATTAAATTCTGAATTAAATCCTGATTAAAGTAAATTAAATTTAAATTATAATCTAATTAAATTCTAGTTAAACATAGAAAAATAGCTAAGATTTTACAAATCGGCCTTTTTTACTTTTAACAATGATTTTTGCATTGATTTTAGGAATTGTAACAATATCTTGAGGATTTAAAGGACCGTAAACCTTTTCATTCCCACAGACAATAGCTGGAACTTCATCAAAAACTAGTAAAGTTGAGCTAGATAACTCATCTTTTGAAAATAAACTTTTAGTAGATTTAACATTAGAATTGTGTTCATTATTAGTATTAGCATTATTGCCTTTAAAAATAAGGTTATTTACATCTTCAAAGTCATTTTTCTCAATATTTGTAATATTTGGAAATTCTTCATTAATATTATCAACAGAATTTGATTTAATTGAGCCAGTACCGGAAATATTGTTGTTAATATTAGAATTATTAATATTAGGATTAATACTATTAGAATTATCACTATTATTACCAATATTACTAATATTGTCATTATTATTGGTGGTGGTGTTAACATTAGGATTAACATTATTAACATTAACATCATTCACACTTGTTAACTTATTAGAACCCTCAATACGGTTAATGTCATTAATGATATCATTAACATTAGTAGAAGATTTAGTAGAAGCAATAGAACTATTAGAGCTATTATTACTATTAAAATTATTGGAATCAGTACCAGAATCACTAGCAGAAGATTTCACTTTTTTAGCAGTTTCATTTCTAGTTTCACTGTTTTTGGATTTATTATTTTTATTATTGTTATTATTGTCATGATTATTAATAATATCCTTATAAATCACACTATCCGTGCTTTTAATGTCACCTTTGATAGTATCTAGAGAAATATTACCTTTATGATTTTTTAAAACATCAATTAAAGAAAAATATAGCCCTTCCTCTTCTGGAGTTAAGTTTAAAGGAGTTGTATCATGAAGATCAAAAGTAGGCTCCCCTTTAAAAAGGTGATAAGACCTATGAATATTCATAACTGCAGAGTCTGTAATCTTATGTTCTCGCCTTTCACAGATTTCAGTAGCTATTCGTTGAGTATCCTTTAATAAATAGTGTTCGTTAGCAAAAGGATCATTTCCAACAAGATCATTAAGTTCAGCAATATATTTATGAATTCTTTGGTAAAAATCAGTCCCTACACGGGCTAAGGAGCTATTGGTACGCTCTTTTTTTTGTATGTCCCTCATTTTCTTAAAAAATTCGTCCAAAATAATCCCCTTTTTATAATTAATATAAAAAATTAAATATTAGCTAAGTACATTAATGTAGAGTAATCTAATACAAATATTTTAATAATGAATTGTGAATATTAAAAATAAAAATAATATGATGAGGAGTAGGGTATGATAAATCAGCAAATAATTAGATAAATATTTAAAATAAGCTAATTTATAAAAATCAGCTTAATATAAAAATTTAAGGAGAATTGGTAAATTATACTCCTTCTAAAAAATATTAATAATTAATCTTCTATAATTAATTTAATTAATATCAAATCTAGTTAGTCATCAGCTTCTATTCTTGGAGCAAGTAAGAAGCTAAGCTCACCATCTTCAGAAACCATTTTTAGCTTAAGAGTAAGGGGCATGTCGTTTCCAAGCTGAATAGTAGCTATATCAGAAAATTTGTCTGCTTTAAGCATTTCTCTAATTTTTTCAAGGGAGAAAACAGATTTAGCATCTTCAGTGATTTTTTCACCATGAATATATTCTATTTTAGCATCACCAAACTCCCCTTCAGCTGATCCTTTAAATTTTTCAGAATCCACCATAAGAGCTATTTTATCCGAAAATATATCAATATCTTGAATTAAGTCTTTTAAGAGAGTAAAAGGAACTTCAAATTTAGTAGGATATTCTAATTCAGGAGGTGATGGTGCTTCATATTCTATATCAATAAGACGTATTTTAAATCTTCTTCTAGCCTCACCTTCAAAAGTAATTATAAAATTACCTTCATCAAGAGACATTAAAACACGGTCATCACTTTTAGACCTTTTTAGAACTTTCATTAATTCTTCTGTATCAATATTAATCTTTTCAGGTTCATCACAAACAAATTCATCAAACAAACTTGATTTTAATTCTAAGTGTACAAATGTGATATGACTACGATCTAAAGCATCGAGTCTCATCCCATCACTATCAGTTTGAAGCTGAACTTCATCAACGATAGAGGAAATAGCCTCAAAACTTGTTTTTAAAATATTAGGATCACTTAATTCCGCTTTAAACATTTAAATCAGCTCTTAATTAATTAAATTTATTGAATATACATTATTTATTTTGAACAAAGCATATGAAACATAATACTATGACTGCAATAACTATGATTATAATTATACAATATCTATATCATACTGTGTTCTAATTATAATAAATTATTTATTTATTTTATACTTATACTTATCTATTTATTTCACATAAACAAAATGGGAAAGAAAAAGTATACTGAAATTTTATAGTAAATATAGTGAGCTTTATAGTAAAGTTATATAATAAAATTATAAGTGAATTTATATAATAAAATTAATTTTAACAGTACCAAAAAATAGGAATATCTAGTTAATAATGTATGGCTTAAAACTTGGCTAAAAATCATCTAATTTTGAATTAATTAAGGGTTTAGATTCTTTTTTATATTCATTTTTGTTCTTAGTGTTATCAGTATTATTTTCAGCATTATTCCCCTTATTATCAACACTATCATTAATATTATCATCAATTTCTTCATCGATTTCAACATTACCTTCTGCATTAGCTTCTGTTTCAGTATTTGCAACATCATCATTAATTTTTTCATCAAGACTTGAATCAAATACATTAGGAAGAGATTCACTATCTAAAAATTTTGATTTATTTTCAGAATCATTATTATTTTTAGAATTAGAGTTTTTAGAATTGTTTTCATCACAAACATCTTCTTTATCTATTTTGTCTATTTCACTAAGAGAGTCTAAATATTCATCAAATACAGCTAACTTAGAAAGAAATTTGAAAAGTCCAAAAACTAATATTAATCCACCTAAAACAATTAAAATAGCTGAAGCAGATGCAGATTCACCAAAAGAAGTATGATCAACACCCCTTGGTCCTTCAAAAATTATCTGAATTAATCCAAATATAATTAGAACAATTCCTAAAATAATGGAAATAATTGAAACAACAGAATATTTAGAGTTATTACCATTGCCTAGTCTTTTAAGCCCTGCTAAAAGCTCTAACTCTTGATTTATTCTAGATTCATCAAATTCATTAGATTTATCAGATTCCTCCGGATTGTTAGATTTAGATTTATTACCATCAAAATCATCAAATTCCTTAAAATCATTAGATTCTTTAGATTCATTAAAATCTTCGGATTTCTTATTTTTTTCTTCAGAATCCTCGTAATCATTAGTATGATTATTGTTATCTTCATTAGATTCATTATTTTTAATTATATCAGAATCAATATCATCTTTAGAAGAAGCTTTAAAATCAATAAAATGTTCATTAGAATTATTCATTAGACAACACCTTACTTAAAACTTTATTAAAAGTATTATTAAACAATTATATGATATCTCATATTAAATCCCATTAAATTATTTATTATACTAACTAATTTATACTAACTAATATGTGAGCATTAAATTAAATACATATAAAACTAAAATTAGTCGTAGTCTCTCCAAGTGTGTTTACATTTTGTACATGTGAAGAATCTTGTTTCAGCTTCATCTGCACTTCTAGTTTGTTGTAATCTCCAATAAGCTTCTTTGTTCCCACATTTTGGACAAAGCTCCCTAGTTTTTGGAAGAGTTATTATGTCTCCTTCTTTAACAATGACTGTATCTTCAACATCGACTTTCTCAGATACTTCATATTCACTAGCAGTATCCCCCGATAACTCTTTTGAGTATCCACATTTACATTTAAAAGTGCCACCACTTGGAAGCATCATCGCCCCACACTCTGGACAAAATTCCATTTAAATTCCTCTTATTAGTTTATTATTTTTATTACTAAATAACTGGCTTAATAAATTAAAATAGTTTGGCTAATAATATTTGATTAATTAAAATATAATAAAATTGTAAAAATATTTTATTATTAAGTTATAATTTATTGAGTTATTTAGTACTTATATAGTTTTAATGTATATTATAAGATTAATCTATTTTTAATTTTTATTATATATAAACTCAATAGTAATTCACACCAAAGTAATCTAATTTTGAGTTTAGTAATTAAAATATTTATTATAAATGTTTAATATTTTTAATATATTTAGGATTATATGGCATTAATTAAAGTTATTAGTATTGAAAAAGTCATTTAAAATTGAATTATGGTCAAAAGCTAGTTCCATATTTTTAATTTCGTTATGTGAAAAAGAAGCTATTTCTTCAGCATCACCACTAGCACACATATTATCCGTAGAACCATTAGCAATGAAAACAATAGTTACTGTATGGAAACGAGGATCACGGTTTGGTTTTGAATAAACACCAAAAAGTCCTAAGATGTCTATACTAATGCCAGTTTCTTCTTTTGATTCTCGGACAGCTGCTTCTTCTACAGTTTCTCCATACTCAACAAAACCACCTGGAATAGCCCAGCATCCTTTATAAGGATCGTATTTTCTTTTTATTAAAACAATAGCCAAATCATTATTAGAAGTAGAATTGGTATTAGAATTGGCATTAATATTGGTATTGGTATTAATATTGGTATTAGTATTGATATTAGTAATGGCATTATTATAATTACAATTATCATCATTGCCACTAGCACTACTCTTAACAATTATAATTGAATCTACTGTTAAAACAGGGTTTTTATAATTCTTTTGCAAAAAAATCACATTTTAATTTAGTGTTTTGAAATATAAAGTTAAAATAATTGAAGCATTTAAAAAGAACAAAATATTCAATTCCAATAATGTTAATACTTAAAAAAATAAAACTATGTTAATTTGAATCAATACAAAAATATGAATTAAATAAATTGAATTAGTAAATTTAATTGATTAAACACTTTCAATTAAACTTTTCAATTCATTACACTGTCTTTTAAGTTCTTCAGATGCATCCAAAAGACATTTAGTAGGATTACCTTTGTTCGGAGTTTTAATGGTCATAATAGGTTTTCCTACTGTAGGATGGTCAATTGCATAAACTGCATAGTTAACACTTTCATCTTCCATTAAAATCTTTCTTAAAGCATTACAAACACTATGGTTTTCATCAATAACAATCTCTAATTCAGTTTTAGTACTTTTAATAATTTCAATTCCATCTATACTTTCAGCCATGAAAATCATTCCTTAAAATCTAGTAATTCTAGTAATTTGAGTAATTTGGATAATTCAGTTAATTTAAATGTAATCATACATCAGTATGATATGAATCAATTAATAATATCTAATAAATATCTTTTTAATAAACACTAATTTATTATAAAAAAAATTTAATAAATCAATTAATAATCATAATTTGAAGATATTTTTCTTTTTTCTTTGTTTTCACAATTTGGGCAAATAAGGATATTACGTTCATACGGAATCATAAAAGTCCTACAGCGAGTACACATTGCTTTTAAAACGCCTTCTTCGTTATTAGCTGTCCCAAGATCTAAGCTATCCCCTGTGACTTTAGCTACACTAGCTTGAATTATGTCACCAATACGGAAAGCTTCAGTTAATCTGTCCAAATAACCTTTTTGAGCCTGTGAGATATGGATAGCACCCATATATGAAAATGCAAGAGATCTTTTAGAATCTTTTAATGCTTCAACATTTACAAGAGCTCTTTGACCACGAACATCAGTTATTTGACCAAAAATTAAGTCTCCTCTTTTTAAAACAGCAGGTACACTTGATTTTGGAATTATATCAATTTTTTTATTTTTATTATCAATAGCTACTTCACCCATAACTGCTGCTTTAATATAACCATTTTCTTCATAAGTCCATTGATCAGTCATAAATTGCTCGCTAACACCAAGAACATCTCCAGGCATAGCTACTTCTCCTTCATTTACTTTCATTAAACCACCTAACAGTAAAATAGTATTGAATATATTTAATATGTCTAATCTGTCGAATATGCTAAATATACTAAATCATTATTTTTAATGTTGAAAATTTCTTTAGAAAGTTTTAACTAAAATTTTAAACTTAATCTTGAGTAAAACTTAATTAAAATTTCAATACTTTAATAAAACATTTAATTTTTTTTAACATATTAAATTCATAAAACCAATAAGTTTAGTAAGTCCAATAGGTTATAAGTTTTGTTATAATAATTTAGTTATAAGTTTTATAATATATGTATTCACAATATATAATACTTTTCCAAAACCATTGAAAAATTCAAAAATAAGTAACTTTTGTTAAAAAATTAGATATGGACTAGTATAAAGTTTGAAATTAAATAAATAACAATAGCACAATAAAATGCCTGAAATAAGAATATTTACCTAATTAACTACTGTTACTATATTAAATAAATAATCTAGGCATGACTAATATTATACTAAATTATAGCTAGTTATGGTAGCTAGTTGTAACTAGTTGTAGCTAGTTACGTTGATGAAACAATATTTCATCTAATTGATAATCTTCCCATTTGCGTTTTTTTAAGGTAATTTCAAGTTCTTGAGGAGTTATAACTGGTTTTTTATACATATGAGAATCGTCAATAGCTATTCTAGGACATGCAGTTACAACAAAAGCATCTAATGAAAGGAATGGAAGAAGAGCATCAGGATTAATATTATCAAGAAGAATAATATATGCATTTTTACCTTCATCTTCTAAAAGCTTCTTAGTTTCTTTAGCTAGACTTATTCTATTTTGTCCTTCTTTTGAAGAAACAATAACTCCCCAATTTTTAGCAGACTCAGAAGCTATTATTCTTGCAAATCGTATACGAAGAATTCTATCTGCAAATTCCTCAATATTACGAACTTCACCATTATAAGGGTCAGCTGCAATAACAGGAGATTTTGTAAAAAGATGAATTCCTAGAGGGTGGAAACTACCACTTCCAATAAATAAATAGGCTTCAGCATCAAGATTTTTAATAGAAGTGAAATTGCAGCCTAGTACCTGAGCTAATCGTGTTCCTCTACCTTTTGATAAAACAACCTCTTTACCATTATCTTCTAAAAAGTCAGTAACTTCTTTTAAAATATGAAGATGTTGAGTAGTAGTTGTTAAAGCTATTTTAGAATAAGGAGCTAAAAGTTCTAATGACTTTTGGAGTGTTTCTTTAAATTCAACACTAGAATAAGCTTCAACAAAAATTACAGGAATTTTATAGTTAATGGGAAGGGCTGTGTGACCATAATGAACAATTAAGTCAACTAAATTTTCCATTTTAGAATCTGAAACATCACAAGCACCAAAACAAGGATCCCCCCCAATTATGACACTAACACCAGTTTCATGTTCTATATGGCTAGCTACTTGAGTTGCTTGGGTCTTAAGACCTTCCGGGAACTGAATACCTACTGTTTTGGCACCATAAGACTTAATTTTACCAATAATCCTATCAAAATCCATATTATAAAGTGACATATTATAAACCCAAAATATCTAAATAAAATGCTAAATAAATAAAATTCTAAATAAATAAAGTACTGAATCAAATATTAAATCAAAACTAGCAGGTTAATTAGTAAATACATTGATAAATTACTAATAGGTTGCCAATAAAGTTTTAATATATTTAATAATATTAAACTAACAAATCAACAATAATTTTACCATCAATAATATCAAGTTTAGCTAAAGTAAGAACTGAAAAACCAGTTTCATCTTCAACAATTTTTTTACCTTCACCTTTTTCAACAATAGCTATTGTTTTAATTATATTAGCCCCAATATCGCTAAGTGCATTAAGTGTAGCTATCATAGTACCACCTGTACTAACTACATCATCAATAAAAATAATATTATCTCCAGAATTAATATAGTTAATATAAAGCTCACCTTTACTATAACCAGTTTGCTGGAAAATTGGTTTTTCACCATCTAACCCATATTCACGTTTTCTAATAACAACAAATGGAATATCCGTGGCAAGTGAAAGAGCTGTGGCCAAATGAATCCCCATTGCCTCAACACAAACAATTTTATCAATTTTATTAATGTCCCCAGTCCCAATTTGAACAATAATCACATCAACAATCTCACGAAGAATTTCAGCACTCATTGGAGGAATTCCATCAGTAATAGGATTTACAAAATAGTTATATTCGCCTTTCTTAATTATAGGAGACTCTTTTAATGATTTTAAAAAATTTTCAAGCATAAAAACACCGTTATCAATTTATTAATTAGTATTTACAGTATCCATAATAGCAGCAATAGTATTGGTAATAATAGTAATAGTAATATTAATAGAAATATTTTTAATAATTCTAATATTAATTCTACTAGCAATATATTTTTTAATATTAGATATAAAATAAATTATTAGCATTAAAGTATTTATTATTAGAGGTATATAATTATAAGTAATATAACTTATAGGAATATAAATGGTAATGTAAATTTTATTAATAAAAAAGATAATATAATTAATAATAGTTTAAAAGGCAAAATAGTATGATAATACTAATTAGACCTATAATAAAATAAATGAAATAAATAAGGATGGTTATGAAATGTTAGGAAATTTAGGTAAGAACCTTACTAATACAATGAAAAAACTGGCAGGGATGTCAATTATTGATGAAAAAACCATCAAAGAAGTTGTAAAGGATATACAAAGAGCATTAATTCAATCAGATGTAAATATTAAGTTAGTTTTAAATTTATCAAAGAAAATTGAAGACCGTTCACTTAATGAAAAACCCCCAAAAGGAGTTACACCAAAAGAACATGTTGTAACTATTGTTTATGAAGAAATGGTGAATTTATTAGGTAGTGAAGCCCAAAGTATTGAAATTGACCAAAAACCTTATAAAATATTATTCTTAGGGCTTCAAGGAAGTGGAAAAACTACCACCATAGGTAAATTATGTAAATATCTACAAAAAAAAGGTTTTAACCCTGCAGTAATCTGTACAGATACTTGGAGACCTGCAGCTTATGAACAGCTCAAACAACTTACCGAAGAAATGAGTGTTCCATTATATGGTGACCCTGAAAACAAAGATGCACTTGATTTAGCTAGAAAGGGACTAAATGAATTTAAAAAACAAAGTGTAGTGATTGTAGATACTGCAGGAAGGCATAAGGAAGAAAAAGAGCTTATTGAAGAAATGGAAGAAATATCAAAAGTAGTGGATCCTACAGAATCAATTTTAGTAATAGATGGAACAATAGGCCAACAAGCACATGAACAAGCAAAAGCATTTTCAAAGGCCACAGATGTAGGTTCAATAATAGTAACAAAGTTAGATGGTTCAGCTAAAGGAGGAGGAGCTTTATCAGCAGTAGCAGAAATAGGAGCCCCTATCAAATTTATTGGAACTGGTGAAAGAGTAGATGATTTTGAGATATTTGATCCAGAACGTTTTATATCACGATTACTTGGAATGGGAGACATAAGAACCCTTATTGAAAAAGCAGAAGAGTCTATTGATGAAGATTTAGCCCAAAAGACTATGAATGCAATGATGAGTGGAAAATTTACAATTAAAGATATGGAAAACCAGTTTGAAATGATGAATAAAATGGGCCCATTACAACAAGTAATGAATATGATACCTGGATTAGGGGGAAAAGTTCCAAAAGAAGCTTCCCAAATGACAGAAGATAAAATTGATAGGTATAAAGTCATAATGCACTCTATGACTGACTATGAAATGGAAAATCCAAAAGTTATTAAGCAATCCAGAATTACACGGATAGCTAAAGGTGCAGGGCTTAAAAATGAGGATGTTAAGGATCTTCTAAAGTATTACAATACTACAAAGAAAGCTATGAAAGGATTAGGTAAAAGAGGCAGAGGCGGAGGAATGGGTGGCCTAATGCGACAATTCATGAAGTAAAAATATTATATAATTGATTAAAAAATACAGTAATAGTAGCTATTCTAATTAATAATAAATTGAGGATAAAATGAATACAGAAACAGTGATAAAAGCTAAAAAACTCATAGAACTTTGTAATGGAGCTATTTGTAATTACTGCTTAGGAAGAAAGTTTTCAGATATTGTAGAAGGTAATGGGAATCTAGAAAGAGGATTGAAAATACGAAATACCCTCCATGAAATTCATACTGAATCAAGTGATTTTGAGTCAGATTCCTGCGAGTGTTATATATGTGGAAATATCTTTGATTACCTAGAAAATAATGTTATAGAATCCGTTAATAATAAAATTGATAGAATAGGACTTGAATTTAATAATTTTCTAGTAGGTTGTAAACTACCTGAAGAAATAGTAAGGAAAGATAAAGAATTAAGCGAAGAACTAGATTTAGATGTTGAAGAAATCAAGAAAGAATTAAATCGTGAAATTGGAAAGATATTAGAAGCTTATTTAGAAAAAGAAGTTGAATTCGATTTACCCAATATAGTTATCCTAGTTAATTTAACTAGATTCAATGAAAATGATTCAACCATAAATCAAAATAAGAAAAATCAAAATTTTATAAGAGTTCATTTTCAAATCAATCCATTATTTATTGAAGGGAGATATTTAAAATTAGTAAGGGGCATTCCACAAACAAAATGGCCCTGTAGAAAATGTAAAGGGCGTGGTTGCGAAAGCTGTGACTTTACAGGGAAAATGTATCCTGAATCAGTTGAAGAACTAATATCAAGAGTGGTTTTAAAAGCTACACAAGGAAGAGAAGCTAAGTTTCATGGTGCTGGAAGAGAAGACATTGATGTTAGGATGTTAGGAACTGGACGCCCATTTGTACTTGAAATAAAAGAACCTAAAATACGTAACTTGGATTTAATCACACTAAACAAAGAAATTAATCAAAATTCATATGGAAAAACTGAATATACTAACCTTAAGTTTTCATACCCTCGGAGAAAGGCAGAAATCAAAGTATCTTCACCAGATACATATAAAGTCTATCAAGCACTAGTTAAAACCAAAAAATCTATTAATATAGAAGACCTGAAAAAAATCAATGTGTTATTAGAACTAGATTCAATAAAACAACGAACACCAGTTAGAGTTTCACATAGACGAGCAGATAAAATAAGAGAAAGAAAAGTTAAAGAGCTAAAACTAAAATTAATAGATGAAAATACATTTGAAATGATTATAAATGCCCAAGGTGGACTTTATATTAAAGAATTAATATCTGGAGATGAAGGGCGAAGTATTCCTAGTGTCAGTAGTTTATTAGGTTTTGAATGTATTTGTGAACAATTAGATGTTATTGAAGTAGCTATTAAATAAAATAATAGTAAAAATAGGTAGTAATTAACAATAAATAATAATAATCAGTAATTAATAACAATATAAAGAACATATACTAATATAGGCAATGTAAAGCAATGTAAATTATAAAATTAAATAGTTTACTCTCAAAAAACAATACCTAATACCTACAAAAAATACCTACAAAAGGTTAAATATATATAGTGAAATAAAAATATATTATATTAATATTGATGATTGATTAACATTCATAATATTTACATATTCAATTGTAGCTAATTAATTAAGATAAAAATTATTTAAAATAATTAAGTGAATAGTGCTTAAAACTGAAAATAAGCAAAATATAGCTACAAAATATAAATTAAAATTTAAACTAATCGAGGTTAAAAAATGGTAACAAGATCTAGAGGATTAAGAAGTAAAACAAGACATAAAATGCAAGCTACTGTAAGACCTGGAAGAATGAATTTGGTGACTAAAAAAATACAAAGGTTTGAAGAAGATGACTTTGTACACATTATTATAGACCCTAGTTTTCACAAAGGTCAACCCCACCCACGATTCCATGGCAAAACTGCAAAAGTTATTGGAATAAGAGGAAGAGCTTATATTGTCGGATTAAAAGACGGTAATAAATCTAAAGAACTTATTATAAGAGCCGAACACTTGAAAATACAGGATTGATCCCCATGATAGGGAAAAAGGTTATTGAAACCCAACCAATCCCAATAGCTAGGGTAAAAGAGCTTTTAGATGAATTTTCACAAGAGAAAGAGCTTCTTTATGAACAAAATATTACATTAGATCATGCTACTAAATTTTCTAAAACATCAGCAGATGATGCTGAAGCATTAGTTAAAAAATTAGAAGACGAAAAAGGGCTAAAAAAGAAAAACGCAGTTCGTATAGCAGACCTTATGCCTGAAGATTTAGATGATTTAAGATTACTCTTTGCTAAGGAAAGATTAACTATAAAAAATGATGAAATGGAAAGTATATTAGAAATTATTGATGAATACAGAATTTGATTAGTAATATATTAATTCATAATTGCCTAATATAATCAATATTACAATTAATTAATGTAGTTAATTTAGTTAATTAATTTAGATAATACTGCTTATTAATGCAATTAATAATTATAGGCAACATACTAATCATATTAATTAAAATATTATTAAAATTAAATTAATTTATATTTAAGTTATTGCATTTAGTAATAGCTATTAGAGTGATTTCATGGAAGATTATGCTATTATATTAGATTATTTGCCCTTGGGATATGCAACAGATGGAATGTCTTCATTTAAAAAGAAGTCAGTAGCACAAGCTATAGGTAAAGAGGACTTTACATTATTAGAGTTAATACCAAAACCTGGTGCTGGCTTAGAAATACATGAAGAAGTCTATATTGGAAAAGGTGAAAGAGATAAAATAGCTAAAGTTAAAGGTAGACTTGATTTTGAAAACTTAACAGCTACAAGTAGAATTGAGATTGGGTATGTTATAGAAGAAATAGTAATAAATCATGAAGAAAAATATATTAAATTCTTTAATGAAGCTGGTTCTTTAAGTACACGTCTTCACCAACTAGAATTACTTCCAGGAATTGGAAATAAGCATATGTGGGATATAATTAAAGCTAGAGAAGAAGAACCTTTTAAAAGCTTTGAAGATTTAAAAAGTAGAGTTCCCCTATTAAGTGACCCTGTTCCAATAGTAGCTAAAAGAATTAAGCTAGAACTAGATACATCAAGACCTAAAAAAGGAAAAGGAAAATATAATATATTTACACCCGCTCCACGGAAACCTAGGCAAGATTACGGTAACAGAAGAAATAATAGAAGGGATGATGGAACTAGGAGAAGATAAAATATTATTTTATCTTATAATTATTTTTTTTATTAATCATATTTAAATATTTATTTTAATTCATTTTTATATAAAAGCTATTCATATTAACTATTTTTTTATTATATTGTCCAGTCCAAGTAAATTATTAGTTATTATTTTATTAGTTTATCCTAATTGTTGACTTGATAAATCACAGCTAAAATATTTGTTATATTAATCCCATTCTTATATAAAATAGGAGAAATACGGTAAATATAAAGACTAAAATAGGGAATATTAAAATAAGGATACATTATATGAACTCTAAAAATTCTAGTGAACTTTCACTAGCTCAAGAAACAAAAGAGCTACTTAAAGAAAATGGAATTCGATTAAAAAGAAGTTTGGGTCAGAACTACTTAATTGATGATTTCAAAAGAAAGAAAATAATTAGTTTTGCAGAGCTAAATAAAGAAGATGTTGTTTTAGAAATAGGTTCAGGAATTGGAACACTAACATTAGAGCTAGCTAAAAAGGTAAAAAAAGTAATATCAATTGAACAGGACCCTACTATTTTTAAAATTCTTGAAAAACGAATCAATGAGAGTAATATAAATAATGTAAAACTAATTTTAGGAGATGCAGTTAAAATAGACTTTCCAAAATTCAATAAAGTTGTTTCTAATCTTCCTTATAAAATATCTTCACCAATAACATTTAAATTACTAGAATACGATTTTGAATATGCTATTTTAATGTATCAAAAAGAATTTGTAGATAGAATGGTAGCTAAATCTGGAAAAGATTATTCTCGTCTTTCAGCTATGTTATACTTTAATGGGGATGTTAAAGTAATAGATAAAGTTCCACCTCAAGCATTTATACCCCAACCAAGAGTTAATTCTGCGGTTATTAAACTAACTAAGATAACTCCAAATTCAAAAGCTGAAATTACTATGGAAACATTAAAACTTTATAAAAAACACTCATTATTTTATTCTAAAGTTTGTAAGAGTCTATTTCAACATAAGAAAAAGAAAGTTAGAAATGCATTAATAGATTCAGCACATGAAATAGATCAAGATAAAAAGGAACTTAAAAAAAAGTTAAATAAAATTCTAAATGACGAATACACACCTAATAATATAGATTATAGAGACTTAACATTATTCAAAGAAGATTTAGCTAAAAGAACCGTAACCATGAGTCCTATAGAAATATTGAATTTAACAGTATTCCTAGAAAAAATAATTAAAAATAATAAAGATATTAAAGTAACAGAGACATAATATGAATTTATATGATTTTAAAGTTGAAAGTTCTCTAACTGTTTATCCTCCTTCCGATGATAGCTATCTTTTAGCTGAAAACTTAATTATAAATCCTGGTGAAAGAGTTTTAGAAATAGGGACTGGTTCAGGTATTGTAGCTATGAGTGCTTCATTAAAAACAAATTTTGTAATAGCTACTGATATTAATTATAATGCAATTGAACTTGCTGAAAAGAATTTTAAGGCAAATGGAATGGATAAAATAGAATTAGCTTTTGGTGATTTGTTTGAGCCTGTGAAAAATAGGAAGTTTGATGTAATTCTATTTAACCTCCCATATCTACCAACCTCGCCTGAAGAGATTCTAGATGACGATTTAAATTATGCATTTGATGGAGGACTAGATGGAAGAAAAACTACAGACCGCTTTTTAAATCAAGTGCCAAATTACTTAAACCCTGATGGAAAAGTTCAGCTTGTGCAGTCTTCGCTTTCAGACAATGACCTGACAATTTCAATATTGAAAAACTTAGGATTTGATGTTGAAGTAACAGCTAGTGAGAAATTTTTCTTTGAAGAAATAGTTGTAATAACAGGATTCAAAAAAGATAATTAACTTCATCATTAATCTATTAAGCAACTAAAACCTAGCTATTTGATCTTCTCTACCTGTAGCTATTAATAATTTTTCAAATAATTCATAATATTCTTTTTCAGAATCATTTAATTCCATAGCAGTTTCAATAGCATCAATTGCTTCATCATAGCTATTCATGTCATTGTATAGAAGTGCTTTATAATAATATGCTTCATCACAATCCCCAAACAAAGCTATTACTCTATTAAATGAATCAAATGCATTTTCATATTGATTTTTATTATAATATGCTTTACCTAAATTAAGATACAATACATACCATTCACTATCTATTTTTATTGCCTCTTCGAGTGTAGCTATTGCCTCATCATTATCCAATAGCTCTATTAAAAGCATTGATTTAAAATTAAGAACATCCACACTTTTTGAATCATCTGAATTTGAACTTGAAGGGTTTGTCTGGTTTTGAATAGAATTTGAGTCAGAATTTGAGCCTAACAGAGAATCTATGATTTTAAGAGATTCCATATATTTTTCTTCACCAAAAAGACAGTTAGCTTCTTTAAATAGTGCATCTTCATATAAATCATGATCCATTTCAGCTTCTTCTTTAAATAGTTTAAAAAATTCAGAAGCATTAGCATATTCCCCTAATTCCAGTAAAATTGAACCTTCTAAAAATATTATATCACTAATTGGTGATATTTCATAAGCAATATTACTTGATTCTAAAGCTTCTTCATAGTTACCCGTTAAATATAAAGCCCATGACTTAAAAAAAAGTGCATCGAAATCCTTATTATTTATTTTAAGAAGGGTATCAAATGATTCAATAGATTCTTCATGGAGACCCTCGGAATATTGGCTTGTACCTAGTAAAAGAAGTGATTCATGAATTTTCTCAATATCTTTACTAGGAATATCATTAACACTATTACTACCCTCAATTCCATCACTTTTAATATTAATAATATCAAAAATATCTTTATTAATTTCAATGAATTCTGTGATTAATTCAATTACTACAGAATATTCTTCATTTTCAAAGTTTTCCATTGCTTCTTTATATAACTGATTTGATTTTCCAGACAATCCTACCATTATTCCACCATAAATACTAAATATACCAATATGAGAGTAAAACTAATTTTATTTTAATTATATTCAATTTAACTATATTAAATATATGTAATCCATTTAATATAAACACAATCTTTTTAGAAAAAATTGACTAAAAATCTGACTAAGAATAATAAAATAGTAATAGTAATAACGATAATGAAAAAGGAATAGTTACTGAAAATAAGTAATCAAAATAATAAAAGAATACATAATTATTTAATTGCAAAGATATATCTATTTTGTTTTATTTTATCTTATTTATAGTGTAAGACATTGAAAACTTAAATAATGATTTTTATTATTTTAATTAAAATCATTTATTTCTTAAAATAAGGATTTTATTTAAGAATAAGTTTTTTAATATTATAATTTATAATGTCGAGAACTATAATTCAATTTTTCCAAAATTAAAAGAATTGGATATTTTTTTTGTGGAAATATTTAATCAATTAAAATCTAATCCAAATTCTAAAAAACTAGTAAAAACAATTTATTAAATTTCTTTCAATTAACAAAATTAAATAAAGATGGAATGAAAGACCTAAATAAAAATACCCGTAAAAACAGACTCAGCAACACCTTCCATATAAGCGCCTAAATTGTCACCGTCATCATAAACTTCAATATTTAAATCTCCACCAGGCAAATGAACTAAAACGTCCCTAGCTACTTTACCTAGTTTGAAAGCAGTTATAGCAGAAGAAGTAGCACCTGTACCGCAAGCATAAGTTGGACCTGCACCACGCTCCCAAGTAATCATTTTAATTTCATTGCTATTAATAATCTCTACAAAATGAACATTAATACGTTGAGGAAAGGCTGAATGGTTTTCAATAATAGGGCCATAGTGATTTAAATCGATATTATCAATATTATCTGTGAAAATTGCAGCATGAGGGTTACCAACACTAATAACAGACATTTCAAGTTCCTCACTACCTAAATCCAGACTTTTAGCTATAAATTCATCAAATTCAGAAATCATAGGAATTTCAGTAGTTTTAAATGTAGAAGTACCCATTTTAACTTTAAATAATTGAGACCCATCAGATGCAGTAGTAATATGGACTTTACGAAGACCACCTAAAGTTTCAATATTAATATCTTCTTTTTCAATGATTTTATTATTGTAAACATAGCTAGAAAAACATCTAATACCATTTCCACACATTTCAGCTTCACTACCATCTGAATTAAATATTCTAAAGCAAATATCACCTGTACCAGATGGAGCGGTTACAAAAATTACCCCATCAGCACCAACAGAAAAGCCACGCTTACAAATTTCTTTAACAAAAGCTACTTTACGATTTTCAAGAACAATTTCTCCTTGACTCTCATCTAAAATAATATAGTCATTACCAAGTCCATGCATTTTTGTAAATTCTAAACCAGCGAACATAGCTAAAGCTCCTTAATAAATTTATATTGATATTTTATATTAATACTTATGTTCCTATCATCACTATAATAGATTTCTACTAATATTAATGCACCCATAAGTATTTTATAGTATTTTTAAGTATCAATTGATATTTTATATTGATATTTATGTCCCTATCATCACTATAATAGATTTCTACTAATATTAATGCATCCATAAGTATTTTATAGTATTTTTGAATATCTATTGATATTTCTAGGAGTATTCCTATTGATTTTTTTATTTAATGTGAGGAGGAAGAGATTGGTTATGGAATAAGTCTTCAAAAGTCTCTGCATCGCGAACTACAAAACATTTCCCATTTTTAACTAGTATTTCAGCAGGCTTAGGGCGAGAATTATAGTTTGATGCCATAGTAAATCCATATGCCCCTGCATTAAGAATAGCTAAAATATCTCCTTCTTCAACTATAGGGAGAATTCTATCACGAGCAAATAAGTCACCAGATTCACAAACATTCCCTGCTATGTCTACTGTCTCTGTTGCTTCTTCATTCATTTTATTAGCTACCACAATATGATGATAAGAATCATACATAGATGGGCGGAGAAGAGTATTAAAACCTGCATCTACACCAATAAATTTACGATAGCTTTGTTTTACTGTATTAACAGAAACAATAAGTGCGGCTGCATCCCCTACAAGATAACGCCCAGGTTCAAGATAGAGAGTAGGTTCAGACATATCGTATTCAGCTAGTTTAGCTTTAAAAAGTTCCATATTTTCTTTAGCAAAAGTGTCTAAATCAACAATATTTTCATCAGGAGTGTAAGGAATACCTACACCCCCTCCAAAATCTAAAAATTCAAAATCAATACCTAATTCTTGGTGAACTTTACCTGCAATATCCATTGTAGATTCAATAGCTAGTTTAAAAGGTTCAGGATCAAGAATTCCAGAACCAATATGTGAATGCATACCTACAGGGTTAAATCCAAGCTCTTGAGCTAATTTATAGACTTCGACAGCTTCATTATCCATAATCCCGAATTTACTCATTACTCCACCAGTAATACAATGGTCATGGTGCCCTGCTCCAACCATAGGATTAACTCTAAAAGAAATTTTAAGACCATTTGGCTTGCCATCAAAAATATCAGCTAAACGTTTAAGCTGGGAAACAGAATCAACATTAATCATAGCATCTTGCTCAGCTACAAATTTAAGTTCATCATTTTTAACATTGTTCCCTGTAAAAAGAATACGATCTCCAGAAAAACCAAGAGTTTTAGATATAAAAACTTCACCAGGAGATACTGCATCAACACAACAACCTTCTTCTTCAAGGATTTTCATAACAGCTATGTTAGTATTAGCTTTACATGCATAGAAGACCTTAAAATCAGGATAGTATTTTGAAAAAGCAGAGTAAAAACGATTGTAGTTATCACGAATACGATTTTCATCAATTGCAAATACAGGAGTCCCAAATTCTTCTGCAATATCACATACATCAGCCCCACCAATGTCAAGGTGGTTTTTATTATTGATTTTAATATTTAAATCCATTTTAATCCTCCAAAAATTGATTGTGTTTATTTTATTATTTGTATTGATGTATTAATTATATTAAGTATATTTATATTATTTTTATTAATTTTATTATTTGTATTAGTAAAATTAATTATATTAAGTATATGAGTTATTATATTAGCTATATTAGCAGTATTCCCCTTATTAGCAAAATAGCTATAATTGCATTATTTTTATTAGTTGTATTGCTACTCAAATTGTTATTTGCATTGTTATTTCTAAAATTAAATAAGTTTTATAACATAATAATATATGTTATTATTGCTATATAAAATTTTTTAGTGAGATATCAATTATTAGAAACTTAATTAGAAAAAGTCTTAGTAAATAGAATAATAGAATAATATAAATAATGTTAAAATATGTTAAAATATGTTAAATTATAATTTTAGAATAATAATAAAATGAAACTGTTAAAAATAGCTTAAAAAGTTACCAAATTTCAAAAAAGTTTAATTTATCCAAAAATGAGGAAATAAAACTATTTATACTAAAAATAAAAAATAATAAAAATAACACATTTAATAATATCTAGTTTAAAAATATGAAAAGTTAAAGAATATTAGATATTATTTAGAAATTCATACTCTTTTTTACTTAGTAATTTACTAAACCAACCAGAAACTTCTAATTCTTTAATTTCATCAATAGTTGCCCATTTCCAATCAATATGTTCATCACTTATTTTAATATCAATAGAGTTTATAGCTACTACATTCATAATAATAGCTACTGTTTTTTTATGTGGAAAATCTTCTTGAACAGCTCCTACTAAATCACCCATTTGAATTTCAAGATTTGTTTCCTCAATAAACTCACGAATAAGAGCTTTCTCAAAGTTTTCACCATCGTCAACTTTTCCACCAGGTAATTCCCATTTATTAGGATTAGTAGTAGATTTAGGATGCCTTTTAAGTATTAAAATCTTTTCATCAACTTTTAAAAGACCCCTCATTACTAAACCATACTTCAAATCCATAAACATCCTCCCCTAAAATTTATTAATATATAATTAGCTATTATTTGAAAAAATCTCATCTAAAACAGTAACAAGAGAATCAATCCCTTCTTTACTAATAATAAGTGGAGGTGCAAAACGTAACACATTACCTGCTGTATTATTAATTAAAAATCCTTTTTCCCTAGCAATATCTACAATATCTTGGCCTTTAATCTTACCATTATTATTAAATTCTAAGCCAATTAATAAACCTTTACCACGAATTTCAATAATATTATCGTGTTTTGATTTAAGTTTATCTAGCTTTTCTCGGAGGTACTTACCTTTTTCTTCTGCTCCTTCAACCAAATTATCATTAATTAAAGTTTCAATAGTAGTTTTAGCTACAGCACAAACTAATGGGTTTCCACCAAAAGTAGAACCATGATCCCCTGGAACAAAGGCATTAGCTACATTTTCATTTGCTAAAATAGCACCAATAGGAATTCCAGCTCCTAAACCCTTAGCTAAAGTAGTAATATCTGGTTTTACATCAGCCCACTCAGATGCAAACATTTTACCACATCGACCAACGCCAGTTTGAACTTCATCAAGAATTAAAAGTACGCCTTTTTCAGTACATAAATCACGAAGTTTAGTTAAATAATCATCTGATGGAACAATGACTCCGCCTTCACCTTGAATAGGCTCAACCATTACAGCAGCAGTGTCATCATTAATAGCATTAGCTACTGCATTAACATCATCATAATCAACATGAACAAATCCAGCTGGAAGAGGTTTGAAAGGTTTTTTATACTTATCCTGACCAGTAGCAGTTACTGTAGCTAGAGTACGGCCATGAAACGAATTATTAGTAGCTATTATTTCACCTTTTCCAGTAAATTTACGAGCTAGCTTAATAGCCCCTTCATTAGCTTCAGCACCACTATTAGCAAAGAAAATTTTATCGTTAGGGGAGATTTTAACTAGTAATTCAGCTAATTCAGATTGTTCTTTAGTATAATAAATATTAGAACAGTGAATCATATGCTCTGCTTGGTTTTTAATAGTTTTTACAATATTAGGATGAGAATGTCCTAAACAGTTTACAGCTATCCCTGCAAAGCAGTCAAGATACTCCTTACCTTCAAAATCCCATACTTTTGCTCCTTTTCCATGTGAAAGAGCTATTGGTTGGCGACCATAAGTTTTAATAATGTATTTAGAATCTAATTCTATAATTTTCTCAGTTTCAGTTTTATTGTCCTTATTATCATTATTATTATCCATTATAACACATATCCATTAATTTTATATTTATTCAAATAATTTAGTACTTAAGTATTTTTCACCACGATCAGGGAAAATAATTACCATTACAGCTTCTTCATCACTTGGAATCTTTTTAGCTGCTTCTAATCCACAAAGCATAGCTGCACCACTACTCATACCTGCAAATATTCCTTCTTTTTTAGCTAATTGACGTGCAGTTTCAAATGCTTTCTCACTATCAATCATAATACTTATATCAATCATATCAGGATTGTAAATAGAAGGAACAATAGCTTCATCCATATTTTTTAAGCCTTGAATATAATGTCCTTTTTCAGGGTGTGCTTCAATAATCTTAATATCTGGATTTTTTTCTTTTAAACCTGTTCCAACTCCCATAATAGTTCCAGAAGTACCAAGAGAAGATACAAAGTGAGTTATCTTACCATTAGTTTGTTCCCAAATCTCAATAGCAGTATTACTATAATGAGCTAGTTTATTATATTTATTAGAAAATTGATTAGTGCAGAAATGAGTATCACCATGATGTTCAATGAGATTAGCTACAAATCGAATAGCACCATCAGTTCCTTCATCCTTAGGAGTTAAAATAACTTCTGCACCAAAAGCAGCAATAATTTTACGGCGTTCAACAGAAACAGCTTCACTCATAACTATTTTAACATCATATCCTTTAACACATCCAATCATAGCCAAAGATATGCCAGTATTTCCACTAGTTGCTTCAACAATAGTCTTATCTTTTGTAAGCTCACCATTAACTTCAGCTTGGTTAATCATTTCAAGAGCTATTCTATCTTTAATACTCCCTGTAGGATTAAAACCTTCTAACTTACCATACATTGTAACATTTTTGTAAGGATTGATATCATTAAGTTTTACAATAGGAGTGTTACCTATAGCTTCCAATATGTTGTTATTAACAGTTCCATGCATTAAAAAGCCCCTTTATAAATTAGAATTATTGTAAGTATTATTAGTATTATACTTCTTATTAAAGCTAAATCTTGTTTATATCCAATATTTTTTGAATCATTAAGTATTATTAGTATTATACTTCTTATTAAAGCTAAATCTTGTTTATATCCAATATTTTTTGAATCATTAAGTATTATTAGCCTTATATTTCTTATTAAAGTTATTGGAGTTATTAGATTTAGTATTATTATCCCTATTATCGTTATTCGTATTATTATTTATATTATTAGCATTAGCATCAAATCCATTAGTATTACCACTATTACTACTAGTATTAATGCAAATATTATTTTCAATATTAATATATGTGCCAATGACATTAATATATTTATTGATATATTATTTGCCATATTAAATGATAAAAGATTCAATAATATCATAGTAGCTGGCTACTAGAAATATATTTATAGTTTTATTGATAAAAGTAACTGTGGTGATAAAATGAAAAAAGCTATTATTGAAACTAAAAAAGGTACAATAGAATTAGAATTATTTGAAAATGATGCTCCTAAAACTGTAGAAAACTTTGAAAAGTTAATTAAAGAAGGGTATTACGATGGTTTAACATTCCATAGAGTTCTTAGCAACTTTGTTATTCAAGGAGGATGTCCAAAAGGAAATGGAACTGGTGGCCCGGGTTACACAATTAAATGTGAAACCGAAGGAAATCCAAAAAGACACGGTGAAGGAGCTCTTTCAATGGCTCATGCAGGAAAAGATACTGGTGGAAGCCAATTCTTTATAACTCACTCACCTCAACCTCACTTAGATGGTGTTCATACTGTCTTTGGAAAAGTAATTAAAGGAATGGATGTTGTAAACCAAATAAAAGAAGACGACGTCATGACTAAAGTTACTGTTACAGGTTAATTCCTTAACAGTCTCTTTATTAATTTTATAGTATTTTTTGGATTATTTTTGTTTTTATTATTTTTATTTATTTTTTAAAATTCAGACATAATTGCATTATTAGGGCATTTTTCATAACATCTACCACATTCATCACAATAATAATAGTCAATTATATATTTAGCCTCATTTTTAGATATAGCTCTGGTAACACAAGCATCTTTACAATTTCCACAAGAAATACAATTATTACCAATCTTGTAAACAAAAGGATTCGGTTCTGAATCTCCAAAAGCAAATCTCATTCTTTTGGGTTTCCTTGTTCTAACATCATAAACTTCCCCATTAGCAGATTCAATATAGAACATTTCTAAAATATCTTCTTTTCCTTTAAACATTCCCTCTTGACCATTAATGATTTCAAGTAAGTAATCTATATTTTCTGTGAATTTAACTTTACCTTCAACCCTAACCATAATGTCTCCTGATTCACCTAAAACAGAAACATAAGGGTTTATTTTAATCTGTTTAGACATTGGTTTACCCTTCTCAGTCATAAAGTAAATTTTATCATTACTAATTTTTACTATAACTACAGTTCTAGCTGCAGGCTTGTTATTATTAACAGTAGCTAGAGTTACTTCTCTAAAATTTTCTAATAATTCGAAAGCAACATTTTTTACTTGATTATTTGTACTTTCAAAGTTAATATTTAATTTAAAATTATTTTTAGACATATTTTTCCTCTTAATTTTATTTATTAATACTATTTGAAGTGATAATTATTATATTATTCCTAAAAACATTCCATTCCCCATTAATTCAACGAGAACTACCAATACACATTCTATCCCTGACAATTATGGCTTTGAAAATGGTTGTAAATTTAGAAATAGATGTAAGTTTAGAAATAATTGAGATATTAGTAATACTTTTGAAATTAATATATATAAATTAAAGAGTTACTCAAAAGTAACACTCAAACAGAGCTAAAAAAAGTAAAAAAGAGAAAGGAAATGAGAAAATGTTAGTAAAAAAATAAATGATATTTTTAATAAATAAAATAAATTAAGAGTTGATTTAATTTTAATCTAAGTATTGATTGGGATATTGATTTAAATATCAAACTCTCTAGGAGCTTCTCCAGAGAAATCAGCGATAGTTGCTTTTCCTTCAATTGAAAATACTTCAAATGCAGGATTATTAGCTGTTTCATAAATGGATTTAACTAATTCACTATTATCAATGATTTCTTGCTTTATATCGAGATCATTGCTAAATACTGCTTTTCCAGCTATTCTTAACCATACATACTCAGGGCTTGCAACTGTAAGTTCAAGATATGGTGATTTTTCAAGTTCTTTGTAAACTGGCTTTTCATTACTTGTACAGAAGTAGAATTTGTTGTTATTTTCAACCATAAATTGTACAGGCCTTACTTTTGCTTTATCATCTAAGCCTACAGTAGCTAAATACTGAATAGGGTTCTCTTTTAAGAAATTACGTAGTTCATTCATATTTTTACCTCGTTTAAAATTGTATTTGAATTGATTAATAATTAAAACTTATAATTAATTGATTATAAATCATAATAATATAGTTACTAGTCCACATTACTATCATTCAAAGCATTATCCATAATAAATATAATTAAATATTATAAAAATTACATTATTACTTATAACATTTAAATTGTTTAAATAAGTTTTAATAAATTTATTACAAGTAATAATATGATTAAATCTATTTAAATAGATTTTGTAACTGTTTAGTAACTAAGTAACTATTTAGTAACCAAAGAGGGAATTTATGAATATAAAAAAAGAAAAAGGAATTTGTCCTGTTGATAAAGCAATGAAATTACTTAATAAAAAATGGAATATACAAATTATTAGAGATTTATTCTTTGGAAAAAAGCATTTTAAGGACTTTAAAGAAGGAAAACCAGATTTAAGTAATAAAATGCTATCTGAGTGTCTGAAGAATTTAGAGTCTAATGGATTAATAGAGAAAAAAATATTGAATAGTTCACCTATAACAACAGAATATGCATTAACAGAAAAAGGAAAAGGATTAAATAGAGTTGTATATGAATTAGCTATTTTTACACTAGAAAAATGTCACGACGAAGAGTATATGGATGATAAAAAGCAAGAAAATGTGAAAAAAATATTTACAGAAGTATTACATGTGAATGGATAGTTTGATGTGAAATTAATAAGATTATTAATAGCTAGCTATTTTTTCTTAAGTTTAGCTAATAAACCAGATTTACGGGCATAATGGAACAGGTAAAGCTGAACATATCCTGCATATTCACCAAATTCACTCATACCAAAATCACGAGCTTTTTTAGCTGTAATATCTTTATCATTAAAATAAAGATGAGAAATAATTCTTTTTATCCAAACATCTGAAGGAAATGCTTCATTCATACCAAAGCCATAAAGAAGTATACAATCAGCTACTTTAGGACCAACCCCTGGAAGAGCTAAAACTGCTTCAAAGGCCTCGTTATAGGACATATTACTAATATCATTTATACTAATTTCATTAAGAACTAATTCAGCGGTTTTCTTAATATAAGGTCCCCGATAACCAACACCACATGCTTTTAAATTATTAAAACAAGCTTTAGAGTCAATCCCTGAATAAAGAGACTCTGCTAAATCATCTTCAGGAATTGTGATTATAGTTTCCGGACTAGGAAAAGTAAAAAAGTCACCAGTAGTAAATTTATGATTATTACCCCATTTATGATTAATAGTGGCTATTGATTTAGTCCAACGGCTAATGGAATTATTAGCAGAAGAAATTGAAGAGACAATACATTCAAAAGGATCCCTTGCTTTAAAAAGACGAAGATCTTGGCAAAATTCAATAGCAGGAGCTAGCTCATCACATTCAGATAGATAATTATAAAATTTATCTAAATCAAAATTAAGGTCAAATATATTATTTACAGAATTAATTATATCTAATTCATTAATATTATTAGTAGAATTAATCTCAGTTTCATAATTTACAATTATCTCATTATTATCACTATTTGTAGATACTTTAAGAAGAACATAAGTATTAGCTACTTTAACAACTTCGCAATATTGATTAGCTAGAAAATTCCAAGGAGATTGAGAAGTTTGACCAGATTCTTGAGTTAATTTAAGGTCAATTTTACTATTAATTGCAATATTATTAGTATTCATATTATTCTCCTTATTCAAGTTATTTGGATTATTCTGATTAGTATCCATATTAAAAACTTAGATTCTAACATTAATCCCTTTGTTTTTCAAATAATCTTTAACAACAGGAACTGAGTACTCATTAAAATGAAAAATACTGGCAGCTAAAGCAGCATTAACATCAGTTTTATTAAAGACTTCATAAATATCTTCAGGAGTACCGACTCCTCCTGAAGCTATTACAGGAATATCAACTGCACTATTAACAGCTTTTATAAGTTCAATATCATAGCCAGACTTAGTTCCATCCCCATCCATTGAAGTAAGAAGAATTTCACCAGCACCACGTTTTTGGCATTCTTGAGCCCAGTTAATTACATCAATACCAGTATATTCACGACCACCATAGATACTACATTCAAACCAGCAGTAGCCATTGCCATTTCCGGTTTCAATAATATTTTTACCAGTATATTCTTTGGGATTATTTACATACCTTCTTCTAGCATCAATACCAACAACACATGCCTGTGAACCAACTACCTTAGATGCTTGATTTATCAAGTCAGGATTATGTATAGCTGCAGTATTAGTAGAGCATTTATCAGCCCCACAATTAAGCATATCCACATAGTCTTGAACTTTACGTATTCCACCACCTACACATATAGGGATGAAAACCTCTTCACTAAGTTCTGCAATAATATGACCCATAGTTTCACGACGCTCATGAGAAGCTGTGATATCAAGGAAGACAATTTCATCAGCACCATCATTGTAATACTTGGTAGCTAGATCAATGGGATTACCAGCATACTTAATTTCCTTAAATTCAACACCTTTAACAACTCTTCCCTCAGGAACTTGAAGGTCACAATCCAAACAAGGAATTATACGCTTTGTTAACATTTTATCTCCATTAACTATTATCCATTAATAAACCATATAATCGAATACTTTATTAATTAAAAAAAACTTACTTATAATAGTTAGATAGCTAGTTATATTAAATACATCATATATAATTATATTGAATAGGCAATGTAACTATTTTTAATTAAATCATAAGGGCCTGTAGTCTAGTCAGGATATGACGTGGGACTTCTTTAGTTAATAAGTCTCCAGTATATAGGGCTTTTTCTTTCTTTTTTAAGGTGCAATATAATATCCCTCCTTTTAAATTCTATGCTATTCCTTTGAATAGTTTCATATATAACCTATTTTGTTAAATAATGTCTATTAATTATCTTAAAAAAGTGTTAATGAGGGAGATAAGTATATTAGCTATAATTACCTAACTAGTATTTTTTTAGATATTGGCATTATTTTTCCAAAAAAGTAATAAAAAAGAGAAAAAATTATATGTTATAATTACCAAGTAATTAGTATTTAGTGTACCTTTTTTTAAAAAATAATCATATTGTGTTTTTATGGTAGGGAAGAATCAAAAAATTGTTAAAAATCATTTGGTAAGTAACGAATTGAATAAAAAGATTAAAGCTAAGAAAATCCCCGCCAAACTTTTAAAAAAATTAGAATTTATCAAAGCCCTCTACAAAGAAGCTGATGTTGCTAAAACTTGTGAAAAAGTTAAAATTAGTGAAGCTAAGGGATATCACTGGGGTTAAAAAACTGAAATGAAGAGGGTTGTTTTGGTTTATTCCCTAAATATAATTATAAATATGAAGATATTTTAGATGAAATTAGTTTTGAATTATCTAACATTAGTAAAGTTAGTTTAAGTAATACAAAACAAATAATTTCAGATAAATATGGAAGAATTTTTTCTGACAATCAAATTAAAAAGATTTTAAAAGATTTAGATTATAAATATGACAATTTAGCAGGAAATGTGAAAAAAGACCTGAATTAAATGAGATAAATTTTAAACAACTAGATTTTTTATTATCAAAAATAAGCAATCCTGAAATATTTGATATTCGAGAGATTATTTATAAAAATTTTGGATTTTTCTTTTCAGATTACCAAATTAAAAAGATTTCAATAGAATTGAATATTAGTAAGGAGTATAAAGATCCCATATTTATTAATAAATTGTATGAAAAACATTTAGAATATTTTGATACGATACTATCGAAAAAAGATGGTTTCAGTTTAGATGATGCGAAAAAGATTATGTCCAATATTACTGGAGAAAACTTTTCAGATTATCAGATTAAAAAGGTTTTACAGCATGGGTTATTCAAATGAATATTATTATAAAAAAAATCTTTAAAAAATAAAGTTAAAAACATTACCATTGCACAAAAATAAATTAATTTTTTAGTAAATGCTGAGAGTTATAGAAAATCTCATTTAATGATGATTAAAATTTTATTATTCTCAATAAAAATACATCACCTTTATTTACTTAAAAACCTATTAAAACTATTTAAAATAAATATAAACGAGCCTGAGGGGATTTGAACCCCTGATCTGAGGATCCGAAGTCCTCCGTCATATCCTGGCTAGACCACAGGCCCATAAAGATTTTAAATAACTTTTAACTAATAGCTGAATGTTGTATTCAATATTGTTAATTGTTTTTAAAGTATATTAAGTGTATAGGTTTGTAATATATCAATATAATAATATGTTACATACGTTCTATTAAATTTATCATTTCGTCCTCATTAATATATTTAAATGATTGTGGTGCACAAAAATCTAATATTTTTTCAGTTTCTATAGGATTTCCAAAGATTTCAAGGTCATCTATTTTTAATGCAAATCCCTCTTCTTTATTTTGAAAATAATCGAAAAAATCTTCTTTATTTATCCCTGCTTCTTCAGAAAAATTGTCCCATAAAGATTTAGGACAATCTTTAATTATTTGATTTGATTTAAAGAAACCTATTATTTTTTTTTCAGGTGAAGTAGAATAAATTACTACTTTTTCGACCTCTTTTTTAAAAATATTCCTTCGAAATTCATAAGTTTTTTCTCTTGAAATTATTTTTTCAACATATTTTGGCTTAATTGAGATTAAAACGTTCATTTACATCACTAATTTTTTTAATTTCAAATAATTTTCATTGGATAAACTTTGAATTGACTGTGGCGCCCCACTTAAAATTCCATTTTTCATCAATTCTTCGAAAGAGACTTTTCTAAATTTTTTACTGTATATAAACAATATTATTGAATTGTTTCGATTGGCAAAATCTTTTAACTCCCTCGATGAATATACTGAACGTTTTCCAATTGTTTTATTAATACCATCAAGGTCGAGGTTTTTATAAAAACTTTCTACAATACCAATATCCCCTATCCCTTTTTTATCAGATTCATAAAACAGCAAAATATCCCCAGGGTTTAAATTTGCATTAGCTCCTGAAAGATATGCTTTTTTTATAGTATTAGCTGATATAGGGTAGTATTCTAAGTTTTGAGAAAATTCATACAACTTTTTCTGCTCTTTTTTCTGTAAGAATAATTTTTCGTGAAATTCTGGTTTAATTGGAACAATATATTTATTTACTTTTTCACCATCATAAAACTCAGGGTAAAATTTTTTAGATAGATATAATGGTGATTTTTTATCTATTAACTCATTTATAGATTTTTTTACTTCTTTTTCATTAATAATTTTTATATAAATTGCTTCACCTCTTGAGTTATCCCCAACATGTCTAAACCCATATTCTTCAATTAGATATACTAAAGGATCATCAGGTGTTACAAAATGAGTTAAATAAACTTCTTTAATGTTTTTATCTAATGAATATTTTAAAATCCAGCTTAAGAAAAATTCCCCAATCTTATAGCCCGTGCTTGTAACAACAAGAGTAGCTATCTTCATTCTAGCTTTAGCAGGTAAAGTCCTATCTAAAAGATCAATTGATTCTGCCTCTTCTTTAAATATTAGTAAAGCTCCAATATGCTTTCCATTTTCCTCATAAATTAGGCATTCTCTCCTTTTACGTTTGATGGATTCAAACCACTCGTTAAATTCAGGGTAATCTGCTTTTAGAGTGTTAAATATTGGATCTTCAAGATCTAAATAATTCACTGTTGTATATTTTATAGTATAAGGTAGCACAGGCAAGTTTGTACTAAAATTTTCTAATGCTTCAGATATTGTAAATATTCGATCGCTGAAGTTTTCTTCCAAACTGTTGAGCTTTGATGCTTTTTTATGTATTCCTTCATCTTCAGTTATTAAAAAACTAGCTTCATCTTTCAAAATAGAATATAATAAACAATTATCCACATAATCATGCGAATTATTTTTAGGTTTAACTATATCTTTAAAATCATGGTCTTTATCAAAATTAGGATAATTTTTAATTTCATCATAGCTACTGAGCTTGGAAAGCATTATTTCCCTTCTTTCAGAATTTTTATCTCTTTTAATTTCTGTAGTAGCTAATGAATGTATTAATAAATGATATTCCGGAGTACTAACAGTTTTTAATAGTTGTTGAAGATTTTCACCTATTATTTTATTATCCTCTCTATAAATTATTATATTTGTGTCTAATAAAATCCTAGTTATCATAATAGTATATTATAAATTACATTATTTAAGTTTTTATATAAAATTTTATTATTAAAAATAATCGAAATATTAATAAATAGACAAATTGTAACATAGGATAATGTCTTTTTATACATAAAAATAATAATACTTTTTAATATAAAAGTATATCCAAAACAGTATATAATTAGCGGGTTTTTTATTAGTTCGGATCCCAAGATCGGGGGTTCAAATCCCTCCAGGTCCGTCATATAAATAAAAAAAATAGTAAATTTAGGAATAATAAAGATATTTAATTAATTTAACTACTCTAATTTATTGAGTATTTGAAATTTTTATATCTCAAATAATTTAGTAGGATCAGATTTAAACTGTAGCATTTTAGAAATTTCTCTTCCGCCATCTCCTCCTTTTCTTTGCATTGTAACTTCACCTATTTTTAAGCTACCTTTCGGAGTTATTGAAATATTTCCCTGCCCATAATAATTAATTACAACATTTATAGGTACTAACGCCCACTTAATCTTTTCTATTTTTTGAATTACTAACATCCATTCAGCAGCAAATTTGCCCCTTCCTTTAATTATATCACATAAAATCATGATTTTATTTTTTTCAAAAAATTCCACTATTCTGCCTTGTTCATTGATAGTAAATTCTGTTAAAAACATTCTTCTTTCATCTTTGGTATTAGCTTTGTAGGGTTCTAGCTCACCTGTAAAATGTTTTAGTAATTTTTTTATATCACCAGGGATACTCCAAATCTCACTATATTTATCCACCCATCTTTTATCAATCTGGTTGAAACCTTTTTTATTACTAACTAGTTTCACTTGAATATTTTGAGTATCAACTAATTTAATTAGTTTAATAGTAATATGAACCTGAATATCGGTTTTATAACCCCGAACAATCTCCGCATTAACATATTCAATTTCATCTAATCCATATCCCATTATATTGAGCCATTCTTGAGCATCCCCATCAGTTTCCCAAGTATTAAATTTTTCAGCAACATATACCTCGTTTTTAAAGCCATTTTTCGCAATTTTTGATCCTTTTTGACTATCCATTGTATATACTCCCATCATCCACAACTTTTTTAAGTAATTTTTGAATTACATCTACAACAACACTATTCCCAAATTGCTTGTGTGCTTGGCTTACTGATGAATTAAATTTAAATTCATCAGGAAATCCCATTAATCTTGCTGTTTCTCTAGGGTGTAGCTTTCGGACTTTATTATTTATAAAATATAAGCCTGTTTTAGCACCAGTACCTCCACCTTCAGCAGATAATGTGATAGCATGTCCATTAGGAGAGTAAATCCTGTCACCTTGACCTCCTTTATTTACAGTCCCTACCCTTAGTGGACGTCGTGCTAAATTTTTGTATTTTTTAACTTTTTCTTCATTTATTTCATATTTTTTACTTATAATAAAATCAGTGCACTCATTTTCATTTAATAAAATATCATTTAGTGATTTATCAGACTCGAATTTAGAAGGAAATCGAAAATTATTATTGTCTAAATCTTTCCTTATGCAAATTAGATATATACGTTCTCTAGATTGAGGTATATCATAATCACTTGCATTTATAATATCAAAATATACATTATAATTTAACTTATTTAAAGTATTCCTAATTATTCTAAATGTATTTCCATTATCATGTCTTTTTAAATTCTTAACATTTTCTAGAATCAATATTTTTGGAGTATGTTGTTTAACAATTCTTGAAATTTCAAAAAATAAAGTACCTCTAGTATCTTCAAACCCTTTTTGTTTACCTGAAATACTGAATGCTTGGCAAGGAAATCCCCCACATAATATATCATGTTTAGGAATTTCTTCAGCATTTGTTTTTGTTATATCTCCTATGGGGTAATCACCAAAATTTTCATTATATGTCGCACATGCATGCTTATCAATATCAATGCTAAAAAGACATTCTGCTCCAAATGATTCTAATGCTAACCTAAATCCACCAATTCCACAAAATAAATCTACAAATGATATTCCACTTAATCTATTTTTATAATTATTTCCTATCTTAATCATGAAATCCCACTTTAATTTATTATAATCTAATCGGCATTTATTAACTATTTAAAAATTAATAGATTTATCCTATTAGTTTCTAAAATAATATATAATTTATTATTCCCATAAGTTTATATTAATAGTTTTTTATTAATTAAGTTATTAGTGTGAATTTTTATCATATTTAGGATATAATTTTAGACTAATTCTAAAATTGAGCAAAATAAAAAGACATTAATTTAATCCCATACCAAACAATATTATGATTTATCAATAATCGCCTCTTTAAAGAATTCAGGAACTAATGACCTGTAAATAGGACTCCTAAATAGCATATTAATATCTTCATCTAATATATAGGTGTAACAAAAATCATCTTCAGCACGCATACCACGGCCATATGCCTGTAAGAGAGTCATGACTGTTTTATAAGCATACCACTTTTGATCACGTTTTCGCCTCATATTTACTTGTTTATCACCTAAATAAGGGAAAGGAACTTTATAAATAACTTGAAAACGGCATTTATCATAAGGTAAATCAACACCTTCGCTCATAGAAGGACTTACTAGTACCAATGGGTTTTTACTTTTTTCAAAATGATTTAAAACAGTAGCCCTATCATTAGAAGAGTGAGAAGTAAAACGAGAGTTATTTAAGTTATTCATAATATATTGTTGACATCTGTAGCTATTAGTATGAATTAAACCTTTATCATATTTATGTCGCTCTAGAATTTGGCGAAGAATTGGTAAGGTTTTAGGAGCTGTACGTTTAATTCTGTTTGCTCCCATTTTTCCAGCTAAATTTAACTCAATTGGACGCTTATCTGGAGGAAAAGGACTATCTACTTTAACATGATACACTTCTTGAGGATCAAGACCTAACCATTGTGAAAACATATTATGGGATAAAATTGTAGCACTCATAAATAAATTAACTTCACCATGCTGGAAAAGAAAATCTTGAGCATAATGATGAACTCTGAGTGGTTTAAATGAAACTCCATCTTTATTTGGATCAATTACCCAATTTAAAGGTTCATTTTTTAAATGATCTCTTAACTGGCTTAGTCTACCCGTTGTACGGTTAATTCTATCAACTTTATGTTGAGCCATATTAGAAAAGCTTAATTCTTTATAATAATCACGAATAGCATCAATTTCAGAAATCCAATTATCAGGACTAGTTGATTTAAGACTCTCAGGACTAATAACTTTTTTAATATCTTTTTTTAGCGATTTATTAAATAAATTAAGTTCTAAACTCATCATTAATTTATTTTCAATATTATGAGCTTCATCAAGAACTAATAAATTCCTTGGTCCAAAGTGTTTAATATAATTTAACTCTAAAATAGCATAATCATAATTCATTAGAGTAATAGGGGAATTAACAGCATTAGATTTTTGTTCCCAGTAACTACACTTATCTTCACTATGATAAAAAATAGGATTTCCTAATGAGTCATCAAAAGCAGAGATAGCTCCAGGGCCAGGGCTTTTACTAACACCATAGGGACAAAAAAAGTTTTTTGAAGAAGGAATAGTTTTACAGGTCCCTACATCGCAGCTAGAATCAAAGTCATCATGAAGACACCTAAAATTATTTCTTCCTTTAACAAGAGGAAAGGTAAATTCATTATGATACTGTTCTTGAAGCTGTTTAGTCATTGTTAAAATATAAGCCGGCTTATAAATACGTGAAAGAGTTGTAGCAGCTGCAGACTTTCCAGTTCCAGTTCCTGCTTCAAGTACAATATATTTAAAACCACTTTCTATTGCTTGATAAATATCAGAGATTATTTCTAGTTGACCTCGACGAGGTTTAGTAAATGGAAAATTCTCAATGATTTCTTCTTCGATATTAGGATATTGAGACTTCATTTCACGAATCTGACTTTCATTTAGCTTAGATATCTTCTTAGGAATAATATTAGACCAAATAGAATCATAGCCATTATTGTCGTTAGTGTTATTATTACCATTACTATTAAAATTAGTATTTAAATTAGCATTAGAGTTAATAGAATATTTAGAAGGAGTATTATAGCTAGAATATTTATTAGATTCCGTAGATTTAGATTTTTTAGAGCCATAGCTACTCTTATTAATTTTTTTAGTTTCATTAGTACATATACATCGATCTTGTAACATTCCACAATCGGGACAAAACATTGAATTTGACATTAACAATACTTTTATTACTAATAATATAATAAGTTTAAGTAAGGGGTGTTGGAAAGTAATCATAAGATTGTAAAAATATATAAAATAATTAAAAAATTAGAATTTGATTTTAATATTGCTCCTTAATAAGAATTAAAAAAATAAAATCAACTTAACTATTTTACTTTAAAATTATTTATTTTTCTAATTGTATTACAGTAAAAAAATATTCCTGTTGGAAACATATCTATTTAGCACTATATTAGAAATAGAATGATTTTAAACCATTAGAATTAAAAAGATAATGTTAATATTAAAAGATAATGTTAATATTAAAATTAATATTAAGATTAATATTGAAATTAAGATTGAAATTAATAAAAAATAATTTATTAATATAAAACGAATCAGCTAATATTTATTTTTTTAGCTATATTAAGGTGATTATTTGAAAAAAGGAAAACTTATTGGAATTGGTGTTGGACCAGGAGATAGTGAATTACTTACTTTAAAAGCTATAAATGTTTTAAAAGATATTAATGTAATTTGTGCACCAAAATCATCAGAAAACAAAGAAAGTATAGCATTATCAATAATAAAACCAATTTTAAAAGATTATAGAAAAGATGGTTGTGAAGCTGAAAATTACGAGTGTATAGAAGGAATCAACAATAATTCTGCATTTAAAGAGAATTATAGTAATTTAAAAGTGTTAGAGCCATTGTTCCCTATGATTGAAGATGAAAAAGAATTAGAATTTCATTGGGATAATGCATCTAAACAAATAGCTAGCTACTTAGATAAAGGAGAGGATGTAGCTTTTATAACACTAGGAGACCCTTCTATATTTAGTACATTTTCATATATACTTAAAAGACTAAGAAATAGCTATTTATTTGAAATAATTCCAGGAATAACTTCATTTACTGCATGTGCTGCAAGTATTGGAAAACCTCTTGTTGAAAAAGATGATATTTTAGTAATTGTTCCTAAAGTTGATGAAAGGCTAGAAAATATTATAAAAATTGGTAACAGCTTTGTTATAATGAAAGGTTCCAGGCATAGTAGCGAATTAGAAGAAATAATTAATTTAAATCCCAATGAATCTGAAATAACTTCAGTGAAAAATTGTAGTATGGAAAATGAAAAAGTAAAAAAAGGGTTTTTTAAATCAAAACCTTATTTAACAACAACAATTGTTAAATTTAAAGATAAAAAAATTAATAAAATTTAAAAATAAAAAAATATAAAAAATAGGGTATAATTTATCCTATTTCATTTTATTCACTAGCTGGTTCTAATTCAAAGAAACAGCACTCATCACCCATTGCAAAACACTTGGTTTCAGTAACAGATACTTTTTTATTAAGATGGGCACTAAATGCCGCTTCTAAAATACCAGCGTCCAAATAACATGCAGGTTTACCTTTTTTAGGAAGTAGTTCACATTCAAAACAATCCACTGCAGTAACTTGGATAATATCATCTGGTGTTTTACCAAGCTCAATTACAAGCTCACCTAGTCTATTATCTTTCCAAAATTTAGATAAGTTTTCTATAAACTCTTCAGAGCTATTTCCTTTTATTTGCCCATATAAGGATGATCCGATTTTGTATCCTGCTTCATATACTAAAGGATCAATGTTAATTCCTTCTTGGATTAAAATTGTTTTTAAAGTATGGAAAAGTAAGCGAACAAATTCAAATTTATCACCATTATTAACTAAGTTAGAAACTAAAAATTCTATTTTTTGTTCTTCTAGCTCATAAGGTTCAGGAGAATCAATTTCACCTAAATATTTGGAGTTAATATAAAATATTTTTTTCCTTTGATCTTCTTCTTTAAGTTTGAAAGATATAATACCCTCTTTTCTTAGAGATTTTAAGTGAACAGAAATTGTAGATTTAGATTTACCTGTATTTTTAACAATATCTTCAAATTCCATTTCATTTTCTCTAAGCATAGACAAAATACGCAACTTTATTGGGCTTTCAATTACACTAAACCCATTACCTTTAGATCCTGTTGCAAAAATCTTAATAGGCATTCTTTCATTATTTTTTACTGTTACCATTTGATACACCTTTGTCTTATATTAATAGATTTTTAACCTACAATATGCAATTAATGACGTTAGCATCCGAATATAGTACCTTTAGTAAAAATCTAAAAATGGTGCCTATATTAGTGATTAATATTAATAATAACATTAGCAAATTAGACCTAATTAATGGATTAGCATATAACTTATGGACCATAGATAATATTATTATTAATAACAATACTACTAGTTATTAACTTGAGAGCAAGTTTTTTATTAATTGTTTAGTAATGACTATTAATTGCATATAATATATACTTTTCAACTCATCGAATATATAGTTTATCATTAAAACATTTTTATTACTGCCATAAATGTTAAAGAGCAATGAAAATTAATTAACTAAGATACGATTAATACTGGATTAATGTTCAAAAGCTAATTTTTAAAATTTATAATAAATAAAAAAAGTTACAATGAAACATTTTTAATTATGTTAAATATTTGATTAAAGGAATATAATTATAACAAACCATGAATTTTTAGTTTTTTATATTTAAACATTATAAAAAGATAACATTTATATACAAGTTCCAATAGATTATTGTATAGTTCTTATATATGCGAACATGTTATAAATAGTTAAAATAAATATCATAACAACCGCCATAACAAGCAATATTCAGAATTATTAATAAAATTATTGTAATTAATTATATTTATTTTTTATAGTTATTTTAATTACTATAATTAAGGTAATTATTTAATGATAATTACAATTAGATACAAATAATGCTTGCAATTAATTTAAGGTTTAGTTAATATTTAAAAACTCCATAATTATGTAAATAAGAGCTAGTTATAGTAAAAATTATAATTTAATTAAAAATTATTCTAATATTTCCTAATAGTTAATTACATATTGGTTAAAAGTTGAATAAGTCTTAATTGATAATATTAATTTTTAAAACTCGATTAAATCCTAATTAAAATCTAAAAATCATTTATTATATATTTACATAAAAACTAAATACAGATTTTTTAAATGATTTAATTCAATAATTATACCTATAATTTTTATTATAGCTCAATAGACTATAAAATTGTTTGTTGATAAAAAAATAAATAAAAAGATAAGTGATAATATGAAAGCAAAAGCAATGAAAATTGGAGAAGGCGTATACTGGATTGGTGTTCTTGACTGGGATTTAAGATCATATCATGGATATACATTAGATGGAACTTCATACAATGCATATTTAGTATTTGGTGAAGATAAAGTTGCATTAATTGATAATGCATACCCTGGAAAAACTGAAGAGCTTATGGCACGTGTAGATGATGCATTTGCACAAGAAGGAAAACCTGTTAAAGTAGATGTACTTGTACAAAACCATGTTGAAAAAGATCATAGTGGAACATTAGTAGATTTACATAAAAGGTTCCCAGAAGCTCCTATTTACTGTACAGAAATAGCTATTAAAGGATTATTAAGACATTATCCTAGTTTAAAAGGAGCTAATTTCGAAACTGTTGGAACTGGTGAAGCATTAGAACTTGGTGGTAAAACTTTAGCATTCTTAGATGCATTTTTATTACATTGGCCAGACAGTATGTTTACATTATTAGTAGAAGACGGAATTTTATTCCCTAATGATGCATTCGGACAACATTTATGTTTCCCACAAAGATTTGATACTGAAATTCCAGAATATGTTCTCATGGATGCAACTAAAAAGTTCTTTGCTAATTTAATTGTGCCTCTTGCACCATTAGTACTTAAAAAGTTTACTGAAGTAACTGAATTAGGTTTACTTGAAAAAATCAAAATGATTGCTCCTTCCCATGGTCAAATCTGGACTGATCCTATGAAAGTTATTGGAGCTTATAGTGATTGGGCTA
Organism: Methanobacteriaceae archaeon; assembly: GCA_051649785.1. Classification (GTDB taxonomy): domain Archaea; phylum Methanobacteriota; class Methanobacteria; order Methanobacteriales; family Methanobacteriaceae; genus JBOFHT01. Next base: position 41,372 of record JBOFHT010000074.1, read on the forward strand.
CAGGTAAATGTAAAGATAAAATGACTATTGTATATGACACAATGCATTACTCCACTCAAAAAATGGCACATGAAGTAGCTGAAGGTGCTATGGCTGAAGGATTTGATGTAGAAATATTTTACTTACATGAAGATGAACGTAGTGAAATAGTCAAAAGTATTTTAGACAGTAAAGCTGTAGCTTTTGGAATCCCAACTATTAATGATGAACCATTCCCAAGTATTGGTGACATATTATTATACTTAAAAGGTCTCAGATTCCAAAGAACTGGAATTCTAAGAAAAGCTGTAACATTTGGTTCAATGGGAGGAAGAGGTGGAGCTGTAAAGTCTATAGCTGAAGACCTTTCTAATTCCGGATTTGATGTTATTGACCAATGCGAAATCTTATATGTTCCGGATGAAGAAGATAACACCGCGTGCTTTGAATTAGGTCAAAAACTAGCAAAAGAAGCTAAAAACTTATAGGTATTTAAACTTATAAAACCTGAAACAGCTTCAAAACTTAAAATATAAATAGAAGATAATATATAAATAATAAAATGAATATATTAGTAGTATTACTTAGTAATGATTACTACTAATTATTCTAATATTTATATAAAATAATGGAGATAAAATTATGGCAATTGAAAATGAACACAAAATCGGAGTTACAAAGGGAACAGATATAGAGAAAGAAGTACAAGCTAATTTTATGGGCGAATGTCAAGAAGTAGGCATGTACTTAGCTATGGCTAGACAAGCTACTAGAGAAGGTTTCCCTGAAGTAGGCGAAGTTTTAAAAAGATTAGCTTTTGAAGAAGCAGACCATGCTGCAAGATTTGCTGAAATGAATGGTGTTATAAAACCTACCCTTAAAGAGAACTTAGAAATGATGTTAGAAGGAGAACAAATGGCAAATAAAGAGAAAAAAGCTGCTTCAGTTAAATCCGCAGAAGCTAATCTCGAAGATCCTGCTGATTTCTTCAATGAAAGTTCAAAAGACGAAGGTAGACATGCCAAAGCATTAATGGGAATCTTAGAAAGATACTTCTAGTTTTTTTAATTTTTTTGAATTTTAAAATTCCATATATCAATAGCTAATACATTTAATTATTTCTTAATTAGCTATTATTATTTTTATTTTTACTTTTTAAATTAAATAATCATACACTCATGAAACGGAGATGGTTATTAATATTACTTGATTTACAAGTTTTTCTTTTTGAATAAAATTCCACCATAGTACAACAAATTTATATTCCCATGATTCAAATTTTCTAGAATCCACACTATTTTTAAAATATCCAATTAACTAAATACAATACAAGGCATTATCTTTACTAATCTATCAAAATAAATCAAAGATTACTGACTAAACTAAAGTTTTTCAATTAGAAAGTTAATTTAAAGTATTGAGAAAATAAGAATTAGTAAATTGGAAAAAGAAGAGAAAAAAATGTAATTTAATTAAAAAATAATAAATAATCTATAAAAAATTTTTACTGAATATTCACTAAGCAAAAAATACTTTTTTCTTGATTCTTGATTTTTACTGGAATTAATTATTAAAAAAATCATTTACTATATTATAATTATAAATTACTATTTTTTAAAGTTTGAATTTTAAAGTTGTCTAGTTTTTACGCCTATAAAATGGTACAAAAGCTAATACTAAAATTATTAGCAAAACAGCTAATGGAATACCCGTAGATTTCATACTAATAGCAGTACTAACAATAAAATTAGTATTATTAGTAATATTAGTATTATTCGTAATATTGGTGTTATTAGTAATGTTAGTATTATTCGTAATATTGGTGTTATTAGTAATGTTAGTATTATTGTTGCCTATTACTTCAATGTTTGTCGTGCTAGTAATTATTGATCCGTTAGTAAGTGTAGTTTCTGAATTAAAAGTATAATTACCTTTATTATTAAATTTACCGGTAAAACTCAAAACTTTTTCACTATTAGGATCTATATCCACAATCCAATTTAATGTATTAGTTGTTTTATTATAAACAGCACCATTAAGACTAGTCACAGCAAAATTCTCAGGCAAATAAACCACAACTTTAACATTACTTCCAGTACCATTGCCTCCATTAGTAACAATCACAGTACCAACAACAGACCCATTAACTCTCACTTTATCTTTATCTAAAATCAAATCAGTACTAACATTAGAATATACTAAGTTGAAATTCACACTTAATAATTGATTATCAACAAAGCCATTAACATTAGTAGAATGAACTAGATAATTGATAGATTTATTAAATCTTGCATCGAAAATATTATCATTAACAATAGCAATAAAATAAGGTAATAGACTATTATTATCAATAATCCCCTTATTTAAAGCAAAGATATAATCTAAAACAACAACACTACCATTAACAACTATAATATTCTTAGAACTTAAGCTAGCAACAAACCAATTAGACAAAACAAAACCATTGTAATCAACATCAGCAGTAGGAGTATTATACCCCCAATAATTATAATCTGCATTAATATTACTGTTATTAGTAGATATATCAAAATTTGTATTGTTGAGGAGTCTATTATAGTTAATTTTAATATTATTAGAAATATTAACTAAAATTCCTTTAGTATTATTTAATAGATTACAACTAATAATGTTAATGTTATTACTACCATTAATAAAAATTACTTGCCCATTTTCTAGGAAATTAGACTCACTAATATTCATATTACTGCCATTAATATGTATTGCTGCACCATATAAGGCAGTATTATTATTAAATATGCATTTACTCATATTCATACTAGGATTATAATTTCTATAAAAAATATTAGTAACAGCTCCTCCATTAACCGCATTATTATTATTAAATATAGAATTACTAATTCTCACTATGCCTCCACAATTAGATATGGCACCCCCATACGTTTCATTAGCATTATTATTATTAAAAGTAGAATTGGTTGTAATTAATCTAGAATATACATTACAGATAGCCCCACCGCCATAAATTCCAAATATTGGGCTTCCTCCATTGTAAGTTCCATTTGCAACATTATTATTAAAAGTAGAATTTATTGCATTTAAAATATATCCATTATTGTAGATAGCACCACCAGATTTGGCTTTATTATTATTAAAACTAGAGTTACGTACAGTAACATTCCCATTAGTATCAATAGTAATTGCACCACCAGTTTGATTAGCATTATTACTATTGAATGTAGAATTGAATATTGTGGAATTAAAGTGCCTAACAAATATAGCACCACATCAAATCCTGAAACACTATTATTTGAGAATATAGAATCTTTAATAGTAACATTGCCTAAAACAATAGTATTCAAATCACCACCTTGATAACATATAGCACCACCATAAGTCACAGCACTATTATTTGTAAAATTAGAGCTACTTATGTCAGTATTGAGAGTATTACTAGTGAAATATATTGCTCCTCCCCAATCAGCATTGTTATTATTGAATTGGCAATTAGTTATATTCATTTTTCCATTATTATAAATGGCACCACCATTAGTCCCACTACTGTTATCAATTATACAACTTGTTAATGTTAAATCTCCATTATTGTAGATAGCCCCACCAGTATTATTATTTCCATTAATCAATACAATTTTTATTAGTGTTAGGTTATTCCCAGTTGTTATATTAAATATTCTTCCAAATTTTTGTGCATCTATTATTATAGTTTCTTTATTTTTACCCATCAAAGTTATATTTTTATTTATTACAATATTAGTTACATTATCAGAATATGTTCCTCCTTCAAGGATTATTACATCCCCATTTTGTGCATCAGTTACTGTTTTGTTTAAACCGCCCTCAGTATTATTATTTATATTAATATCTGCAGCATAAGATACTGATAAACTGATTACTAATAAAAATAATAATGATAAACCAATGCTTAAGCTATTTAATAATTGATTTTTTAATATTTTTCTCATATCAATTCTCACCTCCTTTTTATAATTTATTATGTATTTAATATTATTTAATACTTTTTATTTAATTTTTTAAAGGTATTGTAATACTATTATAATAGTTCTGCACTATTCTTACATAAAATAATAATAATAATGGTAACAATTAATTAAATTATAATTTATAAAATAATTATTAATATTCCCATCAACTATCAATAAAATAATTATAATTAATTATTACCAACCATACCCTCCAAATCATAAAATCGAGGTTTCAAGTCCCTTCAAGTCTGCCCACCAATTTTAAATTAAAAAATGCATGAGGCATATATACATTGCCTATAAAAGGAAATACCATTTTTAATGATGCATTATATAAATAGAAAGTTTGATGGGTAACAATGATCTTTTCACGGAGAAGATTAGTTTAAAGTGTTGGAAATTAAGAATTAAATAAGTTGAAAAATTAGTATAAATATATTTGAAAAAAAATAAATAAAAAAAATAATTTAATTAAATAAATAACCTATTGAAAATATTTTTACTGAATATCCACTAAAGAAAAATACTATTTTTCTTGCTTTTTTACTGAGTAAAAATAGATTTTTATATATAACTAAATTACTATTTTTAAAGTTTGAATTTTAAAATTATTTAGTTTTTACGCCTATAAAATGGTACAAAAGCTAATAATGAAGCTATTAATAAAACAAATACCGGAATACCCGTAGACTTCATACTAACAGCATTACCAACAACATTATTAGTATTATTATTAGTGTTTGTATTATTAGTATTATTAGTAATGTTAGTAGTGTTTGTATTATTATGGTTGTTAGTACTATTATTTTCATTAAAAGTTACTTGCAAAGGTTGATTATCAACAAAACCATTAACATTCATTGATTGAACATTATAATTAATAGATTTATTAAATCTTGCATCAAAAACTTTACCCTCAACAACAACAAAATAAGGTAATAAGCTATTATCAACAACACTACCCTCATTCAAAGTAAAACTATAATCTAAAACAACATTACTGCCTCTAACAACAGTACTATTCTTAGATGTCAAATTAGCAACAAACCAATTAGACAAAGTTAACCCAAAATAATCAACATCAATTTCAGGAGTATTATCACCCCACCAATTAAAATCAATAAGTCCATATCCAGCATAGATTGCTAAATATCCACCAGTATTATTCAAAATTCTAGAATAAGACATATTCAAAAATCCAATATCATTATAAATAGCATTACCATACTCATCAGCAGAATTATTCACAAAATTAGTAGTCCTAATAGTAAGATTACCTAATCCATAATAGTCAATGCCTCCTATGGAACTGTCTCCCCCAATATTATAAATAGCCCCTCCTTTTTGTGCTTTATTGTTAGTTAATGTGCAATTAAACACATTTATACGATAAAGTAGAACAAGTGGATCCGCAGAAGTAGATCTTACAATAAAATTGAGATCCAATTGATCAATAGGTATTTCAGGGAGGAATTCAGGAGGAGTGACATGACTATAAATAACACCACCATAAAAACCTGCAGAATTATTAGTAAATATAGAACCAGATATATCAATAATCCCGTCCTCATTATAAATAACACCACCATAAAAACCTGCAGAGTTATTAGTAAATATAGAACATGATATATTAATAATTCCATTATTATTATAAACAACACCCGCACTATGCAAAGCAGAATTATTAATAAATGTACAGTTTATTATAGTAAGGTTCCCTGTATTAGAAACAACAGTACCAGAACCCTGAATGTAAGCATTTTTAATTATTAGATTTTTTAATGATAATCTACCAGAATTGTAGATGAACCATGATCCATTACAATCTATTATTGCTTTGTTATTAGGGTTGTTACTTTGAATAGTTATGTTCCTACCATTATGAATAGTCAGGTTAGTATTATTAACTCCACTATAAGTTCCATTTACCAAACTAATAGTATCATTACCTAAACTACCATCTATTCCACTAGAAGTAGAATTATTAATCACAACATCTGCAGCTGAAGAGCCACTTATCGCAACACATAAAGATAACATTAATAGGATTATTAAGCTAAATTTTTTTTTCAAATTTTCACCTCCATTTATAATCAATCAAACTATATTGAAAAAAACGATTTTTGTAATATTAAAATACATTATAATTAAATCAAAAAAAGATTAGTACAAAGTAAATAAATTTCAAATACTTTTTCACAATACACTAGATATATATAAATATCATAATATATAAGCATATAGTAAAACAAATGGCACTATCAAAATGTTAGTTGTTGGAAAAAATTAATTAGCTGAAATTCAATTAAAATCAAATTAATCTAAATAATTAATCTTAAATTGTAGTATTAGCAATAAAATTACAGTATATTATTGCTAATGCCTCAAACTTTGTGGATTTTTTAAAATATCATTTTTTTTATAATTTCATATTGTTTTCGTCCCACATAGTAGTAATAGTAGTAGTTGCCTTTTAATCTCGATTCTTTTAAAATAAAAGACTATGATCAATTAGGCAAGTTATTTTTTCCGAAATATTAAGAATAATATATTTAGTAATGATAAAATTAAAGCAATTGGCATTAACCCAGTATTTTCCATACTAGCATAACTATATTCATCCTGTTTGCCATAGTCATCTTTAACTTTAACTTCTAATGAATCATTAATCGACCTATTTTCATAGTATATGTTTGATGTTATTGTGTAGTTTCCTGCTTTTAAAAATTTCCCTGTAATGTAAAATACTTTTTCACTTGGGATTAAATTATCTATTAACCAAGTTAAAGTATTATATTCCTTATTATAAATAGCACCAGAAGGTATTTCACTTAGTATGAAATCATTAGGCAAATTTAAAACTATTTTTAAATTAGTTTCTTTTGCATTTCCACTATTTAAAACTTTAAAAATAATGACTATAGGTTTATTAACAACAACATTACTTTCATTGATTTTTAAATTAGAACTAATATTGGAGCAATAACTTATTATACCATTATAAATGTTAATAAGTCCCCCATTACCCGAATATGTACCACTTAAGCTATAATTACCTTTATCGTAGTTTTTGTAGTAATATTCTGCATAACCTTCAATACTTGTTCCACTTCCAACAAAAACACCATCAACAAAAAAACTAATATTTTGACCAGTAATAAGATTTCCCATATCATCAGTTAAACTTGCATATATAATCCCATTTACAGGGCAAATTGTTTTATTATCTACAAAAGTCAAATTAAGAGTCCCAATTAATCCCTTATTAAACACAGCATTACCTAAAGATGCAAAATTATTATACATTAAATTTTTCGAAATACTTAATTGAGCATTATTAAAAACAGCACCACCTAAATCTTTAGCACGGTTATTAATAAAACTAGAATTTATAACACTACCTATTCCATTATTATAAACAGCACCACCAGTTTCAGCATTATTATTCAAAAATACAGAATTTTTTATATTATGCTTATTCCCAGCATTATAAACAGCACCACCTGCATAAATCACTGTGTTATTATCAAATACAGAGTCTTTTATAGCTTGCAACTCCCCTGCATTATAGATAGCTCCACCATATATACTTGCTGAGTTATTTGTAAACTTAGAACCATTAATTAATTGATTATCCCCAGTATTAAATATTGCACCTCCATTATTTGATGCAATATTCTTACAAAATATAGAACTAATCACAATTTGATCTTTTCCAGTATTATAGATAGCTCCACCATTAACACTTGCTTTATTGAATATAAAAGTGGAATTAGTGATAGATTGATTCAGCCCCCAATTATGAATGGCCCCACCACTAACACTTGCAGTATTGTAACTAAAAATAGAATTAAGGATAGAATAATCTGAACCATTATTGTTATCAATAGCTCCACCATTAACACTTGCAGTATTGTAACTAAAAATAGAATTAATAATAGATTGATTAATGGAATCAGTACTATAAATAGCACCTCCATCATTACCAGCAATATTATAAGTAAAATTAGAGCAGTTTATAGTGCTATTATTAGTCCCAGAAACAAAAATAGTGCCACCATATCCTTTAGCTATATTCCTATCAAAACTAGAATTAATGATAGATTGATTATTGCAGAAATAATTATAAAATACAGCACCATTATTAGCAGAATTATTTTTAAAAGTAGAATTAATAAATTGCTGTTCGACACATACACTATTAAAAATAGCACCACCACCATTAGCTGCTTTATTTTCAATTAATGTAGAGTTTATCATAGAGGTATTATAAGCAAAATAATTATATAACGCACCACCATAACTCTTAGCAGAATTATTTACAAAATTAGAATTAATTATTTTTTGGTCAGAAGATACAGTGTGTATAGCACCACCGGCATCTGCACTATTATTAATAAAAGTAGAATTGTGAATAGTATGGTTAGTACCTATAGTGTAAATAGCCCCACCATCCGCCCTAGTCACATTATTATGATTGAAAGTAGAATTAAAGATATATTGATTAATACCAGAATTATATATAGCTCCTCCAGAATTATTAGCAGAATTATATTCAAAAACAGAATTAAGGATAGATTGATTAGTACCTAAATTATAAATGGCTCCACCATACTGGGTAGCAGTATTATTTATAAATACCGAGTTAGTTATATATTGATTAGTTTGATTATTATATATGGCACCGCCTCTCTCTGCAGTATTATTTATAAATGTGCAATTTATAATGGTTAAATTACCTGAATTATATATAGCCCCACCATTAGCACCAAATCCATTCTTTATTATTAGGTTAATTAAACTTAAGTTTCCATTATTAATAATAAACCAATTGTTATTACAATCAATTACTGCTTTGTTATTAGGGTCGTGACTTTGGATAATAATGTCGTTGTCACTGCTTATGGTAATGTTAGTATTGTTGTTTCCAGAATATGTTCCATTTGTTAAATTTATAGTATTATTTGTAATGCTTCCTTTAATTCCTTCATCCGTAGTATTATCAATCACAACACTATTTGCAAATGCAGTATTGCTCAAAATTACAGTAAATGCAAATATAATTGTTATTATTATGAAAAGATTTAAACAAATATTTTTGAATTTTCCTTGATTTAGTTTTTTTAAAATGTTTTTCACATCCATTTTTTGCATTTTTAAAAATAAGAGTCATAAAAATATATTTTTCACAAAGTAGTATATTAACCTTATTATTATATAACCTAATATTTATAAATATATTATTAATGATTATTCTTATTTGAATAGTTATTATTTTATTATATATTAATGTACATGTATATATAATTATTTATAATATTTCGTATAGCTATAATTTAAAAGTAATTAATCTTTGAAATATGTGTAGATAATAAAAGTTTGAACATATATTAAATAAAATAGATATGGGTAAATTGAATAATTATTAATTGGATACTATAGGATATATAGTTGAGTTTGGTAGTTGTAGCATGTTAAATAATGAATATTGATGATATATAGGATATATGGGCATATATAGCATATATATAGAGATTTAAGTAGTACATTCCAATTTGAAGAAATAATTGATGATATATTGTGGGAAAAAGAAAACTTTAAAGTACCACTATACTTAAATAAAAAGTTTTATATATCTATAGGTATTATATTGAACTTAGTTTAATTATTTATTAAATAAAGATTCATATTATAGGATATAATGGAATATTTAAAATTGTTGCACTTAACTTAATACTCCTTTTATCTTTAATCATAAACATAAAATCTAATTTTTTAGTGTTTTATAAGAAAAAAATAGTAGAAATTATAATAAAACTACAAAAGTAAAAAAAATTAATTAAAAAATGCCATTTTTAATTCTTAAATTTCAATTTTTGAAGATATATTTAAAATTTTTCAAAAATTGAAATTAAAAGTTTATTTTAGAAAAAATTTTTAAAGTATAAATATAAATTTAATATATGAAATGTAATTTAAATCAATATATTGTGTTGTGAATATAAAATGAATATTAAAAATAAGATAGCTGAAACTGCTTTTTTGCTAGCATTACAAAAAGGTTTTGACAGTGTGTCTATTAGAAATATTAGTGAAGAGTCAGGAATATCAATTGGTGGAATATATTATCATTTTAAGAATAAAACTGAAATATTAAAATATATTATTGTTAAATATTTCTCAACTGAAATTATTGTTTTTAAAAATGTTCTACAAAAAGAAGATAATTTAATCGAAAAGTTAAAGTTTATTTTGTATAATCAAGAAGAATTACTATATAGTGAAGATGATATTATTGGATTTTCTAAATCAGATAATATCGACTTTAGAGAGTACTTTCTTTTGATGATGGGTATCTATCACCAATACCCAGAAGTCAGAGATGAATATGACAAATCAATACTAAATGTTTTTAACTTTTTTAAAGAATTAGTTGAAGAATCAATAGAGAAAGGAGAAATCAAAGATGATATAGACCCACATAAACTAGCCACCCACATCCTATCAATATATTTAGGAATTTTATTAACATCAGTAGAATTCACATATATCCCTTTTAAAGAATTAGTAAGTACAAACTTAGAATTTCTATGGAATAATGTGAAAAAATAAACTTATAATTAATCAAATCCTAATATATTATTTTAATTTTTTTATGCTTTTATTTTATTTTTATATATAACTTAGTCAGATCTATACTTATCATCAGGACATTATTATTATTATTAGTGATTATATAGTGATATTCGGTTATTTTTTTGAAATAATTATTATTCTGCAGTTTAACATCCATATATTTTATGAATTGTCAAAAAATTTGATTTTTTATATGGGACTATGAATTTATTAGCTGTTACAAATTTCAAAACTGATTTTTTAAGATTAATTTAACTTTAATTTGGTTTCAACTAATTAATTTTTTACAAGAACTAATATTTGACACTACCTTTTATATATTAACAGTTAACTTTATATACCATATAGAAGATAATATAAGTTCATAATACTATCAGAAAACGAACGTTTGTTTTTTAGAATTGTTAAAAAATATAAAGGATGTTAAATGATAATAATTAATAATTCCATTTGGAAAGAATAAAGGCAGTATATCTAAATAATGATACTTTAGTTTGATAAATGAGACTTTCTTAGAATGATAATATGGTGACATTAATCATGAAAATACTAAAAATATATTCTAATAACAATTCAGCTACAAAAGCAAGAAACACCCGACATGCCGATAATATCATTATTTTTAGGTTTATTAGCTAGTTTAGTGGCTTGAATAAAGAAGGGGTGATTAGTTTTGAAAAAAATAATAAGTGTGTTGATTGTTTTTACTTTTATTATTTTTATCTCAACATCTTCATCATTAGTATTTGCTGCAGATGATTTTAACTATATTCAACATGAAATTGATTCTGGTCAAAGTAATATAAACCTTAATGATAAAACTTACACTCCAGGAACTGTAGCTACTATTAATTTAAACAAAGATAATATTACTATCAAAGGAAAATCTTCTGATTCTAAAGCAGTATTAAATAATTATGGTGGTAATTCAACAATTATGATTATTTCGGGAAATAATACTCGTTTAGAAAATTTAATATTTACTAATGTTAATTTAAATCTTATGGCTGGAGCAATTAGTTTTAAAGGTTCTAATTTAACAATAATAAATTGTGAATTCAAAACAAATAAAGGAGCTTATGGAGCAATAGTTCTTGAAGAATCATCTAGAAATGCAATTATTAAAGATTGTATTTTCATTGATAATGTTGCTACTTATAGTTCGTCTTATGGAGGTTTAGGAGGAGCTATTAATTCATTTAGTTCAAACACCCAAATAATAACTTGTATTTTTATTAATAATTATGCTGAAAAAGGTGGAGGATCCTTATATTTTAGAACAGGATTGAATAATCTAATCCTTGAATGCGGATTTTTAAATAACAAGGCTCCAAATGGAGGTGCTATATGGGTAGACTCAACATCTAATGGACTTAAAATTACGAGATCATATTTTATAAATAATACTGCTAATATTCATGGCGGAGCGATCTATAATAATGCTGATTTAACTATTACTGCATCAGATTTTACAAACAATAAAGCAGGCAACAATGGAGGAAGTATATACACAGAATCAAGTAAAACCACAAATATTAATGAAGCCTCCAAATTCATCAATAATACTGCAAAAAATGGTGGTGCAGTATATTCAAACAGTATAATCTATGTAAAATCCTCTGAATTTCTTTCTAATTATGCATCTGACTCTGGAGGGGCTTTATATCTCATTAAAGCTACTAATATTCAAAAAGGAATTTTTAGTGGAAATATCGCTTTTAAAAATGGGGGAGGCATTTTTTCTTTAAATAATGTTTTGGCTAATGGTTGTCAATTTTCAAGGAATGTTGCTGATTATGGAAGTGGGATTTTTTCTAAAAGTAGTTTAAATGTTTATTCATCCGTATTTTCAAATAATAAGGCAGGATGCAATTTAAATATTCAATTAATTGATAATATTATTAAATATGGATATAGTAGAATTAAAATAAGTTTAGTAGCTCATGATAATGTTAGAGTTAGTGGTGCCGATCACTCAATTTATCATTCAGGATCAAACAAATTAGTCACTATAAATGGTAAAGGCATAAGTAAAAGTACAGTTTTAAGTAGCTATACTATAAAAATTAATGGAATTTATGTGAAAACTAATAGTAAAAGTGAATCCTTTCTTAATATTAAAACTAGTCCCACTTATAAATGGAATAATTATGTATTCACAGCTAGTTTCTCAGGAAATTCTCTTTATAAAAATATTAACAGTGTTTTAACTGTTAAAGCAATAATACTAAAAACTGATAGTTATAATATACAAAATAAAAAAAATAAATATTATCTTCCTTATCGTAAAGACACCTTAGAAACATTTAATTATAACACACAAAAAAGTTTCAAAAAAACTATATATCAAAAAGCAAATTATAATATTTATTTTCTGGGAGGAGAAAAAGCTCCAAGTAGCATACAAAAATATTTAAAAGGTAACTGGGTTTGTCAAGTAAATCATTCTACTATTAAAAAACAGATTATAAAAATTTTAAAAGATAAAAAATACAAAATGTCTGGATTAATAACACCCAAGAAAAAATCAAATATAATATATGAGTGGGTAAAGAAAAACACGAAATATGGAGTAAACTCAGATTATGATGCTGTGACTGTTTTAAAGAGAATTTACAATAAAAAAATTACTAAAGACGCAAACTGTGCAGGGCATAGTAATTTACTAATTGCAATGTTCAGAACTGGAGGAATACCTTCATCATATTTCTATTTTAAACCAGTTGGGTATGACTATCATGTTTATTCACTCGCATATGTTTATACTAATGGTGCTTGGAAAAAATATAAAGCAGATGCAGTAGGAAAGAATTGGAAATTTGGATATACTAATTGGAAAGTTGAAAAGGATGATGAAGAATTAGAATTCCCACACTGGTATTAAATTTCATCTATTACAAGAAGTATAATAAGAAGTATGAAATAATACATATTGAATTAGAAGATTGAAATTTTATTTAATTGGAATGTAAACTTATAAAAATGATAGAATAAAGTTCATTCCAATAACTACAAGTATAAAAATACTTATAAATCTGACTAATATACTAACTACTTTTTTATTGATATAACCAATTTTAGGGAATTTAGCTCCTAAAATATTCTCTAAAATATGCCCACCATCTAATGGTTTCATTGGGAGTAGATTAAATAATCCCACAGCTATATTAAGTAAATAAATCCATTGGAGTGCTTCAAGAATAATAAACAATACATAAGGTAATTGATTACCCCAAATACTAGATGTTTTTTCATTTAGGACATAATGTTTAGATGCTTGAATACCCATATACCCTTTAGACTCATTGTTAGGGTTTTTAGATGTGGTGAAACTATAAATTCCTTTATCTGTTGAAACATTTATTTTTTGGTTGGGTTTTAAAGTATTTACTACTTCAGAATATCCATTAATATCCTTAACTACCATTCCATTAATAGAGTGAATAACTAATCCCTCATAAAGTGCTGTGCTAGCTGGACTTCCTTCTACAGTACGATCGATTACAATACCATCCCCATAGAATGCAGCAGGAATAGCAAAGCTCGAAACTAAAAATACAAGAGTTATTGCAATAAGTGAAAGTGTTAAATTAGATACAGATCCTGCAGCATAAATTCTAAGGCGAGCAGCTCTTTTTGATTTTTTTAATTCTTCTTCATCAGGTTCAACAAATGCACCTGGAAGTATTGCAGCTAATAAAAGACCCATTGATTTTATATTAACTTTTTCAACACGAGATAAAATACCATGACCAAACTCGTGGACAATAATAACAGTTGCTAAAGCAAAAATCCCATATGCAAGAGGAATAAATATAGGAGATCCTGGAATTTCAACTCCAGGAACAATTAAACTAACTGAGGGAGTTTCTATTGCTGTAGGAAGTGATGAAATCAAAAGATATGCCATCAAAATCATTCCCCCAACAGAAACAATTATCCCTACATTCATAAACCATTTCCAAAATTTAGGAGAAATATTAGCTAATTTATCTATAAATCCAATAAATCGTTTTGTTTTCCACATTATAATTGGGAATTTAATTTCAAATCCTAATTTAGATAATTTATTTTTAAATAGAAGAGCAATTATCCAAATTAATAGAAAAGCAATCCCATAATACCATAATGCATTCATTTAATCACCACAAATATTAAAAAATATAAAGTTAATTTAAAAATATACTATTTATTAAAGTTCATATTTTCAAAGAATAAAACATCTACAAGTTCTCCTTTAGCTACACCTTCTTTATTCTCTTCAATAATTATATAGGAGTTTGCTTCAACCATTGAACGAATAATACCCGAACCCCTATTTAAAATATATTTAACTTCTTTTGAACTTGCATTAGCCCTAATATAATCAGTACGTCCTAGATTAGAAAATATTTTACTAGTAGCCACTTTTTTTTCAATATTTGGGCAGTAATCGGCATTTTGCATTCTAAAAAGATATTCACGTGCTAACATATCAAATTGACCCATAGCTGCAACAGGATATCCTGAAAGCATGAAAATAGAAGTGTTATTAATTTTACCAAACCCAACGGGTTTTCCTGGGCGAACTGCAACACCATGAAATAGAACTTCACCTAAATCATCTACAGCATCAACAACAACATCCCCTTTACTAATAGCAGTCCCTCCAGTTGTAATAACAACATCATAATTAGCTACAGCAGTTTTTAAAGATTCTTTCATTAAATCTAAGTCATCTTTACAATGAAATACATTTGGAATTGCATTACAACTTTCGACCATAGCTTTAATCATGAATTTGTTAGAATTAATAGTTTTAGCCTTATCAAGGTTACTGGAAGGTTCAACAAGTTCATTACCTGTTATAATAATAGCAACATTAGGTTTTTTATAAACTTTTACAGTTGAAAATCCTGAAGAAGCAATAATCCCTAATTCTTGAGCTCTTAAAACAGCATTTGAATTTAAAACCTTGCCTCCTTTTTTTATGTCCTCTCCACAAAATGCAACATTTTCTTGTGGACTCACTTGCGTAAATATTTCAAGTTCCATATCATTTGAGTAGGTATACTCTTCCATAATCACTGCATCTGCACCATCTGGAATTGGAGCACCCGTAGCTATTTTAATTGCTTCAAATTCCCCTAGCTCTTTATTAGAAAATGATCCTGCACCAATAGCATCAATAATTTTAAATTTCTTAGTAGAATCTTGGGAAGCTCCAAAAGTATCTTTACCTTTAAGAGCAAACCCATCCATTGCAGACTTATCAAAAGCTGGAGAATTATGAAGGGATTTAATATCACTAGCTAAAACTCTTAAATAAGCATCTTCAAGGTTAATTATTTCCATATCCATTACTATTTGATTTTCAGATACAATATATTTTGCATCTTTTAAAGGAATTAACTCTGATAAAAACATAGTCCACCAATAATCCACCATTAAATAATAATAATAATAATAATAATAATATAAGCCGGATAGTGATAATAACTGTAATATTATAATGATAATAATATAAATTAGAATAATAGCTAATTTAAATGATTACACCATATATTCTTCAATAGTACCAGTATAGGCGTCTTTAAGCTCAGATACACTTATCTTAAATTTCTCCATTCCGCCGCCACAGCCACTTAAACTAGCAAATTCCAGATAATTACCATTTACTTCCCCTATACAGCTAGCTATTACACCACATTCATCTAAAACTTTATCAACAATGTCTGATTTTACAGTTATAATGTATCTACCATGGCTTTCTGAAAAAAGGATTTTTGAAAGTAGCTCATTTTTAGTTTCAACATCACTACATAAGATCTGTGAAGGAATAGCAGATAAATCAATTTTAGCACCAATTTCACCAGATAATGCCATTTCACCCAATGCAATAGCTATTCCACCAGCAGAACAATCATGAATTCCTGTGATGTTATCTTTAAACTTATCAATAATATTCAAAACTGTTTCTGCACTTTTAATTTCATCATCAATCCTTATTTTAGGAGCATTACCCTCTTCAATATTATGAATAGTTCTATGATATTCAGAACCTTCTAATTCATCAAAAGTGTCACCAATAATAATAATTTTATCCCCAGAATCTTTAAAACTCATAGTTTTAATATTATCCAGAGAAAGAACACCTATAACACCAACAGTAGGTGAAGGATTAATAATAATTCCTTCAGTTTCATTGTAGAAACTTACATTACCACTAATAACTGGAGTTTTGAATTTAGTAGCTAAATCAGCCATTCCTTTAACACATTCTCTAAATTGCCATAGGACTTCCGGATTTTCCGGATTTCCGAAATTTAAACAATCCACAACAGCATAGGGTTTAGCCCCCATTGAGACAACATTCCTAATAGCTTCAGCTACAGAGCCTGCACCCCCATCATAAGGACTTAATTTAGTATGGATTGTATTACAATCAACAGTTAATGCTATTCCTGTTTCATTATCAATCTTCAAGACAGCTGCATCATCCCCAGGTTTTACAACAGTTCTGATTTGTACTTCATGATCATATTGCTTATAAACCCATTCTTTTGTAGCTATATTACTTGAAGAAATCATAGATAACATTGAATTTCTAGCAATAGGATGATTAATATCAATATTAGCTTTTTCTTTTACAGGTTCCTTAATTTCTCTATTAAGATTAGGAGGATCTGCTAAAATAATTGTGGGCAGGTCTGCAATAATTTCACCTTGACCTTTTTTAGTACTTATGTCTTTATCTTCGATGACCATCCTATTACCATTTGTAACAGTACCAATAACAGAAACCGGAAGTTCATGTTTCTCACAAATAGCTATTGCTTCTTTAATTTCATTTGGATTAATAACAAAAATCATACGCTCTTGTGATTCTGAAAGCATAATTTCATAAGGAGTCATACCTTCTTCCCTAAGAGATATAGCATTTAAATCAACCCATGCCCCATTATTACAACTGTCAACAAGTTCGGAAACACAGCAAGTGAGTCCCCCACCACCTAAATCCTTAACACCTGAAACAGGCAGTTTTTCGAGTATTTCAAGAGAAGCTTCGAGAACACGCTTTTTAGTAAATGGATCAGCTACTTGGACAGCAGGTTTATCTTCTATTTCACTATTAGATGTTAATTCTTCAGAAGCAAATGTAACACCATGTATTCCATCCCTTCCAGTACGTCCACCCATTAGTAAAAAAACATCCCCAACATTAGGAGCTATTCCTTTAACAATATCATTTTTATTGACTAATCCCACACACATTACATTAACTAACGGATTTGCAACATAGGAATCATCAAATTCTACTTCCCCTCCAACTGTAGGAACACCAACACGATTCCCATAATCAGAAATTCCTTTAACAACATGTTCAAAGAGATATCTTGATTTTTGGTCTTTAAGATTTCCAAAACGAAGCGAATCTAAAAGAGCAATAGGCATAGCCCCCATAGAAATAATATCCCTTAATATTCCACCAATACCAGTTCCAGCACCACCATAAGGCTCAATAGCAGAAGGGTGATTATGACTTTCGATACCAATAGCTATAGCAAGGTCATCAGTTATAGAAACAATACCTGCATCATCACCAGGACCCATAATTATATTTTCCCCTTCATTTGGAAATAATCCCAATATAGGACGACTACTTTTATAAGAGCAGTGTTCAGAAAACATAACATCTAACATTCCTTCTTCAAGAGTATTAGGTTCTCTTCCAATCTCTTTTCTAATATAATCCATTTCAGAATCAGTTAAAACCATTTTAACACCATTAAATTATTAAATTGCTGAATTAGTAACTTTATTAATCTCTTATTTTTATTAATTATTAAATTTATTAAATCTCTAGATTCCTATTTTTAAGTATCAATTTTAATTAACTTTTTTTACAATAATTATAAGTTCTTCTTCTTCAATTTTCCAGTCTTTAGTATAATAATTATCATTATCTATTTCTTTCTTAGAGTTATCATTAATATCCTTAAAACTAATATTTAAAGCACGAACTTCATTATTTATAATATCAGTTTGATTTTTAACTAAATCAGTAAATTTGTCAGAAGAGTCAACAATTACTTCAATATTAGCTTCAACATCTAAGTCCATGTCTTTACGCATATCTTGAATTCTTCTAATAAGCTCTCTAGCCATAGCTTCAGATAAAATTTCATTAGTTAAATGAGTATTAACAAAAACATTCCCATTAACTTTTTCAATCGTATATTTTCCACTATTTTTACTTGTTTTATCAGGAACGTCAGGAACGCTAATTTCACACTTAAATTCAGCACTTACAACATCCTCAGGAAGTACAGTTTCAAATAAAAGGTCTCCTTCTCTTAAAACTATTTTTTTATCTTCATTTGAAATATTATCATCTTCAATAATAATTTTGCCTTCTTTTTCAAGTTCTGCCTTTATTGATGACCCATCATTTGAATTTATATATTTGTGGACAAATTTAATGTCCCCTCTTAATTTAGATCCAAGACTTTTAAGGTTAGGCTTAGTACTATATGAAACATTTTCAAATTCATTTGATGTGATAACTGATTTAGTATTAGATTGATCCTTAATAACATTAGTCAATGATTTAACAGCATTTAGAACTTCATCATTCTCTGAAACAACTATAATTTCACTAACTGGCCACCTGAGCTTGTATCTAGCTACATCCCTAGCCCTTGCACATGCCTCAATAACTTCACGTACAACATCCATTTGAGATTCTAAGTCAGTATTTATTGCATTTTCATCATATTTCCAATCTTCCATATGAATACTTTCTTTATAAATCGTTTCAGCAGTATTTTCCCTATTATTAACATTTAAATCCCTGCTAATACTAACAACTAAATTCTGATACATGTCTTCAGATGTATAAGGGGCTATAGGAGCCATCGTTTTAATTAAAAGCTCTAAAACAGAATAAAGTGTGTAATAAGCACCTAATTTATCAGGGTCTTCTTTTTCAACCCAAGTACGCCCACGAATCAAACGAACATACCAACGACTTAAGTCTTCTAAAATAAAATAGTTAATTCTACGTGTAGCTTGGTGGAAGAATACTTTTTCTAAGTCTTCTGTAACGTGTTTAGCTAATGAATTAACTCTTGATAAAATCCATTTATCTTCATCACGGAGAATAATATTGTTTCCATTAGTATTCTCATCCGAATTTTTACTAGTATTTTTGCTACCGTTATCCTCATTATAAATACATTTATTAGGGTTAAAATCATCTAAGGCCATATAAGTAGTTGAGAATACATAAACATTCCAAAGAATATTAAACATCTTTTTAATATTATTTAATTCATCCCAAACAAATTTCAAGTCTTCCCATGGTTTATTAGCCCATAAAAGATAGAATCTTAAAACATCAGCCCCATAAAGTTCAATAACTTCCTCAGGTTGGACAACATTACCTAAAGACTTACTCATTTTACGCCCATCTTCATCTAAAGTAAATCCATGCATTAAAACCTTTTTATAAGGAGATTGACCCATTGCAATTACACCAGCACCAAGTTGAGAATAGAACCATCCACGAGTCTGGTCATGGCCTTCTGTAATAAAATCATAAGGGAACCATTCTTCAAATAAGTCTTTTTCTTGAGGATAATATAGTGAAGCCCATCCAGCTACTCCTGAATCAATCCAAACATCTAAAACATCTTCAATCCTACTAATAATAGCCCCACAATCACATTGAATCTTAACTTCATCAACATAAGGTCTGTGAACAAGATCTTCGTCACTTATATGATTAATTGCATCTTTATTAACACATAGCTCTTTTAGCTCAGATACCGAACCTAAAACTTTAATTTTACCACAATCATTGCACGCCCAAACAGGAATTGGAATACCCCAATATCTTTGACGTGATATTGTCCAATCTCTTGCATTCTCAACCCAATCACGGAAACGGCTTTCACCAGCCCATTCTGGAACCCATTCAACTTTATCAATCTCAGAAAGCATTTTGTCTTTTATTTCAGTAATTTTTAAGAACCATTGCTCAGTAGCTAAATAAATAATCGGAGTTTTACACCTCCAACAATTCCCATACCTGTGGTTTATAGTTTCAGCTTTCCAAAGAAGTCCTTTTTCTTTTAAATCTTCAATAATCTCAGGGTTTGCATCTTTAATAAATTTACTAGCATATTTCCCCCCATCTTTATTAAAGTCACCTTTTTCATCAACTGGGCAAAATATAGGTAAATCAAATTCTTTTCCAGCTTCAAAATCTTCAACACCATGTCCTGGAGCAGTATGGACACATCCTGTACCTTCACCAAGTTCTACATGAGTACCTGGAAGAATTTTATGGACCATTTCTTGATTAAATTCAGCTTGCTTTGGTATTTCATCTAGTAATGGGTGAGTATAGCTAATACCTTCAATTTCATTACCTTTAACTGTTTTTAATATTTCATATTCGGATTCACTAAACAAATCTTCAACACAAGCTGTAGCTAAAATATAAATTTCAGAGGAGTTAGTTTTAGAGTTGCTTGTTTTATCTAAATTAACTTTAACAAATGAGTAATCAAATTCAGGATTTATACAAATAGCTAAGTTAGCTGGAATGGTCCAAGGAGTGGTAGTCCAAACAAGTCCAAAAATAGGGATATTATTAGCAATATCTACTAAATCATTTAGAACACTATTTGTATTATTAATACTATCTAAATTAATAGGAAATTTAATGTAAATAGAAGGATCTTCTTTATTTTCATAATCAATTTCAGCAGCAGCTAAAGCAGTCTCACATCGTGGACACCAGCTAATAACTCTAAGGTCTTTAATAAGTAAATCTTTTTCATGAGCCTTTTTTAGAGTCCACCAACAAGATTCCATGTATTTAGGATCTAAAGTAACATAAGCATCTTTCCAATCCATCCAAATTCCAAGTTGCTTAAATTGTTCAGTCATAGCATCTTTATTATCCATTGCAAATTCTTTACATTTATCAATGAACTTAGCTATTCCAATTTCACTTTCTATCTGCTGTTTAGTAGTAATATTAAGTAGCTGTTCAACCTTATGTTCAATAGGAAGACCATGAGTATCCCAACCAGACTGTCTACGTAAAGCAAATCCACTCATACTCTTAAAACGAAGTAGAGTATCTTTTATAATCTTATTCCATGCAGTCCCTAAATGTATTTTTCCACTACAATAAGGAGGGCCATCTAAAAAAGAATATTTAGGACCATTTTCACGTAACTTATTAGTTTTAGAATAGATTTCCTTTTTTTTCCAAAATTCTTGGACTTCTTTTTCTATTTCATTGAAATTATATGACTTTTTTGCCTCTTTGATTGGCATTTAATTCACCTATAAAAATGATAATGAGTATGATTGATGTTAAGAATGATATTAATGTAATTGATAAAATAATTAAAGTTACTATACTTATAAACTATAATTAACATTATAGAATGCATTTAATAGATGGATAGTGCTAAATTAGTAGCAATATGATTAATAATAGGATAACATTATAAAATGATATTTAATAAAATGATAATTAACTAATTGGCATTAATTTTAACAACTATAAAAATAACGACAATTGGTATGAGATTTATTGAGATGGATAGTATTTTTGATTTATCAAACTTACTTTGATAACTATAATATGTTTTTTATTTAAATAAAGCTTTGGTAAGAGTAAGTGAAAATTAATAATTGCTGTCTGAAAACAAAATTACAGTAACATCTAATAATAGATAAATAATCTACAATAAATAATCTATAAATTTAGTAGTAATGGAATTAGTAATAATAATAGGAATAGTAGTAAGAGTAATAATAAGAATAATGTTAATAATATTAAGGGTGGTATTAGTATTAATAATAATTAATAGTAATAATATTACTACAACTAATTCCCCTAAAAAACAATAAAATAAAATTAGAAAAAACTTTGATTTATATTGAAAATAGATATGATTAAAAGATAGGTTATAATAGTTAAGCCTATCTAAATTAAACATTACTATTAGAATGTACGGGCTTTAGCAGCAATAACCTTTTCAGTTATTGATGATATAGAGCCTAACCATTCATCCATAACAGTTTCAACTTTTTTACTAACTTCATCAAAATTATAGCCATCTTTAACAATAATTTGGGAAGTAGCTGCTTTAGGTTGATCAATAGCCATTCCAATTTGGCTTAAAAGCATAATATTAACTTGTTGAACACCTTCAACAGTATTAGCTATGTCAGAAGCCATTTCAGAAGAAAGTATATTATAAATCTTACCTACATGATTAATAGGGTTTTTACCAGAAGTAGCTTCCATAGACATAGGTCTGTTAGGAGTTATTAACCCATTAGCCCTGTTACCTCTCCCTACAGAACCATCATCACCCATTTCTGCAGAAGTACCTGTAACAGTTAAGTAATAACCTTCTTCACCTTTAGCATCATCATTATCCGCTGTATTAACAAATATATTAACTTTCCTATCTGTGTGTTTAATTGCAAGATCATATATAATATTTTTTAAGCTTTCCCTTGTAGCTATGTACTCATCCCTATCATTTAAGTTACGAGAGACCATTGCACAACCAATAGTTAAAGTAATTTCATTTCCCTCCCTAAGACCCATAACTTTAATATCCTCACCAACAGCAGGATATTTATTTTTAAAAGCTCTTGAGTTAAGAAGTTCTTCTGTAGCTAAAACAATGGTTTCAACTTCAGAAAATGGAGCATAACCTACACCAAATGAAGTATCATTAGAAGATACTGCACCGTCTCTTTTAAATACATCAACTAAGTCGCCTGAACCTTGACCAATTTTACATTCAATAACTACTTCGGATTCTACATTAAGGTTGATAATATTTTCAGATAAGTATTTTTTTGCAGCTTCAATAGCTATTCTATCAACAGGGAGTTTAATTCCATCATATTCCGAAACACCACGCCCAGTTAAGAGGAAGTCAATAGGTTTAATAACTTCTCCCCCACCAAATTTAGGGTTGGATTCACCTGCAGTAATTTGAACTTCATCAGTATTATGATGAAGAACACCACCCAGTCGGTCTAAATACATTTCACAGAGAGCTCTACTAACAGATTCAGCTATACCGTCACTAATACTGTCAGGGTGACCAATACCTTTTCTTTCTACAATTTCAATATCAAGGGACTCAATAGGAGTTTGATTTAAACTTTCTACAATAATATTTCTCATAAAACCATCACACAGACTATATTTATTGTTATTATTAACATTAGTGCTTTTATTATTATATTTAGCACATTTATTAATACATTTATTGTTACAGTTATTATTAATTTTGTTTTTACTAATTTTATTATTATTTTTATTTTCAATATTATACAAACTAGTCAAAAATTAATTAAAAATTAATTTGGAATAATCTAATTTTTCAGCTATTTAATTATATTTGTATAAATCATAAATAAATGTTATTATTTTTTAGGGAAAATAGTAAGTTTGAGGGTATTTTTATTAGAATTTGAAATTTGAAATTTGAATTAAATAATAATATAAAAAATATGAAAATAAAAAGCAAAAACTATTAAGTAATAATAATATAATATAATTTAATAACTAATGGTTGTAAAATAGCTAAATAAAATTCCATTAATACTAAATATATCAAATGAAATCTATTAAATGAGGTTATAATATGAATCATATAACTAATTCAAAGACCATTTTAATAAATAAAAGTAGAGATGCATGTATTATTGAAAAAAACATTAAATTTGCAGATAGCTATTTTAAAAGACTAAAAGGATTAATGTTAGTTAAAAAATTAAACTATGGATTAGTATTTATTATTCCAGAATCCAAATTAAGAAATATTTTACCTAAAAGTAGCACTATTCACACCTTTTTTATGCTAATAGAAATTAATGTAGTATTTTTAAATGAAAATAATAAAGTAGTTGATATTACAACTTTAAAACCCTGGAAAAGTTATAGTCCTGTCGTTACATGTGTAGAAGATAAAATAAAGTATATTGTCGAATTAAGAAAAAATTTAGATATAAATAATAAAATATTTATTGGTGATGAGTTAGATTTTGTTTGTGACCAATCCTAGAAAGTTCTACATAGCCATAGCATATAGTAAATAGTAAATAGTAAATAGAAAATAAAAATAAAAATAAAAAAATAAATCTAAACTTAACCATAAATCTGAATATAAGATTAGTCCTAAATTACTTATTAAACAAGCTTTAACTGGTCTTCGACAAGATAAGGAGACTTTATTACTGTAATTCCTTCCATTAAAACTAATTTATGGGAGTTTTCAATGTCGATTTCACGCATATGAATAGTTATGGTTTTACCTGCAGAAATTGCATTAAATAGGCATGAATCTTTACATTTGCCACAACCAGTACATTTTAAAAGTTCAATTTCAGTTTTAGGGACAATTGCATTATTAGGGCATGATTTAGCTGCCTCACAATCAGCACAATCAGCACAACGTTCTAGTTCCAGTTTAGAAGGCAAAATTGTTTCAACATCCCCAGATTCTAAATCAACAGGAACTATTAAAGTTGGAACTTTTCCTTTACCCGCTTGGGCTACAGAATTAGTAACAAGAGTATCAGCTATCCCATAAACAATTTTAGCTACAGTATTAGAAGTAGTAGGAGAAACAACAAATAAATCGTATTTTCCAAGTGAAAGACGGCCTGAAATAGGATAACTAAAACTTTGATCATTATCTTTAGCTAATTCTTTGTAATATCCACCAGTTAAGCTAGCTACACGCTCATAAAGACCATACATCTTAAGAACTTCTTCACCAGCATTTGAAAGAAATACCGTAATTTGGTGATTTTCAGCTAATTTTTCTAACTGCCGAACACTTTCACTTAATAAATGTCCAGCACCTGTAAATGCCCATGCAATACGCATATATTTATCTCCTAACCAATTAATAAAATAATCAGCATATTATTCTAATATTTTTAAAACAACATTATTCCTAGCTAAAATTTATGTATTTATAAGCATCACTCTCTGTAAAGGCATAGTGAACTTTAGTATAATCATTCACAAATTCTGAAACTTCCTCTTTAACATTTTCACCATCCATAGCTACACGTTTAATAAATTCAGCTACTTCAGACATTTGAGATTCTTTCATACCACGCCTAGTGATTTCTTGAGTACCAACACGTATACCTGATGGGTCATCGGATTTATTGACATTATCCCATGGGAGAAGGTTTTTATTAAGAATAATATTATTAGATTCAAGTTCTTTTGCAAGTATTGATGCACGTTTAATATCACTAACATCAAAAGCTACTTGATGAGATTCTGTAAAACCTAAGTCTTCACAAAGTACATTAAATCCAAGCTCATGTAAACTTTGAGCAAGAGCTTTTGCATTTTTAATAATTTGTTTTGCATAATCAGCACCAAACTCAAGCATTTCAGCTGTAGCTACCCCTAAACCAGCTACATGATGTAAATGATGATTACTTACAACGCCAGGGAAAACTGCTTCATCTATAACTTTAGAATATTTTTCCTTACAGAGAATAATACCTCCCTGAGTTCCAGGGAAAGTTTTGTGAGTACTACCTGTAATAATGTCTGCACCTTCTCGTAAAGGATCTTGGAACTTACCACCCGCAATAAGACCTAAAACATGAGCCCCATCATACATTACTTTAGCTCCAACTTCATCACAAGCTTCTTTAGCTTCTTTAATTGGATGAGGGAAAAGGAATAAACTACCACCAAATAGAACTATTTTAGGTTTAACTTCTAAAATCTTTTTATTAAGTGCATCAATATCAATATTCATGATATCATTATTAAATGGGTGAGTATGAAGCTTTAAACCACGGATACCCGCAGCACTAACATCAGCATGACTTATATGACCTCCAACAGGAACTTTAAGTGCCATGATAGAATCCCCTGGTTTTGCAAATGTGAAAAATGAAGCTAAATTAGCTACTACTCCAGAAGTAGGTTGTACATTAGCATGTTCTGCTTTAAAGAGTTTTTTAGATAAATCTACAGTAGTTTGTTCAATTTCATCAATATATTTACAGCCCTCATATAAACGTTCCCCTGGAAGACCCTCAGCATATCTATGGGATAAATCAGAAGCTTCAAGTTCTTTAACCTCAGCACTTGTAATATTTTCACTTGCAATAAGGTTTATACTGTTTTTCATCCATTCAGTGTGATCTTTAGTAAGATTTCTAATTTCTTTAAAGTAATTCTCATTTTGAGACATTTTATCAATTCCCTAATTATTTTTAGCTTAAAAAATTGTGATTGTGATATTATTTATGAAAGAAACTGCAAAAGCAGCTATAAATCTAATTATAAGTGCAATTTTAAATACAGTTCTATTTACAATTATAATTATCATAAAGTCATTACAACACTACACATAATTATAATAATACATATAATAATTTTTTATATTAAATATTATTTAAATTTAATTATTTAATCTATTAATAGAATTTATAGACTTAATGATATTTATATTTATGATAATACGAATAATATTTATAGTATTACTATTAGAGTATTAGCTATTAAAAGTTATAGTATTAGGAAATAGAGAGAAAATAAGAATTGTTATAAAATTAATGAAATAATTATTAGAGCAATAAATATAAAAACAATTATAATGGATATTAGAAGAGTAAATAGAAAAAATAATTAGAAAAATAAATGTTAAATAACTGTTAATTATAAATTAAAAAAAATATAAAAAGAAAAAAGAAAAATAAAGAGTAAAATAAAAGAAAAAGATACTGGAGAAAAATCTCCAAAAGTATCTAAATTACTTTCCTCCAATGTTTTCAAGAGCTGCTTCAATTTGTGCCATAATTTGGTTGGTTTTGAAGTGCTGTTGATCCATAGCTCCAGACGGACATGCCCCTACACATGTTCCACATCCTTTACAAAGTGCAACATTAACTTTAGCATGATCTTCATCAATAGCTACTGCACCGTATGGGCATAATTCTACACATACTTCGCAAGATCCACAAACATCAGCATCAGTAGTCGCAATAATTGGTTCGATTTCTACTTCTCCTTTAACCATAGGAATAGCTGCACGGGCAGCAGCACCAGAACCTTGAGCTACAGCATCAGGAATATCTTTAGGTCCTTGTGATGCACCAGCTAAGTATACACCATCAGTTAAGGTATCAACAGGTCTGAGCTTAGGGTGAGCTTCCATTAAGAAACCGTCTCCACTCTTAGATAAACCAATTGTTTGTCTTAAAGTTTCTGACCCTTCAGGAGGTACAAGACCAATACTTAATACAACCATATCATAATCATATTCAGTTACTTTACCTAAGAGTGTATCTTCACTTCTTACAGTTAAAGTTAAGTCATCGTTTTCAATAACTTCAGCAGGTCGTCCTCTTGAGAACTTGATACCATATTTCTTTTGGGAGTTTTTGTAGAACTCTTCGAAACCTTTACCAAATGCACGGATATCCATGTAGTAAAGAGTTACATCAGCATTAGGATCTTTATCCTTAATTAGCTGAGCATTCTTCATAGAATACATACAACATACTCTAGAACAGTACGGTTTACCAATCTTTTCATCTCTTGAACCGACACAGTGTATAAATGCAACTCTCTTAGGTTTTTCACCATCAGATGGTTTGAGAACTTTACCTTCAGTAGGACCTGAAGCATTAATCATTCTTTCAATTTCCATTGCAGTTATAACATTTGTGTGAGCTCCGTAACCATATTCTAACTTTTCAGTTGGATCGTAAGGATCGTAACCAGTAGCTACAATAATAGTACCAATTTCTAATTCTACGAATTCACTTTCTTGGTCGTGGACAACAGCTCCACGTTCACAGATTTGGTTACATAGTTTACATTCAATACAGTAATCTTTGTCAATAGTAGCACAAAGAGGTACTGCTTGAGGGAATGGAATATAAGCTGCCTTAACCATACCAATACCTTCATCAAAGTAATTTGGCATTTCAATAGGGCAAACTTCTACACAAGATCCGCATCCTACACAGAGTTCTTCATCTATGAAACGAGGTTTCTTTTCGACTTTTACAGTAAAGTTACCAACATAACCATGTACTTCTTTTACTTCAGAGTAAGTCATAAGTTCAATATTATCGTGTTTACCTACATCCACCATCTTAGGTGCTAAAATACACATTGAACAATCGAGAGTTGGGAAAGTCTTATCTAATTGTCCCATTCTTCCACCGATAGTTGGTTGTTTTTCAACCATGTAGGTTTGGAATCCCATATCTGCTAAATCAAGTGCAGATTGAATACCTGCAACCCCACCACCAATAACCATAGCTCTCTTGTCTACACTTACTTTAGAAGCTTCTAAAGGTTCGAGTAATCTTGCTTTAGCTATAGCCATTCTAGTTAAATCTTTAGCTTTTTCAGTTGCTTTTTCGGGTTCACCCATATGTACCCAGGAATCGTGTTCCCTTAAATTAGCAAATTCAAATAAGAAAGGATTTAATCCTGCTTCTTTTACACATCTTCTGAAAGTAGGTTCGTGCAATCTAGGAGAACAAGCTGCAACAACAACTCTATTTAAGTTGTGTTTTTTAATGTCCTCTTGAATAGCTAATTGTCCTGGATCAGAACAGTAATATTTATATTCTTCTGCTACTACTACATTAGGAAGAGTTTTAGCATATTCTGTTACTGCAGGTACATCGACGACTCCACCGATGTTAATACCACAGTGACAAACATATACTCCAATTCTTGGCTCTTCATTTGTTATATCATTGTTTTTTTCTGCCATAAATAATTCACCTTGTACAAGTTGATGACATCTTACATTAAAATATAATATTATATAAGATAAACTAATTTTTAATTTTTATACTAATAAAGGTTTCTATTGAATATTTTGAGTAAAGTATATATACTAGAATAATTATTTTTATTTAAAACCTTATTTAATAAAATTAGAAGAGTTATAATAGCTAAAATTGTAAAATATTATTAAGTATTCCATAAATATTAAATAAAACCTATTTTAATAGGGTTAGAGATTAAATTTTTAAGTGAAAA
This sequence comes from Methanobacteriaceae archaeon, assembly GCA_051649785.1. Lineage (GTDB taxonomy): Archaea > Methanobacteriota > Methanobacteria > Methanobacteriales > Methanobacteriaceae > JBOFHT01. Next base: position 71,054 of record JBOFHT010000074.1, read on the forward strand.
TATAGGATTTATAAATAATTCAAATTACTTTAATTAATTTAGTATTTAGTAGTATTATGGTTTTAGTGAAAATGGTTTATTGTTGAAATTTATTTTTGATTTTAACACTACACTCTTAAAATTAATTATTAAAAATTATTGATAATGAGAGTAAAATATTAGCCAATTAATTTATAAAAGCATAGCTATGATAGGAAGAGTTATTAATGATAATGCAGTAGCAATAAAGACACAATCTGCAGTTAACTTAAAATCTAGCTTGTATTTAACTGCTAAAGGTAAAGAAAGCATTCCAGCAGGCATGGCTGCTTCAATAATAGCTACATTATTTTCTAGTCCAGTTAACCCAATTGATGTGACAATAATAAAAGCTATAATAGGAGCTATAAATAGTTTAACAGATGAAATTAAAGTAGCCATGAGTAAATTCTCTTTTATCTTGCCAAATTGTAGTGAGACTCCTAATGATATCATTATAACTGGTATTGTAGCAGCACCTAGATAATTAATTACATCAATAATCATAACATCTAAATTAACATTGCTAATGTTAGCCAAAATTCCTAAAATAAGAGCCCAAAGAACTGGAAACGAAAGAATTTCCTTAATTACATCTTTTGCATTTCCACCAAACTCTAACATAAGTATTAAACTTAATGATAAAAAAGTGGTGAGGGAAGCAATATCATAAAAAATAGCTCGAATCAATCCTGCATCTCCAAAAAGACCTAAACAAAAAGGAAATCCTAAAAATGCAGTATTTCCTAAAGCTACAGGAATTATAATTCCCCATTTTTTTTCTTTAGGTAGCTTTTTAGCTGTTGCAACTAAAAAAACTATTGTTGCTAAAATAAAGCTTATTGAAACTCCAATTAATGGCATTATAACTAATTTAGGAAAAATAGATATATCCGTTTTATAAACCGAGGCAAAAATAAGGCATGGTAGGAAAACATAGATTGCAAGATTATTAAGTGTAGTTATTTCACTTAATTTTAGTATTTTAGCTTTTTTAAGAACATAACCCACTAAAATCATAGCAATAATTGTTAAAATAACTTCAATAATCATGAAAAACCACAAAATAAGAAAAAATTAATTAATGAGAGGGAGTCTCTAAATAGGGATAATTAGCCACATATAAAGTAGAAAAAGGTAAAATTACCAACCTTCATCTGCTACAGCACAAGCATGAGAATTTATAACATCACCTAATTTACTAGTAAACTCTTGGGGCTTGAAATTCTTAAAAGACTTTGGATTTTTAATTAAAATACTATTTTCTTCAGCTAAAAATACATATAGACCTAAAATTCTATCATTATCTGAGTATTCCTCCCTAGAGCGAATTATACTTTCCCAAGGAACTCTTAAATCTTTCCCATCAGGATCTGCATTTTCAATAACAAGACCTTTTTCAGCTATTCTAACAATAGTATCTAGTTTTCTTTGCTTTGCTGATGAAACATTAGCCATAGCCAACCCAACTAATCCAAAAGCAAGAGTGCTGACACCTTTTGAAAAAATATCTGTATTTTCAACAATAAATTCAGGTAAAAATACTTTAGCTCTCCAACCTCTTTCAATAATTGTAAAAAAATACTCTTCCTTTTCAGCTAACTTTTCTTCTTCACTTTTACGCCCAAACATGTTAATATTAGCTCCTATAAAGTTTAGTAAAACAAATATAATAAAAATTAAAAATTCCTATGCTCCTATAAATACTATTTATAATATTTAAATGTTATCCTTATTATTATTTTCTATAAAATTAGAAATCTTTAAAATTATGAAATTATTTTAGAAAATATTTGGAGCATTTAATTGGAATAGTTGAAGTATTCCATTGATAATAAAACAAAATAAACTAAAATGGGTAAAATATGTAAAATTAAAAAATAAAAAAATTAATCTCTATATCTGAGATTAAGCAATATCAAATAAATTTATATTAAATAATTAATCAACAATACCATCAGTAGTGATTTTAAATACAGCTTCACCTTCAGGTAAGTGGGGACTATCAACTAGACGAGCAATTCTTTTACCAGCTAACCCTTTTTTAAGCCAAATCCTGTATGTTGAAGCATGGCCAAGAACATGCCCCCCAATAGCTTTAGTAGGGCTACCGAAGAATGAATCAGGGCGTGCCTGCACTTGGTTTGTTACAAAAATAGCTACATTATAAGTATTAGCTATACTTTGTAGTGCATGAAGATGCTGGTTAAGTTTTTGCTGCCTTGTAGCTAAAGATTCCCTTCCCACATATTCTGCTCTGAAATGAGCCATTAACGAATCAACAATAACTAATCTAATATTTTTACCACTTTGAATAAGCTCATTAACTTTTTCAGCCATTAATATTTGGTGAGAAGAGTTGAAAGCTCTAGCTATATGAATTTTTTGTAAAGTTTCTTGTAAATCTAAACCAAAGAAGTTAGATATTTGTTCAATTCTTTCAGGACGGAAAGTGTTTTCAGTATCAATAAATACACATTCAGCATCCAATCCTCCTAATTCTTCAGATAATTGAACCGTAACAGCAATTTCATGAGAAATTTGACTTTTACCAGAACCAAACTCACCAAATACTTCAGTAATTGCCTGGGTCTCAATTCCCCCACCAATTAACTCATTACACGCAGTACTCCCACTAGTTATGCGACCTACATCTTTTCTTCTTTCCATTACATCATAAGCAGTTTCAAAATCAATCTTTTCTGCTTTACGTGCTGCTTCAATAACTTTTTCAGCTACTCCTTCACCAATTTCAACTTTTACAGCTAATTCTTTAGCAGTAGTTGTAGCTAATCTCATCATATCTGCAAAACCAGCATCCCTAAGTTTTTGAGCAGTTTTTTCACCGACACTCGGCAAGTCTTCAAGTTCCACCATAATAATCATTCCCCATAGTTTATGTAATCGGTATTCGATTTTATAATTTTCTATAATTTATTAGCTTTGTTAATTTTAATTATTAGTAAATTAAAGCTCTAATGAAATAATTTTTTTAGGGTTTAATCTAAGTTCTTCATTATACTCATCAAAACTTGTATCAGCTATTAAGTTTATTTGTAAACCAACTAATTCTTCTACTTTACCTTCTAAAGCCCCTTCATCCCCACTTTCATTAATTATCCCCACTACTTCTTCTGTGGACATTTTTAGTATATTTTCAGCTAATTTATCAAAGAATGTAACTCTAATATCCCCACTTTCATCTTCAATTCTAGTAGGAACCATAAGCAAATATTTTGGTTGTTCAATGGATTCACCACAAACATCACAAATAAATTCATCTCCTACTTGTTCTAATCCAGCATTACACTGAGGACATTTATTAATTAATATACGGTTTCCAAAAGCTTCAGATATTTTACCACTGACTTTTATATTTCTATCATCATCTTCAAGGTCTTCAATATTTTTAGATTGGTAAATAATTTCTTGTAATTCCTTAAATGAAGGCAATTCTTCTGCATCTTCATCATTTAATTTTGAAATCTTAGTAGATCTACCTAAATTAAGTTCAATATAATCCCTATATGTAACACCAGGGTTTTCAATTTTAATAGCATCTCCAATTTCCATAAAAGTATTAGCTTTATCATCCCATAATGTACCCCTTATTGAACCAGTATCATCCCCTAATTCAACAGAACGTAACATTCCAGGAGTTCCATCTTGTCTTTGGAATTCACGAGGATCTTGGAGGTCAATAATTCTTACTAAGAGTTTTATATTCCGATCATCTTCTTCTAATTCATTTACTTTCTTAGTAGTGTAAATTTGAGCTTCTAGCTCAGCATAAGAAGGTAAATTATCAACTTCATCTTCTTCAAGCTTTATAACTCTGGACATTTTCCCTATATTCAAATCAACACTATAAAGACCCATTTTAGTACGGGCATTTTCAATTAAAAGAGCTTGACCTTCATTAAGGCTTATATTAGCTTTGTCATCCCAAAATGAAAGTCTAACCATTCCACTAGCATCTGAAAAGTCAATAGACCTGACAACACCAACAGTCCCATCTTCTCTTTGGAACTCATTAGTATCATTTATAGTTATAACTCTCCCAATAACATCAACATCTTGGCCATCTTCTTCTATTTCTTGAATTTGGTTAATAGGAATTGGGCCTAGTTGATTTTTATACTCTTTAAGTAATTCAATTAGATGTTCATTACCCTCAGGGTTAGTTTGAATTCTAGAATTCCAGTTTGTATTAACCTTATATCCAGAAGGACTATATTCATCAGATTCAACATTAGCTCCACTTATTTTAACTATGTCTCCTTTTTTAAGTTCAATATTAGTATCATCACCCCATAGGCTAACTCTTATTGAACCAGTATCATCTGTAATTTCAATAGATCTAACAGAACCTTGATTACCATCTTGTCTTTCAAAAGTAATGGTGTCTTGAATTCTAGTTAAAATTCCAATTAGACTAATATCTTTAGATTCTTTATGAGCTTCAGATATTTTTATGATCTCCTCATTATAATCAGGTACATCATATTCTCCTTTAACAATTTTACCATCCCAATGAGAAAGAGAAACCTCATCATTTCGTTCACGGGCAGCTGCATCAATAATTTTAACTGAATCTCCTTCATTAAGACCTAAGTCTTCAATTAATTCAACATCCCTATTCCAAAGAGTATAAGATATTTTTCCAGTCTCATCTTGAAGTTCTAGTGAGCAAACTTTACCTTCTTTACCATTTTTATCGAATTTCCTTATTTTTGGAATTCTAGTAATACGGGCTATTATATTAACATTAGTTTCAGGGCTTATTTCAAAAATAGGAGTTATTGCTTCACCATATTCAGGAAAACTTGATTCTTGAAATTCATTATTGCTATCGTTAATATCAATAGCTTCTATTGTTGAACGAGGTTGAGTATGGGCTTCAATAGAATTCTTATATCCATCTTTTATCTCAACTTTATTTAACTTTATAATATCTCCTTCATTGAATTTTTTAAGGAGTTTAATATTTTCAGTCCAAAGTACAACACGAATTTCGCCAGTATCATCAGCTAAGACAACATTACATAATTTACCTTCTTTGCCTTGTCGAGTCTTGAATTTTTTTGGATTAGATATTTTCATTACTCTTCCAATAATACTAATATCATTTAAACCAGATTCTAGCTTATTTATCTTATCTACAACATGTTCTTTACTTTCAGACTTCATATCATTTTTTTCATCAATGAATTTTCCTACAATCATTCTAGCAAGATCTATTTCACTCATAAAACTTACATCATTGTATTCTTTCTTCATTTCATCCATACGTTCTAAAAAATCTTCTTCAGTGATTTTATCTTGTATTTTAAGATACTCTAATTTTATTTCTTCATTCATTTTAGCCCTCACATTAATAGGTTATGTTTTACTTTAAGTTTTCTTATATAATAATATATTCTAAAAGAGCAGCCCAAAAGTAATAAGTTGAATTTCAAGTGTAAATATTTATACACTTATAACATCCATATAGCCCATAACAAGCAATTAAATTAATAAAAAGTTTAATAATTTAAAATTATAAGTATTTTCCAGTATTGATTATTATATAAATCTAAATAGTTCATCTAAATGAAAAATAATAGCAAATTAGGAATACTGTGATAATATAATAAACTAAGGATATTGAATTAATGCAGTATTAGTATATATGGAGCTGTAAGTAGTATTCGTGAAATATGTTAACTTTATATTATTAGCTGTAATAATTAATTTTTTGTACGATTTATACATATTATACTTTTATGATTATGTTTGCACTAATATGTTTTGTATTAATTATATTATTATTTTATACTATTATACTTGTACTGTTTTTCTAGTTTATTTATTGATTTAGTTAAGTTATTATGTATTAACTATATTAAATGTTATATGATATTTTGTAATAACTACTATATAAATATTATTATATTAGTTTAATTCATATTTTATTTATAATTTATTCAAACTTGGGATGCAAATTATAATGATAATGAGAATAATAAGGATAATGGTAATGCTAGTGATAGTAATGTAATGATAATAAGATACTAATATGCATCACTATTAAATATAGCCCTTACAACAGTCCTAAACATTATTTTAATATCTAAATAGAAATTCCAGTTTTCCACATAATATATATCATATCCAATACGTTTTTTAATTGATGTGTCTCCTCTACATCCGTGAACTTGAGCCCAACCTGTAAGTCCAGGACTAACTTGGTGTTTTACCATATATTTTGGAATTTCTTCTTTGAATTTATCAACAAAAAATGGACGCTCAGGTCGTGGGCCAACAACACTCATTTCACCTTTTAATACATTGAAAAATTGAGGAAGTTCATCAATACTATTTTTCCTAATAAAAGAACCTATCTTAGTCTTTCTAGGGTCATCTTCAGTAGTCCATTGACTTAGTTCTTCTTCATTATCTTGTATTTTCATACTTCGAAACTTATACATCATAAAAGGCTTTTTATTTTTACCAATACGTTCTTGTTTAAATATTATAGGACCTTTTGAAGTTGCTTTTATTAAAATAATAACGATAATAGTTATAGGAGATGTTATTATAATAGCAAATATAGAAAATGCTAAATCAGTTATTTTTTTTACAAACTTATTAAGTGCATCATCAAGAGGTACATGCCTTATATTTATTATGGGCATATCCTCTAACATGTCAATTGAAGGCTTAGCTGGGAAAAATTTATAATATCCAGGAATAATTTCTGCTTTAACACCATTATTTTCACATATATCCACTAATTTATTTAGATTTTGATATTCTTTAAGTGGAATAGCTATTATAATCCTATCATAGTTATTGTTAGATAAGTGGGACTCCAAATCACTAAAATGGCCCAATATATATTTAAATGGGACTACCTGGACATTTCCCATATAATCTATAA
>JBOFHT010000075.1:0-5110 GCA_051649785.1 Methanobacteriaceae archaeon
ATTGTATAGTCAAAAATATTTTTTCAAAAAGAAATTTCCTTAATTTGCTAAGCCAAATCATTTTAAGCCGTTTTAATTTTTGAAGTTGTGAATTTTGATATAAATCAGTACCAAAATATAGGGTTTCTACAGAGCCAAATTTTATGAATATATTTTGAACAATACTTTTAATAATTCTATTAATGCTTAAACTAAAGTAAGTTATTGAAAAAAATAAATAAGAACTTGAAAAACTAAATAAAAAATCATATAAATAATAAAAGGCCGGGGCCGAGATTCGAACCCGAGTCACAGGATCCACAGTCCCGTAGGATAACCGCCTACCCCACCCCGGCATTTAAAATAAATCTTAGAATAAAGATATTTAAAAAATATCAGTAAATAATATGTAAAGATATTTAAAAAATATCAGTAAATAATATGTAAAGATATTTAAATATGTTTACAGATTTTAAAGTAGATGCGAGGGCAGGGATTCGAACCCTGGTAGGCCTATGCCAACAGGTCCTAAGCCTGTCCCCTTTGGCCGTCTCGGGCACCCTCGCTTAGGAAAAGTTAAGTGCCGGCAGGCTACTCTCGAAAAAACTTTAAAAAAATATAAAATTATATCTAACAAAGATAGTGCTAATTTAATAACTATTAATAAACTAATTTAGCAATATTTATTTAATAATTTATTTAGTAATAGTTTATTTATAATTAGTTTATTTAATAAAGCACATTTAGTAAAAATGCTCCGGCCGGGATTCGAACCCGAGTCTTCGGCTCGAAAGGCCGAAATGATTGGCCGGACTACACCACCGGAGCATACGAAAAAATTTATAACATGAAAAATTTAGCTTGATTTATGGGCCCAATGGGATTCGAACCCATGGCCGCCCGGTTATGAGCCGGGCGCTCTACCTAGCTAAGCTATGGGCCCTTCACGCCGCCGACAGGGCTCGAACCTGTGACCAATCGGTTAACAGCCGAACGCTCTACCTACTGAGCTACGGCGGCAAGACCATCAAATCCAAAAATTTAATACAGTTAATCTATGTTTTAAATTGTTGTATCCCCTAATAGGTTTTTATACAACATTATAAAGTTTGACAACATAGTATATAAATGTTTTGGTAAAAACATTGCCTGAAAAAATTTTTTAAAATCATTTAAATTATGGCAATATACAATTTATTGCTTAAAAGCAATTATAGTTATTGAAATAAAAGACATTGAAGATTATAGCTTATTAAAGAGAAAAAAATGCAGATATCGCACAAATAACAATTAATGTTACAGGTAATGATTTTACAAGACTTGATTTTACTTTAGTTGCTATTAAAATATAAATAAGACCTACAAATATTGCAAAAAGTAGCCCTAATGTAGGGAAAATTCTATTTAAAATAGCAGACAATATTAAAGTTATTAAAGCAGTAGCTATAACAACATCCCATTCAATAGAGTTCTTATCAACATATTTCTCTTTATTAAAAACAGAACCCGTCCCAGATTCAAATTTATTAGCTGTTGGATCAATATCTTTATATTGCTGATTGAAATTAGGATTTTGGTTAGGAACATTATTATAATTAGGAATATTTCTATTATTAGAATCGTTATTATACCTATTATTATTATTATTGTAATCATTATTATCGAAAGATTTGTTAGGATTATTAATATAACTAGACTTTATAGGTTGATTACCATAGTTTTTATTATCCATATTGTCATTTATGTTATTATAATCAAGATTATTAGTATTCTTACTAGTATCGTAATTGTTAGTGTTATAATTGTTATTGTAATTTTTATGGTTATTGTTATTAATATTAGATTTATCATAATAATTATGAATATCACCATAATCAGAAATATTTCTATTGGTATTATCATTAGTATTATTGTTATTAATACCCACATTAGACCTAATATCATTATTAGGGATTAAACTCAAAGGTTTCCCACAATAGCCACATTTAAGCTGACCATCAGGATTATTACCACCACAATTTCTACAAACTACCATATAATCACTCAAAATAATTAATAATCACAGTAAATAGCATACTACTTAAAAATATATTATTGAAACATAGTCTATTAAAAAAATATAATAAAAAATATATTATTATAAATATATTATAGAATATGTTATCACATTTTATAATATGTGTTTAATGATTATTATAATTTACCCCCATATAATAAATAATAGAAAAAATAGAATAGGAATAATAAGTTTAAATTTAGTTAAGAATAATTAACACAATAAAAATAATAGGAATAATTATAGAATAATAATAATGATAATAAATATAATAAATATAATATAAACATAATAATCTAAATAACATTACAAAAATGAGTTTTATGAATGTTTCACACTTTATAGATAAAATAAATAATTTTGAAGTTTTAGAGCTTGTTAATAAAGCTAATAAAGTATCCTTAGCAGAAAATTATAAAAATATCACTTTAGAAAGAGCCATATTTCTTTCATGGTGGTGTGATAAAGGGGACTGTAGCTTTTGTTATATGAGTACTCAAAAAAATAAAATCAAAGATCCTAAAAAGGCAAAAAGGCGTCTTGAAGGAATATTAGCTGAAGCAGAACTTTGTGAAAGATTAGGATGGAATATTGAGTTTTTATCTGGAGGATATGATTCATATACTACAGAGGAAATTAAATCAATTGCTAAAAAAATTTATAATATAACAAATAAGCCCGTTTGGTTAAATACTGGAATTACAAATGACTTAGAAAGCTATTATAATGATTGTGAAAAAGAAATTATTGGAATAACTGGTGCATTAGAAGTAGCTAATCCAAAACTCCACAATGAACTTTGTCCAAGTAAATCTATAGAAGACATAAGCGATATGCTAGATACTGCTGGAAATATTGGGTTTAAAAAGGCTATTACTATTATACTAGGTCTTGGTGAAACACCAAATGACTTAGAATATCTTGTTGATTATATTAAAAACCATAACATTGACCGAGTTATTTTTTATTCATTAAATCCCCACAAGGGAACTATATTTGAAAAAAGTTCACAACCTGCTTCAATGTACTATGCAGGGGTTGTAGCCAGTATTAGAATACTATTCCCTAAAATAGAGATAATATGCGGTACTTGGATTGATAATCTAGCTAATATTGGAATATTAATACAATCTGGGGCTAATGGAATTACAAAATTTCCTATGTTTAAGATGTTTGGGACTCGTTATGGTAAAAGAGTTGAAGAAGAAGTCAAATGGGCTGGAAGAAGTATTAATGGGACTTTCACAGATACATCCAAGTTAGGAAGTTTTAAAAGTAAAATTGACTCTAATTTAGACAACCATATTCATAGATATATAAAAGAATCCTTAGAAAATAAATATTAGGAATAATATAAGTTTAATATTAACCGTAAATATTAAGAAAAAATGAATATTAAAAAAAATAGATAAAAAAATTCTATGTTTAAATTAAAAACATTGCAAAAAAACTAAAAACTTAATAATAAAGCAAAAATGAATATTAAAAAAAAATAGATAAAAAAATTCTATGTTTAAATTAAAAACATTGCAAAAAAACTAAAAACTTAATAATAAAGAAAAACAAAAATAATTTAATAAATTTTATAAGTTTTATAAATTATATAAGTATAAATTATAAAAATTAATTTATAAAATAGTGATTTATTTAATAATTACCATAATAATAGATATTAATAAAACTACTAGGGAGGAATTACTATCGATATGAAATGTGGGCTTGAAATACACGTACAACTCGAAACAGAGTCTAAATTATTTTGTAGTTGCCCAACAAACTATCAAGATGCACCCGTTAATACAAATATATGTCCTGTATGCTTAAATCAACCAGGTGCTAAACCCTATCCAACTAATGAGAAAGCTTTAGAAAATGCTTTAATGATTTCTTTAATGTTAAATTGTAAAATAGATAAAGGAATAGCTTATTTTATGAGGAAACATTATGATTATCCTGATTTACCTTCAGGATACCAAAGAACTTCTATTCCTATTGGATATGAAGGAGATTTAAATGGTATTCGTATTCGCGAAATACACATGGAAGAGGATCCCGGACAATTTAAACCAGACAGAGGTATTGTTGACTTTAACAGGTCAGGAATTCCTTTAGTTGAAATTGTTACAGAACCCGATATGCATTCACCAGAAGAAGCTAGAAAATTTTTAAGAGAGCTTATTAAAGTATTAGAATATAGTGGTGGAGCCCGTGGTGAAGGAACAATGCGTGCTGATGTAAATATCTCACTTGAAGGCGGAAATAGAGCTGAAATTAAAAATATTAATTCTATAAAAGGTGCCTATAGAGCATTGAAGTTTGAAATGGTAAGGCAAAAAAACCTTATAAAAAGAGGGGTTGCAGTAAAACAAGAAACTCGTGCTTTTTTAGAATCCCAAATGATTACTGTTGCAATGCGTACAAAAGAAGATGCTGATGATTATAGATTCATTCCAGATCCTGATTTACCCCCAATGCAAGTACAAGATGATCAAATTAAATTAATAGCTGAAGAAATGCCTGAAGCCCCTCATAATAAAGTTAAAAGATTTATAGAACAGTATAATATAGATGAAGAGTCAGCTAAAGTTGTAACTTCTGAATTAGAAATTGCAGATACATTTGAAGAAGTAGTTAAAAAAATTGATAGTCAATTTGCAGCTTCTTGGATGAGAGATGAACTTAAAAGAGTTCTTTATTATAATAAATTAAGTTTTAAAGAAAGTAGCATAAGTTCAAATGATTTAATCGAATATTTAGAAATGATTGATAAAAAAGAAGTAACTGCAAAAGCTGCTAAAAAAATCATAGAGCATATGCCAAATAATCCAAAAAGTCCAAAGGAAATAGCTATAGAATTAGGGATTATAGGTGTTGTAAACCAAGATGAAATTGTTGAAGTAGCTAAAAAAGCAGTTGATGAAAATCCAGAAGCAGTAGCTGATTATCTTGAAGGAAAGAAAACTTCATTGAATTTCCTTGTAGGACAAGTAATGAAACTTACAAAAGGAAAAGCCGATCCTGGAGAAACTGTTAAGATTATAAAAGATTTAGTTGAATAAAATCACTAAAATCAAA
>JBOFHT010000076.1:0-5754 GCA_051649785.1 Methanobacteriaceae archaeon
ATTGTATAGTCAAAAATATTTTTTCAAAAAGAAATTTCCTTAATTTGCTAAGCCAAATCATTTTAAGCCGTTTTAATTTTTGAAGTTGTGAATTTTGATATAAATCAGTACCAAAATATAGGGTTTCTACAGAGCCAAAAATTTCCTTAATTTGCTAAACCAAAGCATTTTAAGTCGTTTTATTTTTTTTATTTTGATATAAATCAGCACAAAAATATAGGGTTTCTACAGAGCCAAAATTTATATATATATGAAATTAGCCTATTAAATGGCTAACTCATTTGCAAAAATTTAGTTTTTTAACTCATATAATGCTTTCAAAACCTTTTGTACTCATTAAACCAATGAAAGATCCTTGAGGATTCATCAAAATATTTCCTTTAGAATATTCACTTAAAGCTGCTTGGATCATTTTATTTTTTTTATCAGGATCTGTAGTAGCTTGTGAAAGTGCTTTAACTAATACCATTACTGAATCCCCTCTGGACATATTTCCTTTAATTTCACTCTTCTGACCATTATAACCCGAATAATTGTCATTTTCTCTTACAATATCTGTTGCAGTAAGATTAGTTTCTACTCCATCAATTTTAAGTGGCCTAATGGAATCTATAACTGCATCTAATCCTTTATCATAAATAATTACTACAGCATCCGCATGCATTCCAGTATTTGCTTCTACAATTTCTTTTGCATACTCCATACCTTGCTCTGGCCCATCCCACAGACAATCATGAAGAAGCATTTTACCTGGAAGATTACCTGCAGCATCCTGTGTAGGATGCTTCATTCCTCCGGGATATATTGGAGTATAATTTTTTATACTGCCATTTTCCAATTTAACCATAAATGCCATATCTAAACCGCCTCCTGGCTGTTCATCTTTTTCGCTGGCTAATATCAATATATTCTTATTCCCTAAAGATAAATCAGGACCATTTAAAAACATTTCCCCTACAATAGCAAATATTCCAATAACCGCTACAATAATAATCCCTACAATAAGCCATTTAGTTTTCTTTTCCATAACATTTCCCCTACATAATAATATTAAAAATCCAAATCAACTACCCACTTAAGTAAATAAATACTAACTCTTAACTAAACTTAATAAATTACTTATAAATGATTCTGAATAATTTTTTGAATTTTTATAAAAATTTACTTTAAAAAATCCTTAAGTTGATAGAACTGCCAATAAATAATAATATTTAAATATTAATTAATAATATCTAAAACAAGGTTATTCTTCAATAATATTTCATCAAATATAAATCTTTTTTTATTATATGGTATTTAAACTGTATAACTATAACATAAACACAAATAAAATAATAACAAAAAACATTGATATTATAAACAATTTTGACCTTTTTCACTCATGATTTCATAAGATGATCTGGAAAATAGGTATTAAAGATGCAATCAAAGACTAAATTAATATAATTGTGGAATATAATGAAAGATTATTTGAAAAATTCAAGTAATACCCTTGAGAATCCAAGAGTTCCAAAAAAAGATAATATGAGTTTGTCATGTAATTCATATTTTTAATTGGAGATACTATTAAATATATGGAAAACTAAAAATCTTCTACAATTATACACCACATTTCTAAAAACTTTAAAAAAGGATTAATCATGGACAAAATAAGGTAATTTTATTCACTAAAACTTACTCTTTCAAATTTTTTAAGCTTATCTAGTGGTTTTGTTGCATCTACACCGACTTTTGTTGTTGTTCCATCGGGAAGTGCTGTTGGATCTAGTGAAGAACCACGAGCTTTTGGAACAATTAGTATATCTTCGTCTCCTTTTACACGTGTAGCTATTGCATACTCAATATCTTGAGGGTCAAAAATATCAACATCATCATCTACAACAACGCAGTGTTTTAGAGAAGGGTGAGCTGCTAAAGCAGCCATCATAATATTTTTCCCATCACCTTGAGTTTGTTTTTTAATTGAAATAACTGCATGTAACCAGCAACAACCTCCTTCTGTTAAAACAACATTCTGTACAGTAGGAACAGTATTTTTAACAGCTTTTAATATTCTAGGTTCTTGGGGAAGTCCTTGAAGTAGTTTATGTTCAAATCCTGCTGGTAATATTCCATGATAGCTAGCATTATCTGCTATATGCATTTCATCTAATTTTATAACTGGTTCTTTTCTTATAACATCATAAGTATCTGTTAAATCAACAAATGGGCCTTCATTGGCACGTTCATTTGCTATTAATTTACCTTCTAATATTATATCTGATTCTGGAACTATTATTCCATTATTACATTTTATAGCTGACATTTTCCCATTATGGATAGAATTAGCTACTTCTAACTCATCAATATCCATATTAACTGAAGTTGTAGTAGCTAAAAGAGTAGCTGGATTCATACCAATAGCTATGGCAACATCTAAATCTTTCCCCATTTCTTCAGCTTTTTTATGATAAGTGTATAAATGCCTTGGAACTAAACGTACTGTTAATTTATCATCTTTTAATACAAGCATTCTATGAATAGATGCATTGGGAATACCAGTTTCTGGATCGTTAGCTATTATTACTCCAGAAGTTATATAAGGTCCACCATCATTTTGATAATGAGTTAAAATAGGTATTTTTGATAACTTAGCTTTTGATGCTGTGTAAGACTCAATTGAATTAATAGGAGTGATATCATTAATTTTTATAGGATTTTCCATTGCTTTTATAATTTTTTCGGTAATTTTATCTACTTCACAGTCCATAGCTAATGCTATTTTTTCTCGTGTATTACAGATTCCTGAAATAATTGGTATTTCACTCTCTTCTACATTTTTTAATATTACCGTATCTTTAGGATATTTTCTTAATATTTTAGCAGCTTCAAATTTAGTTGAGACCTTTTCATTAATTTCAATAATACCAAAACTATCCTCTATTTTTTTCAAGAAATCCTTCATATTAACACCTATTTTTTTTAATTCATAGCTAATGTAAATTTTATTTTATAAAATCTTATTTTTTAAACAAAATTCTAATATTAATTTTCAAACTGGGTTTTGACACGTTTTACTTTTTCTTCAATTTCTACATCACTTAAAGCTAATATTTCTCCAGCTAACATGGCCCCATTTTTCCCATTTCCTATTCCTACCGTTCCAACTGGTACGCCTGGTGGCATATTTGCCATTGATAGTAATGAATCTTTCCCATCTAGACTAACTGGACAAGGAACTCCAATTACTGGTTTTTCACTTAAAGCAACAATAGATCCTGCTACATGAGCTGAAAGGCCACTAACTGCTATAAATACTTTAACACTTTCCATTTCATCTACATATTCCTTAAATCTATCAGGTTCTCGCATTGGTGAGATAACACTTAAATCATATGGTATTCCCATTTTTTCAAGTAACAATATTGTTCCTTTTGCAGTTTCCATATCCGAATAACTTCCAGGAACTATTGAAACAAGTGGGGAGTTAGAATTTGTTTCTACATTATTAGAATTTATAATGGTTTTATAATTTGTATTCTTAGATAGATTTGGATTTTCTTCTTCAGATATTTCTTTAAGAAACTCTTGATTGAAATATTTACAACCTCCATCTACAGACTCATTTATTTCTTTAGCTAGCTTTATTTCATCACTTTTTATTTTATCAAAGTAGCTATTACGTATTTTTGAAATTCCTTCTTTTACAGATGGATTATGTGTTCCAATGATTTGCCCTGCTAATATTGCTCCATTATCTCCTCTATCAATTCCTACAGTAGCTACTGGTGCTGGAAATGGCATTTGAGCTTCTGCATATAATGCATCGATTCCACCTAATTTAACACCTACAGGAACTCCAACCACTGGCCTATTTGTGTATGCTGCAATAGAACCTGGTAAATGAGCAGCTAATCCTGCTATACCTATAAATACTTCTACACCTGCTTCTTCCCCTTTAATAACTAAATTTTTAACTTTATCATGGGTTCTATGTGCCGATGCAACTTTTATGGTGTAAGGAATTTTGAGCTTTTCTAAGATATCAACAGATTTTTCTGCTATTTTCTTATCTGAAGCACTTCCTAATATTATCATTATTTTAGGGATATTTGGGTCCATTTTAACACCTATTATTTATTTATTATTAGTAAAATTATTATGTGATGCATTATCATTAATATTGAGTATTATTTGTTAATGTAATTTATAAGTAGTATAAAGTATTAATATAGTATAATATAATTAAATATTATATGATAATACATAATAATACATAATTAAATATAATCTTTTATAATTATTAATAAATTAATAGAATTAAATAAATTAAATATAATCTTCTATAATTATAATTAAACAACAAATTATTTATAAATTGCTATTAATAAAACATTAATATATAACCCTTAATTAATTCAATTAATTAACATATTTTTATGGGTGTTAAGGATAAAATCTATTATATTAAATAGAATGTATAACTAATAATGTAATCTATATATTTTTAAATGCAATTTATAAGGGATAATATAATTTTATATTTATTTTAATAAAGGTGACTTAATTGTCTTGGTTATTTGTAATTTTAATACTTTTACTAGCTTCAATAAAAAAAGGAAAAGAAAAGGAACACTATACAGTTTCTATTGTTATTCCTGCATACAATGAGGATGCTACAGTAGCTAATGTTATTGGTACTGTTAATTCAATTGATTATGTTAATGAAGTAATTGTTGTTGATGATGGATCTCATGATAGGACTGTTGAAGAAGCTAAACTAGCAGGGGCTACTGTTATATCTCATGCCTCTAATCAGGGTAAGGGTGCAGCATTAAAAACTGGTTTTAGACATTCAAAAGGGGACATAATAGCTTTTATTGATGCTGATATTCATAATCTTTCTACTGACAAAATAGATAGTATAATAATGCCTATTTTAAAAGGTAAAACTGATATAACTAAGACAAAATTTGCTAGGGAAAGTGGAAGGGTTACAGAGCTTACAGCAAAACCATTACTTAAGTTTTTCTTCCCAGAAGTTACTTTTGACCAACCATTAAGTGGACAATTTGCTGGAAAACGTTCAGTTCTTAATAAAATTAAGTTTGAAAAGGATTATGGTGTTGATGTAGGAATTGTACTTGATGCTGATGCTTATGGATTAAAAATACAAGAAGTTGATATTGGTGAGATTAAGCATGATCTTTCACCACTTTCCGACCTAAATATAATGGCAACTGAAGTTGTTAGGACTATTGTAGATCGTGCATTGGAGTACGGAAGAGTTACTATGATAGACAGTCTTGGAAATTATATTAGACTTTCTATTTTAGGTCTTTCTATTATTACTCTTAGTTTATTTATTATTTTCTTTGTTCAAGCAGTGCCATTAATTGGTGGAATTTTAATTGGAATAGCAGGACTAGTTATTTTCTTATACTTCATTTTTAAAGTAATTAGAAAGACAATTTATATATTTGGGAAAAAATCTTCGAAAAAAGGTCCTAAGGCCAATAGAAACCTTTTGAAGTCTTTTATAAAAATGCATTCTCCATTAATATTTTCAGGGTTAGTTTTAATATTAATGATATCTACATTTTTTTCAGCTGCTACTTTTGATAATGGAGTAGTTTCAATAGAACCAACTTCAAGAAATCTAATAATAGGACTTGGTTTAAATTATAATGGTGAGATAGCTGTTAGAGGACCTTATACTGTTGATAGTGCATTAGAAAATGAAAAAAACTTAATAAGAATGCCTCAGGATGCTTT
>JBOFHT010000077.1:0-20169 GCA_051649785.1 Methanobacteriaceae archaeon
ATGTTATTTAATTAATTATTAGTGATATTTTACTAATGTGCATTATATTATTAATTATTAACATTAATCCAATATTAAAATTTATATTAAAATAATTAAATATTATTATATTAGTAATAATTTATTATAATCATCTATAGTATTTCAAATAGTTTTAACTAAGCCTATTATAATCACATTAATAGAGATAATAACACCTATAAATACATTATTATTACAAATAATGCATTAATGAATATTACATTTAAATAAATAATATTATAATAAATGCAATAAATTAAATTATTTATTAGTTATTTTAGAAAAAAAGTAATTCTAAAAGAATTGAACAAATATAATAGTTATTACTTGTTTATATATTACTTATTGTGTAATAAACACCAGTAATTAGTTTTATTTTTATTTATATCCTTTAATTTGTTACAAAATTTATAGGATAAGAATTCAGTAGAAGATATGAATTCTATAAAAATATATTATTTAAATTATTATTCAACAGTTAATTGGTTACTAATTATTAATTAGACTATTTTATAATTAGAATATTTTATATAGGTTATTGTGTTTAAATAAAAATAAGAAGCTAAAGAATCAAATAAAAATAAGAAATCGAAAAACTGAGAAAAAAGCTCCTAGATTAATTAAAATTATGGAATAACAATCCGATATGTTATAAAAGTACCTGCAGTAGCACTTTCACGTATAATTTCTAAAACATCCCCTACTTTAGCACCAATATGTATAGAAACTGGATCCTCAACTTTTATTTTAGGGAGTTGTTCTTTTTCAAAATCAAGGTCTTTAAAGGTTTTTTTAATATCCTCTTCAGACATTATAGAGTGTTCTGGAACTAAGTCATTTTTTAAGATATCTTTTTTCAATATATTTCCTCCAGATAGAGATGTACATCATATAATTAGTACAGTTAATAAAAAAATATAGCTACATTTTATAAAAACGAAAAGAATGAAAATAAACGGGCCCGACGGGAATTGAACCCGCGGCCGCTTGGTTAAAAGCCAAGCGCTCTGCCAGACTGAGCTACGGGCCCCAAAGTAATTAACAAATACAAATGACAAATGAATTAATTTTAGTTAACAATATTATATAAGTATAAACAATACTTACAACAATTAATAATTTAAACAAACTGTAATAAGTATACGCCCTGGCCGGGATTTGAACCCGAGTCGCGGGCTCGACAGGCCCGCATGATAGCCCCTACACCACCAGGGCAGGTATTATATTGCAAACATAATAACAATATTATGAGATAATCTCAATTAAAATAACATAAAATAACCTATAAATTAATTAAAGATATGAAGTTACAATATATTATATTACCGCATTATTGAATTATAGAATTCATCATATATAAAGGTTACTATAATAATTCACTTCTGTCAATTTAAGGATTTTTTAAAGTAAATTTTTATAAAAATTCAAAAAATTATTCCTAATTTTTATAAATTACTTTATTAAATTTAGTTAAGATTTATTATTTAATTGCTTAAGTTAACAGAGTTGATAATAATTATTTAATTACTAAAATTTAATTATAAAATTTAGCAAATATAGTAAATCCCGCCTGCCGGACTTGAACCAGCAACATTTGGATCTACAGTCCAACGCTCTGCCAAATTGAGCTAAGGCGGGTTTAAAATAATCAATATCTAAATTAATATTTTAGATTAATATTAATGATATGAATATATTAAAGATACATGATAATTGAATTAAAATGGGACCACCCGGATTTGAACCGGAGTCTCAGGCTCCCAAAGCCCAAAGGATCGACCAAGCTACCCTATGGTCCCAGTAGTATTTAAATATTTTATAAAATTTTATATTTTTATATGAAATATAATGATGTTAATCATACAACGTATCATAGATTAACTTTCATAATATATAAAGGTTAAGGTTTGAAATGCTTAAATCATGATTTATTTCAAATATTAATAAACCTAATATAATTATGTTATTCTATTTAAGTAACACTACTAATAATCTATACAATATCTAAATTTATATTAATATTAATAAAATGTTAAATTAATGAAAAAGCCTCGGGTGGGAATTGAACCCACGACCACGGGATTACAAGTCTCGCGCTCCACCAGGCTGAGCTACCGAGGCATTTTACTACGATTAATATAGATGGAAGATAATATAATAAATATTAAAATATTTGTAAACTAAATCATCCCAGCTAATTCATCTTAAACTTATAACATAAATACTATAAGTAAATATTAGTTTATATACTTTACGCTTAATTTGTACATATATTTTTAATTAAAAATATTTTCAAAGAAGTGAAAAGTTAAAATAATATTAAAAAGAATACTAATTTTAGAATTACTTACAAATACTTAGAAATAAATATTAATAACTAATAAATGTTAATAATTTATTAGCATAAAAAAAATTAAGAGATAAATAGTAGAAAGAGAGCTAAAATGTATAAAAAAGAAGACCCCATACTCGAAAACATTTCTGAAGTTTTAAAAGAAATTAGAGAAACAGTACCTCTTATTGAGTGTATGACAAACTTTGTAACTGTTAATGATTGTGCTAATGCAATTCTTGCAGTTGGAGGAGCACCTATAATGGGAGAAAATCCAAAGGAAGTTGAAGAAATTATCAATATGTCTAAAAGTGTATTAATCAATATAGGAACATTACATGAACACCAATTTGAAGGAATGGAAATTGGTGGGAAACATGCCCATAAAATAGGAGTTCCAGTTACATTAGATCCTGTTGGAGTTGGAGCAACAGAACTTAGAAATGAATCAACTATTAAATTACTAGATGAAATTAATTTTACTATTATTAGAGGTAATATGTCTGAAATAAAAGCTATTAATACACTTATTGTTAGTCCTGATTCAAATGAAGAAATGTTAACAAAGGGTGTTGAAGTAGCTGAAAGTGACATTACAACAAAAGAAAATCTTAATAGTAATGCTAAATTAGTTAAAAACCTTGCAAGTGAGTTAGATACTATAATAATAGCCAGTGGCGAAATTGATATAATTTCAAATGGAAAAGAAGTCTATTGGAGCGATAATGGTGATGAAATAATGCCAAAAATTACTGGTAGTGGTTGTATGCTATCTGCAATTGTAGCTACTTACTCATCATATGAAGAAAAATTATTAGGAGCATTAAGCGGAGTTTTAGCTATGAATATTAGTGGAGAAAAAGCTGCCGAATATATTAGAGAAAAAAATGCAGGAACTGGAACTTTCAGAGCTAAATTAATTGATAATTTATCATTAATTACTAAAAAAGACATTTTAGAAAAATCTAAACTTTATAAATTAGATATTTAGATTTTAATAGCTACAAATCATGTCAAATACAATAAGATAATATATAAAATAAGGTAAAATAATCAGATAATAAAACCATTAATAGAAAGCTTAAAATTATAAAACTTAAAAGTGGAAAAATGGAAAACAATTATACAACTACAAATAATAAAATAAATAACAAAAATAAGGTTAATTATTCATTGTACCTTGTTACAAATAGTGACTCCCTAACAGACAACAAATATGATAATTTAAACTTAATTGTTAAAGAAGCTATTAAAGGAGGGGTTTCTCTAGTACAATTAAGAGAAAAAAATGCTAGTACTAAAGAATTTTATAAAATAGCTAAATCATTAAAAGATATTTGTGAAAAGGAAAGCATTAACAGGTCAAATAGCATTCCATTAATTATTAATGATAGAATTGATATTTTACTAGCTATTAATGGGGCAGGATTGCATATAGGGCAAGATGATATGCCTGTTAAAGTAGCTAGAAAATTAATTGGTGACAATAAATTATTAGGAGTTTCCACCTCAACAGTAGAGGAAGCACAGTTAGCTGAAGAAAATGGAGCTGATTATATAGGTGTAGGGGCAGTTTTTCCAACAACAACAAAAGATAATGCAGAACTAATAAGTTATAAAAAATTAAAAGAAATAGTAGAGTCTGTGAATATTCCTGTTGTAGCTATTGGTGGTATTAACACTTTAAATATTGAAAAATTAGAAGGAACTGGGATAAATGGAGTTTCTATTGTATCTGCTATTATGAATAGTGAAAAACCCCAAGAAACATCAATAGAATTATTAAAAAAAGTGAAAAAAATATTATAAAAAATATTATAAAAACTATTAAAAAAGTTATTGTAGGTACAATAATAGTAATAAATAATGATACGGATAATAATGGGTAGTATTAGAGTAGGATAGTTATTATGATTATAATATAAGAAAATAATCAAGCATACTAATCTAAATCTTTCTATAAGCATTATTTAATGCACAGACTGCTGGTAATTCTTCACCAGCAAGTAAATTTATACTAGCTCCCCCACCCGTACTAATATGGTCCATATTATCAGCAAATCCCATAGATACAGTAGCAGCTGCAGCGTGGCCACCGCCAATAATAGTAAAAGCTGGAGAATTAGCTATTGCATTTAATAAATCATCAGTACCTATTGCAAATTTAGAATCTTCAAAAACACCCGCAGGACCATTAGCAAAAATAGTTTTAGCTTTACGAATTTCTTTTGCATATTCTTTAATTGTTTTAGAGCCAATATCCAAAATAGGTTTGTTAGGGATTTCTTCTATACTAACATCTAAACGATTTCCATCTATACTAACTGCCACATCTTTAGGATATAAAATTTGAGAACCATAACTTTCCAGTAGATTAGTGGCTTTTATAACCATGTCCAAATAGCCTCGTTTAGCTATGAAATCCTTATTGATTTCACCAATATTAACTCCATCCCCTTGAAGAAAAATGTTAGCTATTAGACCAGTTGTTAAAACAAAATCAGCAGTTCCATTTTTTAAAACATTTTCAATTACATTAATAGAATCATCAGCTTTCATTCCACCTAAAACAAAAATACATGGTCTTTCAACAGTATCTAAAGCCCTGTTTAAAATTTTAAGTTCTTTTTCCATTACACGACCTGCAAGAGATGGAGTATTTAATGTAAATCCTACAAGAGATGTTTGACTCCTGTGAGCTGTTGCAAAAGCATCGTTAACAAAATAATCAACAAAAGGACTTAATTCTTTAACTAAGTGAGTATTAGAACCTGCTTTAGGGTCACGGTTTAGTGATTCTTCAGAATAAAACCTAACATTTTCAAGTAAAAGAATATCACCATTTTCCATAAAATTAATAGCTTCTTTTGCAGAACTACCAAAAATATCATCAATATAATTAACATCAATAGCTAAAATTTCAGCTAATGCTTTTGAATGTTGTTTAAGAGTAGTAAAATCCTTTTTACCCGGCCTACTTTGGTGAGCTAGAATAACCACTTTAGCTCCTTTTTTTGAAAGCTCTTTAATGGTTTCAGAGTGAGTTTGCATTCTACTGTCATCTAAAATAATTCCCGAATTAGGATCAACAGGAGAGTTAATATCTACTCTTAATAAAACAGTTTTACCATTAAAATCAAAATCATCAATAGTGTTGAATTTCAAAGACATTTTATCACTAATATTATTAGTTAATGTATTATTTAACTTAATATTTAACTCATTATTTAATTTAGTGTTTAAACTAGTATTTAAAATAGTAAAACAATAATAAGATTAATATTAAGCTATTAATTAATTATTATAATTCCTAAGTCATAAAAAGTTATTTTAATTAAATTATAGGTAGTTTATATAGCAACTGGTTCATACTATCACTAAGAATAGCTATATAGGTATAACTAATTATAACTATATCCTGGAACACCAGTATCTACATCGGAACCGTCCCAAATATAGGTATAACTAATTATAACTATATCTAGCAGATTTATTAATCTATAATATAAAATATATCATTTTATTATTTAACTTGTTGTTTTTAAGTTATTTTAAATTTTAGCCACAAGATCTAATAATGCTTTTTCAGGGTCTTTTGCTAAAATGATACCTGACGCTAAAAGAACACCAACAGAACCTAAATCAAGAGCAGCTTTCATATCATCACCAGTTGAAATTCCAGCACCACACAATACTTTAATATTATCATTAACATTTTTAACTTTAGCTACTGTACCCTCAACAATTTCAGCTTCAGCCTGAGATACAGGTATTCCAGAACCAATTAATTCAGGAGGTTCAACAGCTATAAAATCGGGAGAAAACTCAGCAACTGCCACACTAGTCCTTACATTGTTAGTACAAACAACAGAAGTAATATTATTTGATTTAGCTTTGCTAATAATATCATCAATATCATTTAAGTTCATACGTTTCTCAGAATGATTAATTAAAGTTCCAGAAATTCCTGCTTCAATTAAACACTCCATTAAATTACTGCCAGTATGCCCTCCTGCATTAACAGCATCAATATGTTGGGCTAAAACAGGAATATCAACTGAATTAGCTATTTGATAAATATCCCCAGTTTGTGGTGCAGCTGCCATTTCAATACCAGTTTCTTTAGCTACATTTTCAAGAGCATATGCTAATTTTAAAGCATTTTTCCCAGTAGATTCAATATAAGTCTTAAAATTTAAAATAACAATAGGTGTTTTATATTTAGACATTTTATAACTCCTTATTAAATAGAATATTAATTATCAATGGTTTTATTTGTTATTTATTATTAGTAATCGGTAATTATAATTATTAATTGTTAATTATGTGTAAATCTATTAATAATAGTTTCTATGTGATTTCGATTTTATTAAAAAAATTATATTGAAAACATTGCATTGGAGTATGAATCATGGCCAGATCAATTATATGAAAAAAATAGTAATACTTAGTAATGATTAGTAATACTATTGAATAAATAAATTCTATATTTGAAATAACTTAAAAATAGTTAAAAATAGTTAAAATTATGTAAAATTAGATATTTAATTAAAATAAAATTAGATAGAAGTAAAAATATATAGAGTCGTGGCCAAAAGTCAAAATTTCTAAATCAAAGCTTTATTAAAATCCTTGTATTGACAAATGAAGAAAATTTTTGCATGCGAAAAATCTTTTTGACCAAGACTCATATATTTAAAAAAAAATAAAAAAGAAGTAAAATTATAAAACTTTTACTACGTGAGAAACTCTAGCACAAGTTTTACTATATATTTTACTTCCGTATCTCTTAGTAATAAGAGATGACTCAAAATTAATCCATTTTCCATTGATTTTAGCTTGAACCCATCTATGATTTGAAGCTGCTGAAGTTCTACCTTGGACAACTCTAACAGTATATTTGTTTGCTTTGAGTTTTTTACTTGCCCAATCAGCTAATCCCCAACAATCACCATATTTAGTTTTTTCAACACCAACTGCAGTATGAGCTGCACCAGTTCTGTGATTAAACTTTTTGTTCATATAAACTTGGAGTTTAGATAAACCAGTTCGACCTGACAAATTTGTCAAAGTATTTGACGATTTCTTCTTTGAAACAACTGTATTAGAAGAATTTTTATTAGCAATAGTTTTGCTAACAGATGTAGCTCCAGTTGAAACTGTTTTATTTGTAGCTGCACTTGCTTTTGTATTTGTAACTACATTTTTATCAATAGATTTTGCAACCTCATCATTGGAATTAACAAAGCCAGCATAATCAGCACTTAAGCCAATATTTGCTATTATATTATTATTTGCATCTACGATGCCGACCCCCAAAAGAGGCACTGCACAAATAACTGCTAAAGTTACAGCCATAAGTACAAACTTTGAGTGTCTACTAATTATACCGCCTCCACGCCAAAGTTTCTTGAGATATACCCAAAATAAAACCCTTAATTAAGCATAATAATTATCAACCCACATTGTTTAATGGAACATAGTAATCAGCAAGACTTAACTAGCTCAATTAATAAATTAAACAATATGAACCCTAATTATCTATTACAGCCTAGTTAGAATTTATTTTTTAAATATGAAACATTTGACTAGGTTTTCACTAAAACTTACTGTCAATTTAGTATATAAATGTTTTGGTAGACTTGATTGAAAAAGCTTATAAAATCCTTATTTTTACTTATAAAGGATTATTTTAATGAATTGATAAGGAACTATTATACATCTAACAACCAGCACTAAAGTATAATAATTACTTATAACAAGCATAATGAGAAACAACTTTTTCATACCTAGCACCCCATAATAATAGGATAAAAATAAGGATTTTAAAAGACACATTTGATAAAATAATAAATTTAAATAGACAGTTAGTCTAAATATTACTATAGCTAGAACTTAAAAATTAGATAAAAAATGGATATAAAAAGCTAGTAAAATTAAAAAAAATATCTAAAAAAAGGAAAAAAGTAGTGAAAAATTAAATTTTTTAAATATGGTAATTAATAATATTAAACTCAAAAAACCATTGAATATTATTATAAATTAAAATAATATAAATAAAAACATAAAAAAGCTAATATTTTATACAAATAGTCAAATTAGGCAAATAATTAATAGTAGAATTGCTAGAATTATTAAAATTATTAGTGGAAAATGTATATATAAACTCAATAGTGATTATAATGTTAGTTAAAATAATATAATCATTAAAAAGATTATTTATTTAAGTTAACATAGTTTTATCAATTTAAACACAAAATAAGCTAGTTTTAATAGAATTATAGCAAATAAAACTAGTTATATTATAATTAACATTAATATTACCTATAGTATAATTCAAAACAACTTTAAAATTAATTTAAATAAATAAAATATAAATAAAAAAATAGTAAAGATAATAAAAATAATAAAAATGATAAAGATAATGAAGATAATAAAAGTAATGAAAATCTTAGAGATACTTTTTTGGAAATTGTTTTAGAATATAATAAATAAATACTATGAATAAGAATATTAATAATAAAGAATAATAGTAATGAAAATTAAATTAATGGAAATTAAATTAAAAGATTTAAATAAACTAAGAAAAAAATCTGATTAATATGGCTAATGCACTCACTAATGAAGAAATAATGAAGCTAGAAAAAAGTGGATATCGTTTTGTTGGAAAACATAATCATACAGCTACCAAAATATGTCACTGGACAAAAAAAAGTATTTTAGATGAAGGATACTGCTATAAACAGAAATTTTATGGAATTGAAAGCCATAGATGTTTACAAATGTCACCAGCTATTCCATTTTGCCATCAAAAATGTTCATTTTGTTGGAGAGACCTTTCAATGACTAAAAGTGAGTGGGTTGGTGAATATGATGAACCAAAAGATATAATTGATCAAAGTATTGAAGCTCAAAGAAATCTTTTATGTGGGTTTTTTGGTAATGATAAAGCGAATCTAGAAAAATTAGAAGAATGTAAAGAACCTAATAATGCAGCTATTTCATTAGCAGGAGAACCAATGTTATATCCTGATATTAATGGATTACTGGAAGAATTTAAAAAAAGGGATTTTACAACTTTCCTTGTTACAAATGGATTAATGAGTGAAAAATTAGGAAACCTTAATACTGAACCAACACAAGTATATGTTTCCTTAGATGCAGCTGATAAAAAAACATATAATGAATTATGTAACCCTCAAATAAATAATGGTTGGGAAGAGTTAAACAAGTCTCTTAGCATATTAGATAGTTTCTCAACTAGAACATGCATACGAACAACATGTGTTAAAGGAAAAAACATGGAAAATCCCAAAGATTTTGGAAAATTAATAGAAAAAGCAGATCCAAAGTTTGTAGAAATAAAAGCATATATGTGTGTAGGATACTCAAGGCAAAGATTAACATTAGATAATATGCCCGAATTCAATGAAGTTATTGATTTTGCACAAAAAGTAGCTGAAAGCTGTGGAAAAGAACTAGTAAATGAATCAGAAGTAAGTAGAGTAGTACTATTAGAATAATTTACAGAATATAAAAAAGTTAAAAAAGTAAAATAGTAAAAAATAGCAATTAAAATAAAATATTAATAGCTATTTAAAAGTTTTAAATTAATTTTTTAAGTATTAGTAATTTAATCTAAAAAAACTTTCAATTACGTACATATCAAAAGGATATCCTTCCCATACTATACATATCTGTTTTCCTTTGATTTCTATAATAGCAATAGTAGAATTTTCATATAAATCTTCAGAACCAAACCTTTCACCAGTATGAACTATAACAAATGAATTTCCATTGAATTTCCGATTTTCAACTGTAATATTCTGTTTAGTATTCTTATTTTTATAATCAGTAGCATAGCATCAGCACGATTAAAAGCATTTGCATCTGTTATATCAATGTCAAAACTTTTATAGCTACCATTAATCTCATCATAAGTCCTTAACTGACTATAATTTGCATAACCATAATGGATATCATCGGAATCATTATGATTAGGATCATAATCTTTTCCATCATAAAATCCATCAAAATCCTTGTTATAATACTGTTTAGCATACTTATCTTTAACAAAAAATTTAAGACCTGCTAAAGTTATTAGAGAATATCCTTCTTTTGGAGTAATTGAACTCACATTAGAACTATTTAAAGAATTATTAGTATTATTAGCTATTAAAACATTATTAGTATCATTATTATCAAAAAATCCATTATAATAAGCAACAGCTGTCACGACTAATAAAATAGCCACTACAATAATTAAAACAGCTAACACCTTATTATCCTCAAATCCTTTTTCTTTATCATTATTATCAATTTTACTCCTAATATCCATGATAATCACCTAGATACAATATTTATTTTAATAAGATAACTTATGAACTAATTTAACTTAAAAAAACTCTTAAGAACATACATATCAAAAGAATATCCTTCCCAAATAATATTAATGTTTTTACCATTTAAATTAAAAATAGCACTTGTTGATTCACCAACTATGTTTTGAGAAGAATAATTTTTATCAGTATGCACAATAGTTACTTTATGACCCTCAACAACAATCTCTTCAAACTCAATACTCTTAGAATTTATATCATTAAAAGCAAAATATGACCCTACATCAATCTCCCTAGCATAAGATATATGGACTGAAAATATTTTATGGCCATCCATATAATAAATACTACTTGAATTTATAAATGACCTATCAAAATCATCCTCCGAATTTAATGTAGAATAATAATCCTTCCCACCCGGAAATGAATTGAAATATTCACCATTATTATATTTTTTGGCATACTTATCTTTAACAAAAAATTTAAGACCTGCTAAAGTTATTAAAGAATATCCCTCTTTTGGAGTAACTAAACTCACATTAGAACTATTTAAAAAATTATTAGTATCATTAATCACTAAAACATTATTAGTATCATTATTATCAAAAAATCCATTATAATAAGCAAGAGTAGTAGCTACTAATAAAAAAACAACTAAAAGAGCCAAAATAATTAAAAACACCTTATTCTTTCTAAATTTACTTCTTTTTCCCATTTTACTATTATTATTAACTTTATCTCTTTGATTCATGATACTTCCTCCTGTAACCAGTTGGTATTTTTGTATATACTCCAAGTAGTATTTATATTTATCGTATGTACTTGCTACACTTTAATTGAGAAGTATGCTTATTATAACCCTATATAAAAGCATTATAATAATTAAAATAATATTTAATCCCAAATTAGATAAATTAGATAAATTTAAGCTTTTTATGGAAAAAACAAATAATTTTTAATATATTTCTAAAAATTAAGAATAATAAAAGAAAAAATTACTATAATAATTAAATAATAATAAATATATTTTTTATAATACTATTTATTAATTAAAACTTGAAAATTAAAAAAAGAATATGAAAATGAAAAGAAAAAGTAGAATCTATTTACAATTTAAAAGATTATTATTCTAAAGAATTACAAATCTCAACAGCTTTCTTAGCCGCATCTTCCATAGAAATTTCAAATGGAATACCTGCTTCTTTAAGTAATCTTTGACCTTCTTCTTCATTAGTTCCTGTAAGACGTATTACAATATTAATCTTACGTTTAGACTCATTTAAAGTCTTAATAACACCTTTAGCTACGTCATCAGCCCTAGTAATTCCACCAAGAACATTTAAAAATACTACTTTTACAGGAGAATAATTAAGAACTAAATTAAGTGCTTTTTTAATAGTTTCTTCAGAAGCACCACCACCAATATCTAAGAAAGTAGCAGGTTCACCACCATAAAGCTTTATCATATCCATACCCGTTAAAGTAAGCCCTGCACCATTACCAATAACTGCAATATCCCCATCTAACTTAACAAAAGCAAATTCCTTAGTTTTAAATTCATCAAGCTCCATAGCCTCTTTATGACGGAATAGTGAATCATCTTCAATTTCTAATTTCCCATCCCCTGCCACTAGACCATCATCTGTTAAAATTAAAGGGTTAATTTCCGCTATTTGAGCATCATATTTGTCAAAGATATTATAAAGCTTCCAAATAATATTTCCAAGAGGAGATATTAATTCAGAACCAACACCCATTTTTCTAGCTATTTCACGAGATTCATAAGGTAAAAACTCATCACGAGGATCAACATAGTACTTAATAATTTTATCAGGGTTATCAACAGCTAATTGTTCAATTTCAACGCCACCTTCCCTACTAGCCATGATAACTGGTCTTTTAGCAGTCCTATCAATAGCTACACTTAAAAAAAACTCTTCTTTAACATTCAATTTTTCTTCAACAAGTAAAAAATTAACTTTTTCCCCTTTGATTTCCATGTTAAGAATATTTTTAGCTACTTCTAAAGCCTCACCAGGATTATCTGCAAATTGAATACCTCCAGCTTTTCCACGACCACCAATTAATACTTGAGCTTTTAAAGCAACTGGACGATTCATTTTAGTAGCTATATCCATTGCACGCTCTGCATTATAGGCACGATGCCCTTCAGGAATAGCTATTCCTCCTTTTTTAAATAATTTCTTTGCACTACGTTCATAAAATTTCAAAATTTCATCCCCCTTTGTACTTAAGTAAATAATATTAAGTAATTTAGTAAGTAAAATAAGAAAAATAGGTAATAATCAAACTAAATTGTATCCTGCTTCAAATGCAGATAAGTTTTTTTCCTCAGTTCCTTTTGGAACACTTTGCTTAATGGCTCCAACTGCAGAATCATGAGATACAATATTAGTAGCTTTTACAATAGCCCCAATCATTACAATATTAGCTACAATTGGAAGACCAATAACTTCCCTCGCTGTATTAGTAGCTTGTGCCTTAAAAAGGTTAATATTACGCTCTTTAACAAAATCAATAATTTCTTCTTCATCAACCATATCAGGATCAATAATTAAAGTCCCATTATGTTTTAAATCATCCATATACTTAATTAATGATTCATGAGACATTGCAACTAAAACATCTGGACTTTGAACCTTGGGATAGTCAATTTCAGCATCTGAAATAACAATTTCAGTTCTTGATGCCCCACCACGAGCTTCAGGACCATAAGATTGAGTCTGAACTGCATAAATACCATCAAAAAGTGAAGCAGCCTTACCAATAATAATTCCTGCCAAGATTACACCTTGGCCTCCAAATCCAGCTATAC
Organism: Methanobacteriaceae archaeon; assembly: GCA_051649785.1. Taxonomy (GTDB): domain Archaea; phylum Methanobacteriota; class Methanobacteria; order Methanobacteriales; family Methanobacteriaceae; genus JBOFHT01. Next base: position 13,529 of record JBOFHT010000077.1, read on the forward strand.
GAACTTCTTTTCTCAAAATAATCATCTCATTAAAATTCATATTTATAATAATAGTAATAATAGTAATAATAATAACAGTAGTAGTAATATTTATAATAGTTATGATAATAGTTGTAATAATATGTATAATAGTTATGATAACAGTTGTAGTAATATTTATAGTAATAATTATAATAATGTTTTTAAATTGCCATTATTAATCAGTGTAAGCTGATTTAATTTTTTGAACACTACCACATTGTTCTTTACTTAAATTGCAAAGATTATCGGAAAATTCAGCTCTTGTTTTATTGACAAATTCCCCTACAATAATTTTTCCTTCAAGATCTTCTTTAAGCATATTATCTGCTTTTCTTTTATTAATACTAGTTTCATTCATAATCTTAAACATGTCCCCTGGAGACCTAATTTTGTTTTTTCTTCCAAAATAAGTAGGACATTGGGATACAATTTCAACAAATGAAAATCCAGGGTTTAGAAGAGCTTTCTTAATAGAATTAGACAATTGAATGGGGTGAGTAGTTGTCCACCTAGCTACATAGCTAGCTCCAGCGGCTTCAACTAATTTAGCTAAATCAAATGGTTTATCTGATGAACCATAAGGTGCTGTACTCCCATAACTACCTTCTGGAGAAGTAGGACTAATTTGGCCACCAGTCATTCCATAGATATTATTATTTACACAAATAACAGTTAAATTAATATTACGCCTAGCCCCATGAATTAAGTGATTTCCACCAATAGCAGCAGCATCACCATCTCCAGTAAAAACAACTACATTTAAATTAGGATTACCTGATTTAAGACCAGTAGCAAATGCAATAGCTCGCCCATGAGTAGTATGAAGAGAATCACATTTAACATAACCAGGGATTCTTGAAGAACAACCAATACCTGAAACCATAGCTACATCTTTTAAATCAATTTCTGCGAGTTCCATACCCCTAAAGAAAGTATTCATAGCAGTTCCATTGCCACAACCTCCACAAAATATATGAGGAAGCCTATCCTCACGCAAATACTTTAAAAAAGGACTATTCATTTCACAAGTATTATTTGTGTTAGTCTTGTTATCATTATCCATATTTCCCATTTAAATCCCTCCTATATCTTTAATTTTAGCTAAAATTTCATTTGGTTTGTGAATTTCTCCCCCAATTTTAGGTAAAAGATAAGTATTAGCTTTTCCACCCGCTACTCTTTGAATATCATAAAATACTTGACCTAAATTCATTTCAACTACTAATAAATTATCTGCAATTTCTGCAATTGCGTTAATTTCTTCTTCAGGAAGTGGCCAAACAATATTTAGCTTAATACAACCTGCTTTAATTCCTTCAGCCCTTGCATTTTTAATAGCTGTAGCTACTGAACGAGAAGGAGCTCCAAATGACACTACAATAATATCAGCATCATCACAATTAGTTTTTTCAACTGAACAAATATCCTTACGGTTTTTAAGTATTTTATCACATAATCTATTAACTAATTTAGAATGTGCATCAGGAGAAGAAGTATCAGGATACCCTTGTTCATTATGAGTTAAACCAGTAACATGTAATTTATATCCATCTCCAAATGCAGGCATAGGTGGAGTACCTGTAGAATCAGCTTTAAATGGTAAAAATTCACCAGATTCAGGACTTTCTTTTGGCATTTGTCTTTTATAAGTTTTAATATTATCTGGAACTATTATTTTTTCACGCATATGACCCACAATTTCATCACTAAGAAGAATAACTGGAATCCTATATTTTTCACTTAATTCAAATGCTTTTACAGTAAAATCAAAGCATTCTTGAACTGAAGAAGGACATAAAGCTATTGGTTCATAGTCCCCATGAGACCCCCAACGAGCTTGCATCATATCACTTTGAGAAGCCATAGTTGGTTGAGCTGTTGAAGGAGAACCTCTTTGAACATTAATAATAACCATAGGAGTCTCTGTCATTTGTGCATATCCTATATGTTCTTGCATTAAAGAAAATCCTGGTCCTGATGTAGAAGTCATTGCTTTTAAACCACTCCATGATGCACCAATTACAGCACCCAAAGCAGCTATCTCATCTTCCATTTGTATAAAAGAGCCGCCTAATTTAGGTAACATAACAGCTATGTCTTCAGCTACTTCAGTTGAAGGAGTTATAGGATATCCTGCAAAGAACCTACATCCTGCTTTTATAGCTCCAATTGCACATGCTTCATTACCTTGAATAAAAAGTTCACTATCCATAAAATCACCCTTTTATTAATCTTCACCAATGTCTTTGGTATTAGTGTCGCAATCATTATCATCAGATACAGTAATAGCTTGATCAGGACATATTATCTCACATATATGACATTTAGTACATTCTTCTTCATTTTCAACAACAGGGAGATAAATGTTTTTTTTGTTAGATACATTAGACTTCCCATAAACTTCTTTAGGGCATGATATTATACACAAATCACATCCTTTACACAAATCAGCATCTATTTTAATCATATGAATCTTTTTAGTCCTTTTTATTTTTTATTAATTTATTAGTTATTGGAATTATTAGAATTAATTATTTCTAGCTAGTTATTGCTTACTAGTTTTGATGAACATTTCATAACAATATAAATATATCAATTTATGAGTTTAAATATATTACTAAAATTAATCATTGAAAAAGAAGAATCTACATCTAATTAATATTAAATAATAATAAATAGTTGTAGTCATAGCTGGGACTATCAAAATGTTAATTGGTAATTTATTTAAAAAAATTTGTGTTTTATATACAGAATTTACTTTTAAGTTAAATTTAGTTTTTAAATAAAATTCTATTTTTTAAATCATTATATTTAAATACCTTAAAATATATAATAAAATATTATCAAAATTATTTCAGTATAAAGAAATTTTTTAGATTTTTAAGAATTTTTTCATTATAAAAAAGTTAATATAAATACTTATAAAAATTTTTCAGCATATAGAAATACTTAAATATTTATAGTATTTTTTTCATTACAAAAAAGTTAATATAAATACTAATGAAAATTTTTTCACTATATCGAAATTAAAAATCATGCCTAAGGAATTTTTAAAATGATTAAAAGAGAGATGTATCTAAATATAATTGAACCATATATTGATAAAAACATAGTTAAAGTTATAAGCGGAATTAGGCGTTGTGGGAAGTCGACAATATTACTCCAGATTATTGATAAATTAAAGCAAAATGGAGTAAAAGAAAAAAATATAATTCTAATAAACTTTGAGTTAAAAGAATACTTTAATATAAAAAACATCCAACAATTAGATAACTTAATCGAAAAATTAATCAACCCCACAGGCAAAAATTACTTATTTTTTGATGAAATACAAGAGATTGAAAATTGGGAAAAACTTATTAACTCATATTTAGCAGAAAAAAAGTATGATATATTCATTACAGGTTCAAATGCTAAACTTCTATCAGGAGAATTAGCTACTTATTTAACAGGGCGTTACATAGAAATAAAAATTTATCCATTTTCATTTTTAGAATTTATAGATTATAAAAAGTCCAATAAGAATAATGGGAATAATAGGAATAATAAGAATCATGAAAAATTTAGTGACAAAGAAATGTTTATTGAATATCTTAAGTATGGAGGAATGCCACAGATATTAGAATTTAAAACAAATGAAAAAATCCAATATTTAACTGACCTTTATAATTCAATATTTCTTAAAGATATAATTAAAAGAAATGAAATTAGAGATGTAGAATTATTAGAGAGAATATTAATTTTTATAATGGCTAATATAGGACAATTATTCTCTGCAAATAGTATTGTAAAATACCTAAAAAAAGATAGAATAAGCGTATCAGTAAACACCATATATAATTATTTATCATATATAGAAGAAGCTTGTTTAGTTAACAAAGTGAAAAGAGAAGATTTAGTTAGTAAAAAAATCTTAAATCACAGCGAAAAATTTTATTTAACAGACTTAGGATTTAGACAAGCAGTTTATGGAAATAATGAGAAAGATATTGGTCAATCAATAGAAAATATTGTATACACGGAATTACTTAGAAGAGGATATAATATAAGAATTGGTAAATTTAAAGAAAAAGAAGTTGATTTTGTTTGTAAAAAAGCAGATGAAACAATATATATCCAAGTTTCATATATTCTAGCAGATGAAAGTACTGTAAAACGAGAATTCGAATCATTACTTAAGATTCAAGATAATTATCCAAAATATGTAATAACTATGGATGAATTTGACTTTTCAAGAGATGGGATAAAGCATATAAATTTAATTGATTTTTTAAAAGGAAATATTTAAAAAACAACTAAGAAATTGACAGCCCTCATATTAATATTAATAACTATAAATATTATGTTAAATATAAATATTTAAGTAAAAGTACTATTAGAATTTAAGTAAAAAGTAATTAGTAATTGCAATACAAATACTAGAAATAGTATAACTAATTACAATAATAACATTAACAATTCTAGTAATGGCAATTATATTAATTGGTAATTATATTGATAATAATAAAAATACTACAATAAATCATATAAATCTATAAAATAACACCATTATAATAATAATTAATAAATAATAAATAACGTGATTATATGGAAATTAGCTTTTTAGGAACATCTTCGGCAATGCCTACACAATTCAGAAATCATCCTGCTATTGCATTAAAGGCATTTGGAGAAGTTATGTTATTTGATTGTGGAGAATCAACACAAAAACAGCTTTTATTAGCTAAAATAAGCCCTATGAAAATTTCTAAAATATTTATAAGTCATCTTCATGGGGATCATATTTTAGGATTACCTGGCCTTATACAATCTATGGGTTTTAGAGGAAGAGAAGAACCACTTGATATTTACGGCCCAAATGGAACTGGGAAAGTTTTTAAGGCAATTATGGAATTAGCTAGCTCTAATGTTCAATTTCAAATTAATATAAATGAAATTAATATAAATGACGGATATAATAGTAGCAGTAATAATAATAATAATACCCATTCCAATAATGTTAATAGCAATACTACTACTACTAATAGCAGTAATACTAGTAACAACAATAAAAGGAATACAAAAGCTCTAGAAAACTATGAACCTGATATTAATAGATTAAGTAGCTTTACATTAATTGAAAATGATGAATATATAGTAAAATACTGTAAGGGACAACATAATATAATTAATTTAGCTTTTTCAATTGAAGAAAAAAAGAAACCAAGGTTTTTGAGAGATAAAGCAATTGAGCTTGGAGTTAAACCTGGTCCAGATTTTGGGAGATTGCATAATGGCCAGTGTGTAACAGTTGGAGATGAAGTCATTGAACCACACCAAGTTCTTGGAGAAGATAGAACTGGGATAAAAATTGTTTATTCTGGAGATACAACCCCAAATTCAAATGTTATTGATTTATCTCAAAATTGTGATATTCTTATTCATGAATCAACATTTAATGAATCAGATAGGGATAAAGCTATTGAAAATCAACATTCTACAGCAAAAGATGCCGCACAAGTAGCTAAGCTAGCTAATGCATCAAGCTTAATAATTACCCATATTAGTACACGATATATAGATTCTAAAGAACTAGAAAAAGAAGCTAAGGAAATATTTCCAAAAACAGTAGCTGCATATGACTTAATGGCTATTGAACTTAAAAAGAATAGCGAAACTAATAAAGTTGAAATAAAAAAAATAAATTAAAGTTAAAAAGAAACTAAATAAATAGCTTAAAAAATTTGAAAAAGTGAAATTATGATAGATATACTAGAATCATATATTACTCCAATAATCTATTCTATTTTAACATTAATTATAGCTAGGGCTTTAGTTTTTATTTTCAATAATATTTTTAAACGTTCTATTAAAAATCTTAATTTAGATCCCACAATAATCCATTTAGTAACAGATACTGTAAAATATATTATTTATATATTAGCTATTGTAATGGTACTAGAACTATTTGGGGTTAATGTTTCAGGGTTAGTAGTTAGTTTAGGAATTGTAGGTATTGCTATTGGGTTTGCAAGTAGAGATATTCTCTCGAATTTTATTTCAGGAATATTTGTAATTTCAGATAAAACAGTTAAAGTTGGAGAAGTTATTAAAGTAAATGATTATAAAGGAAAAGTTATTAAAGTAGGCCTTAGAACAACCACAATAATTACAGAATCAAATAAAACAGTAACCATTCCAAACTCAGTTCTTTCAAAAACCCCTTATATTAATTATACTTATAGAAATTGTGCAGAAGTTGATTTCGATGGATTTCCAGTTAAATTAGAGTTTACAGTTCCAACAACAACAAATATTGATTTATTTAGAGAAAATTCTTTAAAAGGATTATCAGCTATGGGTTGGTCACTAAAAAATCCAGGAATTACTATTAATATTGTTAATATAGATAGTGAAGGCATTAACCTTAGAGTTACAGCTTGGACAGAAAATTATAGTAAAACTAAAAAGTATAGAAATGAAATGGCTGAAATTATAAGGAAAAATATTGTTGAAACTTAGTACAAATCAACTTTGACAAATATAATCCAATTATAAATTGGAGGTGTAAATTTGAATAAAATAATTAATAATGATAATGAGATTAATAAGAATAATAAAAGTACTAAGAGTAATAATAG
>JBOFHT010000078.1:0-10932 GCA_051649785.1 Methanobacteriaceae archaeon
ATAGAAAGCTAAAAAATTACATTTTAAGATAATAAAGATAATATAATAAAGTAATAATTAATATTAATGAAAATAACTAAAAAATACAGGTAGATAATGAAAAATACATAAAAAGAGGATTTAATATGCCCCCCAAGGAAGAAGAAATTTCAGAAAAAGATATGTTTAAATTTGAAAGGAAAGGTTTAGATTTCCCATTTTATAATAATAATCCCCATTTAACTACTAAAAAATGGATTATTATGGTAATTGGACTTATTTTATTCCAATTACTTGCATTTTTACCTGCAGACTTAATACCTATAGATTCTACAGTAACCGGAGCCCTATACTTTTTAATTTTAGTTATAAGCTTTGGTTTAGCATCTGACTGGAACTTTAATCTTATAGTTAAGAAATTTAAAAAATGGGACATATTTATTATATTAGGGCTTCTGATTTTGGGATATATCTATTCTATGGGCGTAGCAATATTATTACATCAAATAGGAATTTTTACAAATCCAAATCCTGCTATTGAGTCTTTGCATTCATTAGCATTTTGGATAGGATTTCCACTTCAAATTTTTGCTGAAGAACTTTTAAAAATAATGACATTTCTAATAGTCTTAGGTGTAATATACAATTTAAGTTCAAAGCGAAAGTTTAGTATTTTAATTGCAACTTTAATAAGTATTATAATCTTTGGGCTGTTACACATTAATGCTTATGGAAATATTGTTTCAATATTACTTATTCAAGGACTTGGAGCTATTTTCATGATGTTCGCGTATTTTAAAACAAAAAATATACTAGTTTCGTATGTTATACATCTATTGACGGATGCTATAATATTTGTAATACTGATTTAATACACTTCAATTACCCATGTTTCCTTGCAAAAAAGTGAATTCCGCATATATATTAAAATAAAATAATGATTTTTAAGGGCTTTTAAAGTAAAATATAGAATTATGGATGTAAAGTAGATATTGGAGAAAAAAGTCACTAAAATTATAAGATGAAAGGGACTACATATTTAAATACAAAGGATAAACCAAGAAACAGAGGAAGAGTTACCAGTACACAAGTGAGTATCTCATCAAAAAGATGAGATAGCACTACAAAAATTAGTAAAAAAATTGAATAGCATTATGATGAGATTACCTATTATAAGAAAACAAATATTAGAATCTTTATTGTCATAATAATCTCAAATCTTACCGATATTAGCTTTTTCATCTTATTTTTCTTATTTATTACTTTTTCTTTCTCCTATTTTTCTTATTTATTACTTTTTCTTTCTCCTATTTTTCTATTATTTTTCTATTACTTTTTCTCAATTTAACATACCTATGACACAAGGCGATATATTTAATTAACTATCATAGTCATAACCATAATAGTTACTTTATATTCAATAATATCTGAATCAGTTATTTATTTAAACTGATTCATCTTCATCAAGAGCTAGACGCATGTTATCGGGGTCAACTGGGAAGTGGTGTAAAAAGTCTTCTGCAGATCTTCTAACATCTCTAGAACCAATAATATATCTACCCGCAATAATAATGTCTGCACCTTTGGTAATAGCCTCTTCTACATTAGATGGAGTGATTCCACCTGCAACAGCTACTAAACCTTTTTCTCCTAATAAATTCTTAATAGCTTTTATATTACCCCATTCAGTCATATCTGAGACATCCTCACCTTTTTCAGCTTTAGATGTTTCAAGATCAACATTTCTGTGTAATAAAACAATATTTGGCTTTAAGTTAGGATTAATAGCACTTAATTTTTCTTCAAAGTCAGACACATTCATCATATCAAGAATTGAGTAAATACCTTGTTTTTGAGCTTCATGAATAGCTTTTTCAATAGATTCAATAGTACCTAAACCAGAAATAGCTATTGCATCAGCTGTTTCATCAGCAGCCATTTTAACTTCAATTCTTCCAACATCCAGTGTTTTCAAATCAGCTATAATAAATGAATCAGGTGCCAATTCTCTGATTTTAGATACAACTCCAACACCAAATTTCTTAATAAGTGGAGTACCTGCTTCTAAAAGAACTCTTTCTCTATTAGGAACATCTTTAATAATTTTCTCCATTACTTCTAAATTATCAAGATCTAGTGCAACTTGTAAGTAAGGTGGACTCCATAATCTAGTAGCTTTAAAGCCCATGACTGGATGAGTTCCTCTGTCTTTTTCAGCTAAAACTTTATTAATAGACGGATAGTTACCCATAGCCCTTCTAATTGCTAATTTAGTAGCCCCATAATTATATTGGTAAATTTTTCTATAGTCAGTTGCTTCAGGGTGTATAAATACACTTACAATAATAACAATATCTTCAGCTTCTTCTTTCGGAATAAGTCCTTCTTCTACAGCATCAGCTACTGCTCTCCCAATTGCAGTTTGTGCAGGTCCAAATATTTTATTAGCATCTTCTAATTCACCAATAGTTACTTTAGGAACAATTAAAGTAGATGGTTTTGTCATTAAATTAGGTCTAATAACTGAAAGTACAGGTGTGTGACCAATAGATAACTGAGTCATTCCATTTGCAAATGCAGCTCCAGCTGGGCTGTCTTTAGTCCCTATAATTAAATCAATGTGTGCAATTTCATTGCCGTCACCAATAAGTGCTTCTCCAATATTATACATTCTATATCCTCCAAATTATAATGTATTATTAAAATTTTTACAAATTTTATAAGTATTTATAGTAATTTCATAAGTATTTTTATAACTCATATTAATTTCATAAAGATTATTAAAAGTTGATATGTCAATTATCTTACTATAGTTTAATAGTATATAATTAATTATATAATAAATTTTGCATATAGCTATTATATTGTAAGTAATATTGAAATTTAAAAAATTAAAATCCTATTGGAAATTAATTCTTTTTGAAAGTAATCTATTTACAGGTAGGGATCTAAATGGCATGTTAGAATTCTTAGAACTAATATCTTGGATTAAGTCACTTGTAGTCATGTCTTGCTTTTTATTACCATCACGAATTGAGATACTGTAAGTATCACTTTTTATCTCATTATCTCCAATGACTAGGGTGTAAGGAACCCAATCTTTACCAGCAGTTCTAATTTTTTTACCTAATGTTTCACTTCTATCATCAATATCAGCACGAATATTAGCAGTAGCTAATTCATCAGCTAATCCTTCACAAAAACTAATATGTCTATCAGCTATTGGAATAATTCTTACTTGGCTTGGAGATAGCCATAAAGGTAGCATAGGAGGGTGTTCTTTAACATTACCATCTTTTAAGTCAGTAGCTGTTTTTTCAAGTAAGCTACAAATAACTCTTTCAATACTTCCAGTTGGGCTACAATGTAATATAATTGGATAAGCTTCTTTTTCATCTTCTCCAAGATAATTAATCCCAAAACGCTCCCCACTTTCAACATCAATTTGAACAGTAGGGTTTTCTATAGGCCTTCCTAAATAATCAATAGCAGCAAAGTCCATTTTAGAAACCCAGTAATGTTTTCTCTCAGGAATAATCTCTAAAATCATAGGTTTACCTATATCTTTAGCTAACTTGTGCATCCAATTTTTGTATTGTCCATAAAAGTCTTTAGTAGCTCTAAAAATAATCTCATAATTAACATTAAAATCTTCACCAGTTTTTAAACACATAGCTACTTGGTTTTCAAACTCAGTTAATGATTGGTCTAAATCAGCACAAACAGTATGAAGATCAGGCATAGTAAATCCACGTAAACGCTTTAGACCTACAACTTCCCCTCTTTTTTCAAGACGGAAGCTATAAGTAGATAATTCATAAACTTTAGCAGGTAAATTTTTCCAAGTTAAAAATGAGTCAGATAAAACTCTAAATGCACCAAAACAACATGCAAATCTAAGCATTAGCTCACGCTTTGTTTGAACTTTATATTGACGTTCCCCAAACTTCTCTGCATGTTCACTAATAGCTTTATCACTTAAATCATACATAATAGGGGTTTCTATCGGCATAGCCCCATTATCCACAACTAAGTTATAAACATAATCAGATAAAAGGTCTCTAACTAAACGTCCTTTTGGGAACCATTTTAAATGACCTACATCAGCCGCAGGTTCATAATCACAAAGCTCTTTTTCTTTCATTATTTTAACATGAGGCGGTTCATCACCAGTTGAAGTTCCTTCACCAATTTCGTATTCCATAAGCTTTTTTAAGTCATTATTAACATTTTCAGCTTTAAAATCAAAATCAGATAGCTCAACTACATTATCACCATTTAAAATATAGAATTTAGATTCTTCACCTTCTTCAACATCTGGATCATCTGCATCGTTACTTTCACTACCTTCATCAGTATCTCCACATCCACATCCACATTTATCTTCACAGCTAAGTGTTCTTGAGAGTTCTGAAAGAGGGTGTCCTTTACAAGAGACTTCAAATGATTTATACCAACCAAATGGAACTCTTACAACTTCAAAGTCAGCACTAGCTAACGCTTCTTCTACATCTTTTAAAACTTTAATAGCTACTTTGGGAGAAGATAGTGATGATGAAAGATGAGCATAAGGATAAATTACAATATTTTTAGCTTTAACTTGATTATAAACACTTTTAACTTCTTGGACAAGGTTTTTAGCTATTTGCTCGGGATCGGATTCATCTTCTTTTTCAACAGCTACAAATACAACTAAAGATTCTTCAAAAGCACCTTCTTTTTTAGTGTCTTCAATTTCTTCAGCTATAGGGGTTTTATTTTTCACTTTGTATTTTAAATAATCTGAATGAACTAATAATGTTCGCATTAAATCACCTAATTATAAATCAGTTTGAATTGTGTAAGTTGAATTATAGAATTTACTAATTATTTATACTATACTATTTTTATAAATATTATTATTTATAAGTATCATTAATTAGTTATTTTAAAAAGATATTTTTATATTTTGTATTAAGAGGATACTCAAAGACATTAAGATTTTCAATTTTCATAGCAAATCCTACATTTTATATTTAAAGTATCAAGAAAATTCTTTTTCCACTATAGAAGTAACATTGAAATATTCATCTATTATATAGTTAGTGTATTCTTTCTATTTCTTTAATTCTATCAAAATCTTTATCAAAAGTTACTAGTTTTTTTATTTCTAATTCTTTCATAGATTCAATTATTGAACAATCTGTAAAGGATAATTTAGTATTATTTTTTAGATAAATTTCCATTATTTTATCATTAATATTAACTATAGTACTTTCATTAAATATTGTGTAATTATCTTTCAAATAATTATATACAATTGAAGCTTGTTTCTTGTTTGTTTTCATTCCTATTAATGTTATTATTTCATTTAAAACAGTGTTACAAATCACTAATTCATAATTCTTTATTTCTTCTAATAATTCAACTGTTCTTTTGTGCCAATAATCAGATTCTATAAAAAAACCTATGAAAAAATTAGTATCTATGAATATTTTCATTGCTTATCGCCTTTTTTATATAAATCTTTTACTAATTTTACAGCATTTGTTTTTTCTTTTAGATTTATCATACCTTTAACATCATCATGGCTAATTTTTTCCCTAAAACTTAATTCTACTTTACCATTTTTGTTTATATTCCATTCTATTACTTGATTTTTTTTAATTCCTACCTTTTTCCTAATTTCTTTAGGAATTACAGTTTGATATCGTGAGTAAATATTAGTTTCAGCTATCATATAAATCACCTTTATTATATGTATTAATTTTATTATATTATTATATATTTCATACTATTTATATTTATCAAGTGATTCTAATTTGCATGATTGTATGGTAAAAATTAAAAAGGTTTGGGAAAAGGGTTTTGATAATATTCTAAAAATTCGAAGGATTTCTCTAAATAAATTATAATTTTATTTTTTAGCTTTTTTATTAAGTTTTTTAGTCCACATATTCTCAAATCTATCATTATATATTTTAGCTACTTCATCATAGTGATTTAAGATTCCAATAGCACTTCCTGTAACTATTTCTCCAGTATCATTGAATTTGGCAAATATGTGCATCATTTCTTTATTGTCCCTTATAATCATTTTAACTTTAGGGAGGCCATGATTAATTATTTTAGGGCTATTGCTACTAGTAGTACTAGTAAAGCTGTATTTTGCAGCTGAATTGGCACTAGTAGTTTTTTTAGAGTACTTAGTTGCACCATACTCATTAGCACCTAATTCATCAATTATATTAACTTTTTTCCCATTTATGTAGGAATAGCTTCCAATCATTATTTTAACATCTACTCCACGATTAACAGCAGCTTTTACTTTTTTCATTAATGCTTCTTGTTCTAGCTCTCCTTCAAATAAGAATCCTATTCTAATATTCACACTGTGCTTTGCTCTTGATATAATTTCCAATTCCTTTTTAACTATTTTTTCTATTCCTCTTATCATCCATATTGGAGCTGGAACTTTTGAAATATGTGTTTCATATCTCATATTAAGTTCTTCTTCTGCATTATCAAGTTCAGTGATAATTTGCTCCTTGTTTGATTTAAATACTGTAGAAGGTGGGATTACTGTGTATTTAAGTGGTTTTCCAGTTTCGATTTCTATAAATCCTTTTTTAGATAGTAGCTTCAATACTTCATAAACACGAGATCTTGGAATATCTGAATTTTCACTTATTTCACTTGCTGTAGCTGTTATCATAGAAGATAAACTAATATAAGCTAATGATTCATATTCTGTTAATCCCATAATTTTTAATGCTGATATTATTTCATTTTCCATTTAAAAAAACCGTTCCTATAATTATAATCTGTTAAAGTAAAGTATAATTGGAATAAAATCTATTAAAATAAAATATATTTAATAATATTAACTTTATAATATAAGTGTTTTACTTTATACTCTTTTAGTGACAAAAATTGTTTATATATGGAAGTTTATAATATAACCTATACAACTAGTTGTTATTTAATAATTAATAATAATTAAATAGAATACCTTTTTATAGTTCACGACATTAAAATTTATAATATTTAAAAAATTATTCTTAGATAAAATCCTTATTTTAAGAAATAAAGGATTTTAATTAAAATAATAAAAACCATTATTTAAATTTTTAATGTCTCACACTATAATAAAGGTTCTTTTGATAAATATCAATTATTAAAATCATTGCATAAGTTAAAAATTTAATTAACAATTAATAAATTATCAATAAACAATAAATTATGGAGATGAAAAAATGAAGGAAAATATGGATATGTTTTGTTATCAGTGTGCTCAAACAGCAAATGGTACTGGGTGTAATGTTAAAGGTGTTTGTGGAAAGGAACCTACAGTAGCTAGACTACAAGACAACTTAATCTATGCACTTAAGGGAATTTCAGCTTATACAAACCATGCACATTCTCTTGGATACAATGACAGTGATGTAGATGAATTTTTAGCTAAAGGACTTTATACAACACTTACCAATGTGAATTTTGATGTTCCATCACTTATTCAAGCTGGTTTAGATGCAGGTGAAGCTAATATTAAAGTAATGGAACTTTTAAAAAAGGCACATATTGAAAGCTTTGGCGAACCAGTTCCAGCTACTGTTGAAGTTGGTGCAAAGAAAGGCCCAGCCATTATTGTAACAGGACATGACTTAAAAGCTATGTCTGAATTGTTAAAGCAAACTGAAGGTAAAGGAATTAATGTTTATACTCACTCAGAAATGCTTCCAGCTCATGGTTATCCAGAATTAAGTAAATATGACCATCTTGTTGGACAATTAGGTGGTCCTTGGTTTGATCAAAGAAAAACTTTTTCTAAATACAATGCTGCAATTCTTATAACTTCTAACTGTGGACTTATTCCTCAAGATAGCTATAAAGAAAGAGTATTTACCCATGGAGTTTGCCAATTACCTGAAACTAATCATATTGATGACTATGATTTCTCAGATGTTATAGCTAAAGCCTTAGAATTAGGAGATTTAGAAGAAGAACCAGTTCAAAAAACATTTACTACTGGTTTTGGTGCATCTACTGTTTTATCCCTAGCTCCTAAAATTAAAGAACTTGTAGAAGCTGGAAAAATTAAACATTTCTTCTTAGTAGGTGGATGTGACTCCCCATCTCAAAAAGGAAACTATTATCGTGAATTTGTAGAAAAATTACCTAGCGATACTGTTGTTTTAACATTAGCTTGTGGAAAATACAGATTTAATGATTTAGATTTAGGTGATATTGAAGGAGTTCCAAGACTTATTGATTTAGGCCAATGTAATGATGCTATTGTTTCAGTTGAAATAGCAGTAGCACTTTGTGGTTTATTTGATGTAGAGTTAAATGACCTCCCACTTACAATAGTTTGTAGCTGGATGGAACAAAAAGCAGTAGCTATTCTTTGGAGCTTACTCTTTTTAGGCAAAAAAGACATTATTTTAGGCCCAATACTCCCTGCTTGGGCAAATGACGATATTATAAACTTCTTAGTAGAAACTTATGGTTTAAGACCAATGGGAGATCCAGAAGAAGATATAAAAAGAATTCTTGGTTAAAATAGATTTATTTCTATTTTAACTTAAATTCATTAATATTATATTTTATTAAAAGTTTTTATAATTTCAATATTTTTTTATATACTTTTCTTATTTCTTTTTTTACTTATTTTCAAAATATCAATAAATTTTAATAATTTATCATTAGTAGATAGCACCACCTTGTTTTACAACTTCTAAGTTTCATCTTTTATTTTAATTATAACATTAGTTAAAAAAATAGGAGGGTGCAACCTATTATCTTGATTTTTTAAATTAGATCAATTAGGGACTGTAAATTTCTTAGCTGTTACAATTTTTAAAATTAATTTTTTCCAACAACTAACATTTTGACAGTGCCTTCAATTAATTCAACAAAAATTTTAATATCTAGTAATGACATATATTAAATTAATATAAATTTATAAAACATAATATCATGTATCAACCATTAAAAATGTAATAACACTTATAAATATTTATAATACTAATAATCCTATTAATGTGATAAAATGAAGCTCCCAATTAGAATATCTACAATTGTTTTAGCCATTTGTTTAATAGTCGTTTCTATGTATGCTATGATTGAAATTAGCTATTATTCGCCTGATATAGTTGGAATAAACATAGGCGAGGATAATAACTCAGTTGTATTAAGCCCTAATGCTAATTTTCCAGGTGTTTCAACACCACCAGAAGTTATAATTCCTTCAATAAATGTTAATGAGTCACTTAACAACATATCTATATCAGATGGTGTTTATTTTGAACCAATGTCCTTTGCCCCTAGTAAGGGAGATATTGTAATATTTGGTCACCGAACATTACAAGGTTCTCCTTTCTTAAACTTAGATAAACTTAATCCTGGTGAAAGTGTCTATGTTGAATGGCCAGGTATTGGCGAAGCTACTTATACTGTTAAAAACTCTACAATTGTTTCTAGTAACTACCTTCTCCCAGTTTCAAATAAAAGTCAAACCCTATACCTAATTACATGTAATCCTGTTGGTTCTACTAAAGAACGTCTTATTACTGCTTGTGAATTAAATAGTACAGCTCCCCTTAACACTAATGCAAAGATTGATAATGCAAATAGTAATGAAAATTCAAGTAATGTTAATTTTACTCCACTTTTAATAGGGATTGGATTTTTAGCATTTAGTAGTATTTT
Source organism: Methanobacteriaceae archaeon (assembly GCA_051649785.1). Taxonomy (GTDB): domain Archaea; phylum Methanobacteriota; class Methanobacteria; order Methanobacteriales; family Methanobacteriaceae; genus JBOFHT01. The sequence goes on from JBOFHT010000078.1 coordinate 9,670, forward strand.
AATTTACTTTACTAAAGATAAAAATGATAGAATTGTTTTAATAGCCGTTGTTTCGGTATTGATTATCTTAATTATAGCTACTTACATTTTCCCAACTATTGCAAAGCCAGCTATTTCAGTTATTGAATTTTTAAATAAACCATTTGAATTTATTGGACTTTAAACCATTTATAAAAAAACTTATCCGTGATTATATGAAAAGTGATAATATTAAAAAAGGAATACAAAGAGCTCCTCACAGGTCTCTTTTACGTGCTTGTGGTCTTCAAGATGATGACTTTAAGAAACCTTTTATAGGCATAGCTAACAGCTTTACAGACATTGTTCCAGGGCATATCCATCTTAAAAAAATAGCTGAGTCTGTTAAAAGTGGAATAAAAACGGGTGGAGGAGTCCCATTTGAATTTAATACAATAGCTATTTGTGATGGAATAGCTATGAACCATGATGGTATGAAATACTCCCTCCCTTCACGTGAGTTAATTGCTGACACTGTAGAAACAATGGCACTTGCTCACAGTTTAGATGGTCTTGTTTTAATTCCTACTTGTGATAAAGTAGTTCCCGGTATGGTTATGGCGGCTGCAAGGCTAGATATTCCAACTATTGTTGTAACTGGAGGACCTATGCTTCCAGGTAACTTTAAAGGAAAAAATGTTGATTTAATTAGTGTTTATGAAGGCGTAGGTGCTGTTTCATCTGGCGATATGAGTGAAGAGGAACTAGATGAACTTGAAAGATGTGCTTGTCCAGGTGAAGGATCTTGTGCTGGCCTTTTTACAGCTAATACTATGGCATGTGTTGTAGAAGCTATGGGAATGAGTTTACCACGATGTGGAACTATTCATGCTGTAGATGAAGATAAAGTAGCTATTGCCAATGAATCAGGTAAGCGAATTGTAGATATGGTTAAAGAAGATTTAAAGCCCTCAGATATTATGACTCAAAATTCATTTATAAATGCTTTAGCTATTGACATGGCATTAGGAGGTTCTTCTAATACAGCACTCCATATCCCAGCTATAGCTAATGAATTAAAGGATAAAGGAATAAAAGTCAATCTAGACCTTTTTGATAAAATTAGTAAAGAAGTCCCTCATATTGCATCTATTAGTCCTGCTGGTATCCATACTATGTTAGATTTACATAATGCAGGAGGAATTCCTGCTGTTATTAAAACACTAAAAAATAAAATATATGGGAACTGTATTACTTGTACTGGTAATTCTGTATCTGAAAATATTAGTATATTAGAAGATAATC
>JBOFHT010000079.1:0-7229 GCA_051649785.1 Methanobacteriaceae archaeon
AATTCGGTTGTTGTAATTGAACATAATCTTGATGTTATAAAAACAGCAGATTATATTATTGACTTGGGCCCTGAAGGAGGGGATGGTGGTGGAGAAATAGTTGCTACTGGAACTCCTGAGGAAGTAGCTAAGTCTGGAACTTATACTGGTGAGTTTTTAAAGGATATTTTATCTGAGAATATTACTCCTCTAGCTAAGAAGTTAGTTAATAGTAATTAATTTTTCATTACTTTAGTTTTTCCTTTCATCTTTTTCAGTTTTTTTCTTCCTCTTTTTATTTATTTTTAGTTTAATTTATTTTTAGCTTTCTTTTTTCATAGTCTTTAGTTTATATAATTCTCTCTAATTCTTTATTTTCTTTAATTTTCCAGTTTCATGAAAACTATTTATACCATTAATAACATAGTTTAATTAATTACAATATTCATTTTATGGAAAATTATGAGGTTTTGCTATGTTTAATTCAGAGGAATTAAGTTTAATTTCTGATAAAAGTGAGTTAAAGTATAATATAGTTAGCTATGCTAATGAAAATGTAGCTATATTTAAACAATTACCTAAGATGGATGATATTTTTGTTCCTTCTAACAAAGTAGCTATTAAATATTCATTAAATATAATTGATAAAAATATTAACAATATTATGGAAAGCATTCCTTATCAAGTTTCTGTTGATGATGATAAGGAAGAATTTGATGATATCATTCGCCAATACAATCAACTTGAAATGTTTTTATCCGAATTAAAAATAAAGTCTAAAGGGAATCTTAAAGTAAATAAAAAAGTTTTAATTTATTTAGTTGATATTAATGATTCACAAAATTATGATATTATTCCTTTAAATGAAAATTCAAGAGATAATATTCTTAATGTTTATAATTTAATTAATAAAACACCAAAATCTAATAGTAAAGTTTGGGATATTCTTAGAAAAAGAAAATCCTAATAATATTAATTAGTTATTTTCTTAGCTAATTTATTGAATTCATCAATAATATATCAATTAGCTATTTATTTAATGGTATGTTAGTTATTTAATTTATTTATTAATTTTATTAAATTTTTATATTATTTTTTAATTTATACTATCTTTTACTTACTACTTAATAGAAAAATATATTTATAATGAATTATATATTTAGTAAATGAAAGTTACTAAAATGCCGTAAATATGAAAATCTATAAAATAATTATAAGGGGTGAATAGATGGATTTCATGGAAGATTTGTCAGGCAAAGAAGCTATTGATAATGCAGGAAATATTATTGGTATTGTAAATGATATTGAAATTAATAAAGATTTAAAAAGAATTGAATCTATTATTCTAAAAGAATCAAATTTATCTTCTAAATTAGGTTTTGGAAAAAAGAAAATCATTTCTATCAATAAAATTAAAGCAATTGGGGATAAAATTTTTATTGATGATATTTTTAATACTCATAGTAAAAACAATAATAAACTCCTAATAAAAATAAAATAAATTTAGTTTAATTTAATGCTTTAATTAGTTGTATAAATTAATTTAGAATAATAAATATATTAAATATATAATTATAAGGTGATAACATGGTAGCTGAAGATATAAAAACGAATCCTAAAGATAACAAAGAAAAAGTAGAAGATATTAAAGAAGCAGAAGTAATTGATGAAAATGAAGAAAAAAATGCTAAATCTAGTGCAGAAATTGCTGAAGAATTAGCTAACAAAGCTAAAGAAACAATTGATGATGTAAGTGCTAAGTTCAGTGAAATTAAAGAAGAATATAAATCTGATGAAAAGCTTTCTGAAACTCGCAAACAACTAGAAGATGGTTTAGCTGACTTTTATTCTTCAATTAAATCAAAACAAGAAGAATTTGGTAAAAAGGTAAATAAATATGTAAAACCTGTGCCATTAACAGATATTATTGAAAATGAAGACTCCATTATTTTAAAATCAGATATTCCTAATGTTAATAAGGAAACTATTGATATTAATGTATTTGAAGACTCTATTGAAATTTGCTATGAACCTATATCTAAAGATGATGATGAATTAACATTTATTCAAAGGGAACGTAGTCATGGTGAAACAAAAAGAGTATTTGAGTTACCTAGTATAGTAAAACATAAAGAAGCTAAAGCTAGATATGAAAATTCAGTTTTAACAATTGAAGTTCCAAAACTTAAAAAAGAAAGTCATAATATAAAATTATAGTATTTTATATTACTTTTTTAAATTCTTTTATTCTTAAATTTATTTATTAATTTATTTAAGGTCTATTTTTTAATAATTCTAATTTTTTAATATTTTTATTTAATATAGTTGAATTTTTTCTCTAATATTACAATTAATAAAAATCCAATTACCATTAATACAATAACTGGTAATAATAATTCTTGAGATACTTGTATTTCTGGAACTATTTTATCTACAGGAATTCTTAATGTTCCTACCATTAATCCAATTAAGAATGCTATTGTAATATCTTTATGATTTTTAATTAATTTATCTAATACTTTTGAAAACCCTAATAACCCTATTACAGCTCCAGCTATAAATACTATTATTGAATCAAACTTCAATGTATTTAATGCATTTAACATATAGTCGTATTGTCCAATTAAAAGTAATATAAATGCTCCAGATATTCCTGGAAGTATCATAGCACAAATAGCCAACATTCCTGAGAAAAATATAATAACTAAGCTATGATTAGTTGCTATTGGATTTAATCCAACAAATACCACTCCAAAAATAAACCCTAAAATAGCTAATCCTAATGATTTAGCTGAAATATGGGGTAAATGAGTATATAACACATATGCTGAAGATAATATCAATCCTAAAAAAAATGCAAATGTAAGTGCTTCGTAATTTGATAATAAAAATCCTATTACTTTAGATAATGATAAAATAGCTATTGCTACTCCTCCAAATAAGGGTATGAACAATGGGAAGTCAATTTCTTTCAAGAGTAACTTTTTACTTTCTCTAAAATTTCTTTTAAATAATGGCTTAATAAAGCTAAATTCTATTTTACTTATGGAATGAACTAATCTTTCATATATTCCAGTTATTAATGCAATGGTCCCTCCAGAAACTCCGGGAATCACATCTGCAGACCCCATAAATAGTCCACGTAAAAATATTAATAGACTTTCTATTATCATTTCTCTTTTACTATTATAAACTGGTTTTTTTTCATTACTACTCATATAACTCCTCATTATACATTATATTATTGTTATTATTACTATTCTTATTATTACTATTTTTATTATAATTATTCTTATTAGCTACCTTATCTATTTTTTTGCAATATCATCTAATTTTCCTTTTATTTCATCAAATTCTTTTTTATTTTCATTTACTGCTTTTTCAAATTCTTTAACTAATTTTCTATTCTCTTCTTCTTTTTTGGTTTTTAATTCATTAATAAGTACTGAAGCCGTTGAAGCCGTGGCAAATCCTGCAAATACAACTCCACTTATCATTAATATCGATCCAATAATTCTACCTATGCTTGTAACAGGGATAATATCACCATAACCTGTTGTTGTCATTGATACAACTGTGTACCACAAAGAATCTTCGAAACTAGCTACTTCTGGATTTAATCCATGTTCCACTGCAAAGAATAAGTATGATCCAATAAGAAATGTGAGTATTATAAGTACAATTCCATAATCTAACTTGGCTTTTTTCGTAAATATTACAAATGATGATCCAATTTTTTTAAATGAATATAATAATGCAATTATATGTATAATTCTTAAAATAACTATTATTGCTATTATAGTTAATGATAATGTAGATGAATCAAGATTAGATCCTGTTGAAATTAGTCCAAATAGACCTATTATAAATTCATAAGGTATTAAAGCTAATATAATTAATATAAATCTCTTTAAATCTAGAAAAGTATTTTTATTTTTAATAAATTTTTGATTTAATCGATTATATATAAATACAATTATTAATACAAATGAAACAATAGCATCAAATATAAGGATATTTGCTATTGTAGCTGGCTTTAATGTAGCTATTGTTAAAATAGATAATAATGTTATATCTATTATTGTAAATATTATTAAAAGAGTTAAAAATATCTGTAATATCTTTAAAAGATTATAATTCTGTAGATTAGTATCATTGGGGCTATTGCCATTATTATTATTACTCTCATTACTATTATTTGTATTAGAATTATCTGTATTTTTGATATTACCACCACTAAATTATTTATTTGTGATATTATATTTATTATTATTTATAGCTACAAATATATATCTACAACTATAAATAATATATTTGTTGATTTATATAAATCTATATATTTATATTACTCCTTACACTTACTAACTTACTAATACTAGTTGTGATATTAAAGTAGTTGCTTTAGAATAGTTGATATGATTATGGATGTATGATTAGGGAGTCATTATTTCTATCATTATTATTATATTATTAGTATTATCCTATTGGTATTGCTATTATTATTATTATTATTATTACTAGTATTGATATTCACATTAATTCTTAATAATTAGATTATATTCTAATAATTACATTATTCTGCAATGGTTTAATAAACCTATAATAATTAACCATAATTTAAATTATTAAAAAAGTTCAGTAAACTTAGTTAATATATAGTAAAATTATTAGAAAAGTATATTAATAAATGATTTAATACTATTATAATAATATTTTAAATTTTATTTAATATTTTGCTAATTTTTCTTATTTTTTTTATAATTTGTTTAATTTTAACTATATTTTTATTAAACTATTTATTAAGGAAAATATTAAATAGTATTAAAACATAAATTTATTTAATATAGCAATATATTTATAGCTACCAATATTTTAATAAAGTGTTAACTATTTTATATTTATTTAATTATACTAGGGTAGTGTTAGATTATTGTATTTCGTTCAGTAGATTGTGATTTATTGCATTATATTGTACTTTGTGTATTACATTTTATTATGTCTATTTATATTGTTGTTTGTTATATTATCTTTTATAAATTTACTTTTTAACCTTATTTTTAAAAATACAAAGGAGCAAATTCATGTCTTATGTTTATGATGTATTAGAAGATTTAAAGAGGAAGAATTCTAATGAACCAGAGTTTATTCAAGCTGCAACTGAAATTTTAGAGTCCTTGGAATTAGTATTTGAAAAGCACCCTGAATATCAGGAAGCTTCTTTATTAGAGCGTTTTATTGAGCCAGAACGTGTTATAATGTTCAGAGTTCCTTGGATTGATGATGATGGCAAAATACAAGTAAACAGAGGATATCGTGTACAATTTAATAGTTCTATTGGTCCATATAAAGGCGGACTTCGTTTCCATCCTTCTGTAAATTTATCTGTTATTAAATTCTTAGGTTTTGAACAAATTCTTAAAAACAGTTTAACTGGAACTCCTATTGGTGGGGGTAAAGGTGGCTGTGACTTTGATCCTAAAGGAAAGTCTGATAACGAAGTAATGAGGTTCTGTCAAAGTTTTATGACTGAACTATCTAAACATATTGGAGCTAATAGTGATGTTCCTGCTGGAGATATTGGTGTTGGTGCAAGGGAAATTGGCTTTTTATATGGTCAATACAAGCGTTTAGCTAATGAAAGTGTTGGTATTTTAACTGGAAAAGGTTTAGAATTTGGTGGTTCTCTTGTACGTAAAGAAGCTACTGGTTATGGACTTGTTTACATTACTGAAGAAGCTTTAAGAGAAAGAGGGGACAATTTTGTAGGTAAAACTGTTATTGTTTCAGGTTCAGGAAATGTAGCTATTTATGCTGCTGAAAAAGCAATGCAGTTAGGTGCAAATGTTATAGCTATGTCTGATTCCTCAGGTTATATCTATGATGAGAATGGTATATCTTTACCACTTATTAAACAAATTAAAGAGATTGAAAGAAAACGTATCTCGGAATATGTTAAAATTCACCCTCATGCTGAGTTTACAGAAGGCAGTACTAATATTTGGAGTGTGAAATGTGATGTAGCTTTGCCTTGTGCTACTCAAAATGAATTAGATGCTAATGCTGCTGAAAAACTTGTTAAAAATGGTGTTAAATATGTAGGTGAAGGGGCTAACATGCCTACTATGTTAGATGCTACTAAAATATTTTTAAGTGCTGGTGTTGTATTCTTACCTGGGAAAGCAGCAAATGCAGGGGGAGTAGCTACTAGTGCACTTGAAATGGCTCAAAACAGTGCAAGATTATGTTGGGGATTTGAAGAAGTAGATTCTAAATTAAAGCATATTATGATTAGTATCTATGAAAAAATTGATAAAGCAGCAAAAGAATACGGAGTAGATGGTAACTATATTATAGGTGCTAATATTGCAGGATTTGAGAAAGTTGCTGAAGCAATGATGGCTCATGGTGTTGTTTAGGTTTTTATTTAACCTTTCTTTTTCTTTTCTATTTTCATATTTAGCTTTTTTATTAAATTTATTTATTCATATATTTATTTATTCATGTTGTTAGTATATGTGTTAGTATTTATACTAGTTATTAATTAATATTAAATTAGTATCGAGATTATTATTGTCTTCATCATTATTTATTTTTATGAAAATAAGATATTTTTTTTAGGTGATATTATTTTAAATAAAATTATTAAGTATATTTCATCTCAATTCTATAAACCTCATGGTATTGGAGGGTATTTTTCTACTCTTTTTATGAATAGAGTAAATAAAAAAGCTTATCAAACAATTTTAGATAATATTTCTATTGAAAATCATGATTATATTTTAGATATTGGGTTTGGAAATGGCTATTTAATAAATAAATTAATCAAGAATATAAATTTTAATAGAGAAAACAATAAAATGTATGGTATTGATATTTCAGAGGATATGGTCCATAAGACATATAGGAAGTATAAATCTGATATTATTAGTGGATTATTAAATCTTGAAATCGCTAATATTCAAAAAATGCCATTTAAAGACGAATTTTTTAATAAAATTTATACAGTTAATACAATTTATTTTTGGGAAAATGTGGATAAATCTTTTAATGAAGTAGAAAGAGTTCTAAAAAAAGGAGGATTGTTTTTTAATGTATTTTACTCAAAAGATTGGCTGGATAAGTTAAATTATACTAAATATGGGTTTTCTAAATATTTATTAAATGAAATAAAAGATTTAACAGAGGCAAATAATTTAAAAATTATTAATATTATTGAAATATATAATGGAAATGCTTTTTGTATTATTTCA
>JBOFHT010000080.1:0-8600 GCA_051649785.1 Methanobacteriaceae archaeon
TTATTAGTATTATTAGTAATTTTATTAATATTAAGATTATTGTTGATAAATTTATTAAGATTATCTTTGTTTATATTAATATTATAGATATTATTATTAATATCCTAGCAATTATAATTCTTAGTTTTATTATTATTTACTATGACATATAACATTATATAATTATTAACTTAGTTATTATTAAAGTTATTTATATTAATAAAATATAAGATATTATTAATAAAAATTATGGTATTAATAATATTAATATAGTCTGTGTTTTTAAAAAGAATTAAATAAAAAATAATCTAGCTAAAATAGCTAGCAATTGGAATGGTTAAATTAGCTTCAATAATTGCAGCTATAAACATTAATAAAATAGCTATTCCAAATAATATAAGTGATTGTAAAATTAAATTAGCATTATGTTTAAATGCAATGTCTAAACGTTGTTTAATTGTCAATTCAGGAAGATCAAAGTTATTGATCATCTCATCACTACTATTAGGATTAAAACTATTGTTATTATTACGGCTAATATCATGAGAATTATTATAATTAAAATTATTATTAAGGTTAATATTCCTATTAGCTATTTCTTTATAGGAAATAAGATTATTAATAAATAAAATAATAAACTTAACAAAGACAAATGAAGCACTAGCAGCTAGAATAATAGCAGGAATCTCAAAAATTCCATGAGGCAGTGTTAAAATTAGAAATTTGCTAATATTAACTGATAAAGACGCAAAATAGCCAATAAAAAGCCCATTATATACTAATATTATTGCAGGAAGAATACCTAAAGCAATTCCTCCAACATACATCATTATAATTACATTTAAGTTATTTTTAAAAATAGAAAAAGTTTCTATTTTAATTTCACCACTAACTACGCGTTCTTTGAAATTAGAAACAATAGGAGTTAAAAAACTAGCTAGAAAACCTGAAAATATATAGCCTGTAAGCATAGAGCCTAAAAATAGTACAGTAGAAAATAGAACTAAGAATCTATTGTTTTTAAAGGCAATAATTATTTCTTTTTTAAGTAATTTAGAGTAATTGGAAAACATATAAACAAAATCAACCCATATAAATAAATTAATAAATAAAACAATAATAGAATTAATAAAAATTAGCTAATCTATATTAATTAGCTAATCCATATCATCAATAATATTTTCAGCTACTTTAAGAGATTTTTCTTGTTTCTTAGATAATTTTTCAAAGAAAAACTTCATTAATTCAGCGGTTCTCATTTTACATTCCCCACAAAGGAGAGTTCCAGATTTACAGTTATTGTAAACCTCTTGAAGGTCTTTATCAGAATCCATTAAATGGTAAAGGAGTAATTCATAAATTACACAATTATCAGGACAACCACCAAGCTTTTTTTGCTCTTCTAAACTTTCTCTTCCACCAGTTTTAGCTGATTTAACTTTCTTTTCAGCCTGTTTGGAAGTATCATTTAAGAAAATTGCAGTCTTTTCCTGACTACTGGACATTTTTCCACCGGTAAGGCCTGTTAAAAAGCGATGATAAGTAGAACTAGGAGCTATGAAACCATAATCTTCACGAAGACGACTTGCAATATCACGTGTTAAACGTAAATGAGGATCTTGGTCAACACCTACAGGAACAACAATATGCTTAGGACCACCAAATTCTTCTAACTGAGGAACTAAAATATCAGCTACTTGAACAAGTGGAACATGAAGGTGAGCTAAATTAGTTGATTCATTAAACCCATAAATAGCCTTCATTTGATTGAAATTAACTTTTTTAGAAATATGGAAGGTCAAGTCCTTAACAGGAGCAAATTTAGACTGCATATAAACATTAACATTTTTACTAGACAAATCAAGTCCAAGAGCTATATAATTAGCTAGATATTCTTTAATAGCTAGTTCTTTTGCCTCTTCAAAGCCAATATCACGAGCCGCATATGCTTCCATATCTGCTATTGGGAGGAATAGCTTAGCCCCAAGATCTTGATACCATTTAAGTTGATCAACTACCATTTTATGACCAATATGCATTTTTCCACTAGGCATCATACCTGTAACAACAGCAAAATCTTTATTAATATCATTATTCTCATCAAGATTAGTATCACTATTATTCTCAATATTATTTCTACTATTTTTATTAATAATATTAATAACCTTATCAAAGTCACGGTGCCCAAATATAACACTACGCTTCATTAAACAATTGGGATTATTAAGTTTGTCAATGATATCTGAAAACTTAGCTATTCCAAATTGATTTAAAAGCTTATTATAATCAATATCTCCAGTAGCTCTCCATGGATCTAACAAAATATCACTCCAAATTATAAATAGACAAATAAATTAGTAAATATAACTAAATTAGTAAGTAAATAACGGATAAATTAATAAACATAGATAAATTAGTAAATATAAATGAAATAGTAAATAAAGGAATAAAAAAGTAGGTAATAAACAAAAACTAAGGACGTGTCCACTCCACAGTATAATATGTTATATCAAGTTCTTCATCAACAATAGCTATTAAAAGACTTTTGTTAACACCATGGGCAACACGAACATAACTAGCAAAATTTAAAATCCCCATATTATAATCTTCAAATATAATCTTAACTAAGTATCTAGCATGGCCAGAACCTGGAGATTTTCCACGTTCATAAAGGCGAAAATCAGATCCATATTTAAAACCCGTTTTTATTATATATCCTCTAGTTTTTAAATCCCTGAAAACAACATATTTACCATAAAGCTCTTTCTTTTTAAGAACATTTCTTAATTCATCAATAGATAACTTTTTATCATGTTCAAAAACATTTAATCTATTGTTTTCAAGAAGATAAAAAGCTTCAATTAAAGAAAGCTCTAAGATATCGTTTTCTAACTTGCCAAAATGGCTTTTTTCATGTAAACTAATTGGTTTTTTGCTACCTTCTTCAACTTGAATAGTAACAAAGTCATCATATAAATTCCCACGCATCAAATCACTTATAAAATTAAAATTAATGTTTAAATGTCAAATTAATAATAAATTTAAATTTAAGTTTAAAGTTAAGATTGAATAATAAAGTTAAGACTAAATAATAAATTTAAATTTAAGTTTAAATAATAAAGTTAATAATAAATATAAAGTTAAGATTGAATAATAAAATACAAATATTACATCATTATCTATCTAAACCAGTTATTCTTAAACCCGCATAATGGGTTTTATTTAAAATATTTAACTGGATAAGAAGAGGAGTAATCTTTTCAACAATACGAGCTTTTTCAAGTGGTCCACAGTCAATAACATTAATACCTGGAATTTTTTCAATAATTTCTTTAGCTACTGCTTTTGAATCTTTATTATCCCCTGAAATTAAACAATCACAGTCAATCTCATTGTCTGCATCCATTAAACTTGAAGCAGAAATATTGTTAAATGCAGAAACAACAGAAGCATTAGTGCCAGCTAAAAATGTAGCAGTTCTCTCAGCAGCAGAACCTTCAGATAATTCAATATACTGAGTAGGAGATCCTCCTAAATTAGAGTTAATAGGTACAGTAGCGTCAATAATAATTTTATCTTTGACAAATTCTTTAATTCCTTTTAAAGTAGGAGCTTGAGCACCTAATGGTACAGTAAGGATGATAACATCAGCTAAAACAGATGCATCTTCATTTGTCATTCCACGTACATTATTAAGTTTCTTAGAATTAAGTAAGTTTTCAAGTTCAGCTACAGCATCTTCGGCTTTATCAGCTTTTCTTGAACCAATAATTACATCTTCACCTGCTTTAACTAATCTTAAAGCAATACCTAACCCTTGATCACCAGTTCCACCTAAAATAGCTATTTTCATTAATCATTCCTCCTACTTAATTAATATTTATTTTATTGTTTATTTAGAATTATCATATGCTTCAATGGCTATAGGTAATGCCTTTATAACATTATTTCCCACAGCAGGTAATCCAATTAAAATAGTACTAATTATTTCATCACGTGTAGCTCCATTATCCTTAGCTTTAGCCACATGGAAAGGTAAGCCACTTAAAAGACCTGTAGCTGCTAGAACTGCCAAATATGCAAGTTCTTCAGTTTTTTTATCAAGTACACTTACTTTATCTAATTTTTGCACCATTTCCATCCATATAGCTTGAACCTCAGGAGCTTCTTTTGCAAATGTTTCAAATGATTTACTTACTTTCACTATATCACCTTCTATTATAATAATATATACATTTAACTAAACTAATCATTCCCTAAAATAGCTATTTTCATAACATTATCTTCTTAAATATATTTAATTATAGTTAGTATCATAATTAATATCAGTAATAATAGTTAATTAATCATCACAAATAATTATTATACATCAATATATTTATATCTATTAATTACATATAATATAAATATTATTATGATATATGATTATAATTTCATAAACTTCAATAATTAGATTCAAAACTAGTTATTTAAAGTAATTAATTATAATTCTAAAAATAGATTATTAATGTTGTTATTAGTTAATAAATAATGAAAAATTAATAAAATAATAAATGGTAGTGTTTTAATGAATAATATATGCTTAAAAATAGAAAATTTCGGACCAATTGAAAAAGCAACAATTGAGCTAGGTAAAATAAATATAATAGCTGGAAATAATGCTACTGGAAAAAGTACAGCAAGTAAGCTTATTTACTCATTACTAATACCATCCTCCTCAGATGAGCAATATATTATTGAGAGTCATATTAATAGAGTAATAAGACAAATCAGAAACCAATACAGATATAATTTAAAACAAAATTTTAAAAATAAAGATGTTTATTCAGATAATGAAGAATTTAAAAATATTTATGATGATTTTGAAGAAAGTATTTATTTCAATAGAGAAAGTGAAATACAAATAATTAATGAAAAATTAGTATTACTAATAGAAAAATATAAAGAGATTTGGTCTGAGGTTGACCTTGACAAAGAAATTTTAAATGATTTAGAAACATTACAAAATGATTTGGATGAATTGAATAAACTTTTAAGTAATCCTAGTGAAATTTTTAAAAGAATACTTGAATTTGTTCTAAAAGAAGAATTTGGTGGTTCGGAGCAATTGTTGAAAAATTTCATAAATAGTCATGTCAACTTTTATCAATATTCTCATAATCTAAAAATTAAAATTGATAGTTCTGAAGAAAAGTTTATAAAAACTCAATTCCCAAAGGATTACTTAGAATTTAAAGTTAATAAAGTTATTTATGTTGATACTCCCTATATATTAGATTTTGAGAAAAATCCAAGATCTTTTGCTACATCAAACTTTAATATCAGTCATAGGCAATTACTAGTTAATAAATTAAAAGAAAAGGGTGCTGAAGATAATATTTTTGATGATATTATGAACAAATCATTAATTAAAATTTTAGATGAAATTTCAAATATTATTGATGGAAAAATTATTTATAAGTTTGGAAATTTTTTATATGAAGAAAATAGTCATGAATTTTCAACACAAAATACTGCAACAGGGATAAAATCAATAGGGATTATTAAGGCTTTACTAGAAAATAGAACATTACAAGAAAATAGCTTTTTAATTATGGATGAACCAGAGGTTCACTTGCATCCTGAATGGCAAATTAAACTCGCAAAGATACTTATAATTATTGTAAAAAACCTTGATGTTACATTAGTCATAAATTCACATAGTCCTTACTTTATTGAAGCCATACAAAAGTACTCAGAACTTTATGAATTAGATGACTATACAAAATATTATTTAGCAGAAAATACTAAAAAGTCAAAAAATATTATAAAAAATGTGGAAAACTTAAAAGAAATATACGAACACCTTTCAAAACCATTTGAAATACTTGATAAAGTGAATGAAACAATTCTAAAAAATGAAATCAATAAATAGGTGATTAGATGTCTAAAAATCAGCTAATAGAATTGTTTGAAAGATATAATGAATATAAAAAAACTGTAGAAGAGATTTCAAAAAATGATGATAATGAATGTCTTGTAAAAAGCAACTTAATATTATTTAATATGGATGATATCTCCGAGGAATGTTCTCCTAAAGGCAACACACATAAAAGTGTTGATGGAATGGAGTATTTTGTTGAGAATAATATATTTAAATTATTTTTAATTGAATTTAAAGGTGGAATAGAATTTAATGAAGAATATAAATTAAATCTAAGACTTAAACCACTAGAAACTATTATATGTTTAATACCTCGGATGTATGATTCTAATGAAATATTAAGCTATTTATTATCAAAAGAATGTGAAATAAGTTATTATGTAGTATGTGATGATACTAATATAAAGTTTAATAAATATTCAGATAACACTACTTTTAGAAATAGACAAATATACAAAACAGAAAGTGAAGATATATTATTTGGATTAAAAAGATTTAAACAATTTCCTTTCAAAAGTATTCATACATTAATGTCTCAAGATTTTAATATTATTGAAAATGAATTAAAAAACAAAATCTGATAAAATGCATACAACAAATAAAATGGACTCAATATTCGAATTATTTAATGATTTAAAAGAATTAGCTGAAAATAAAAACTCAGTTAATGCTAATGAATTATTAGCTATTTTAAAAAGGGAATCATTAAAAGTAACAATTAAAGATATTATGGATATGTCAGTCCTACTTAGAGAGGATTCCAAATATGTTCAGGATAATTACAGAGAACATTACCTCGAAAGTTATATAAAAGGATTTTTACTGAGAACAAAAGAAATAAAGGAAAATAAAAATAGCTACAAAGAAGATGTGAGTACATTTGAATTTTTAGAAGCAATAGAAATGTTAGAAGCTCCTCTTTATGACGATAAAACAAATAATGAAGAGTTATACAAGCAAGCTGGAGGAAAATGCTTCCAAATGGTTTATATAATTATCTCACTTTACACTACTTTTATTTTAAATGAACCTATTCACCTTGTTGGAACTACATTTCCAGGAGGTAGTGCAGTTAGATTTGATTCAAACACCTATTACTGTCCAGTTCGAGATGCTCAAAGTAAATCCCCCAATGCAGTATGTGGGTTCTGTATAGCCAAACAAGACGAAGATGTTTGAGGAAATATTCTTGTAATTTAAGTGACTTTATAGTTGCTTTTATTTGAAAAACATTTTTTATTCTTATTTTTCTAGTAATACACCATAATGTCTTTTTTTACTAAGTTGAGTCTTGATCAAAAGTCGAAATTTCTAAATCAAAACTCCATTAAAAGATGGGGATTGGTGAATGAATAAAATTTTCTAATATAAAAAATCTTTTTACCAAGACTCAAGTTTTATTATTAATTTTTATGTTATTCATATATAGGTTAGACATTGAATTTTTAATAAATACTTGAAAAATTTAATATATCTTTTAAACCTCTTTTACAAAAGATATAATTGATTAAGGCATGGTATGTAAGGATTATAAAATTTAGTTAATGATAAAATTTTGAGTCGTGTACTATAAATAAAATTACAATCAATAGACATATTGCTATTGGATTAGTTATCTTATTTAAACCCTTCATAAAATTATTATCCTATAATCGTATTGTCCCAAGATTACTGGCAATATATATAGTTTTGGTCAATTTAACAAGCTATGAATCCTTTGTTACAAAAATTATAAATACTGGAGCATTTAATAATATAATTGTGCTTAACATAAAACAAAATAAATAAAACACGAAGCCTTAAGGATGAATATTCTTGAGGAAAAGTGTACCATATTTTTCCTCATACTTAAGAAGGAGGTGTGAGTATGATGTCAATTGCAGAATTTATTTTATTAGTATTTGTTGCTCTATTCATAGCAGTATTTCAATATTTAATTTTATATTTTCAGTAGTTTGATATAAAATGGAAATTGGAGTTCTTTACTTTTTTCCTCCTTTGTAGGCTCGGTTTTCATTTTCTTCCATTGTTTGGCATATTTTCATAGTAAAATTTATATAGTTATCCACCTATATTAATTAATATGGTACACTTGCTATTTAATTTATTTTAAATAGTTTAGAAAATCTGAGATTTTCAGTTAATCAAAAAATCTTTGGTTTTTCTTAATTCCTCTAAGTTATTTAGACTTAGATTTGCCTTGTAATTAAAGCATTTACTTGCTTTTATTTGCAAGGCATTTTTATTTATTTACTCATTCTAATTTCTTATTTTTCCAATATTTCAGTGCATAATATTTTAAAATTATTTAAATCTTTATTTAGATATAAAACTTAAGATTAGTAATCAAAATCAATCCCTATTCTTTTTACAGTTCCAATTAATGATAAATAATAGTAATATTAGTATTAGTATTAATAATTGTTAAAATTTTTATTTTTCTTAAGAATATCTTATAAAACAATTAAAATTAAACTGTTAAATATTAGATCAAAATAAAGCAAAAAGATTTATAATAATACAAAAATAAAATTTAACTAAGTAAATATAAAGTTTTAGGGATGATTATAATAACAAAAATGTGGAGAGTTAGGGCTAGAGAAAAAGGTTTTCTTATAGATAGATTTAAAAAAGAAAATGTGTACTTATCGGTTAGTAAACTGAAAATTTAACTAAAATAAAATCTAAGGAAGAAATT
>JBOFHT010000081.1:0-11039 GCA_051649785.1 Methanobacteriaceae archaeon
AAATCATCTAAAGCAGCACTGTATATTAGAGATAAAAATTCAAATGGAAAATATTCTATTATGTGTGAAGGAGATAAAAATGTTAATGATGAAGTTCAAGATATTCTTTTTATGGATGCAGAATTGTTTTTAAATGCAATTTATGTTCGCCAAGGGGAAATAGCAGATCTTGTAACTAAAACTCCTGCTGATAAGAAAAAGCTAATTGGTAAGCTTTTAGGAATTGAAAGCTTGGAAAAAGCTTGGGAAAATAGTTTACCTTTAATTAAAGATTATGAAACTAGAAAAGCTGAGTTAAAAGGAAAAATAAGTCTTTTAGAAGAAACAGAAAATGAATACAATCAAAAGCTAAATAAACAATCTACTCTTAATAAAGATCTAGCTAAAATTATTGATGATTTAAAGGAAACTGAAAAGAAAAAAAAACATGAAATCGATTTTAAACGCCGAATGGAAACTGAAAAAACTGTTTATGAAAAATGTATTCTAGACTTAGAGTATAATAATGAAAATCTTAAAAAGGCTATTGAAGATAAGGAAAATATGGAAAAACAGTTTAAAGAAATTGGGGAATCAAAAATAGAAGCTGCTAAATTAGAATCTATTCCTGGAAGAGTTAAGATTTTAAATTTTTTTAAAGAATCAGCAGATAACCTTAAATCACTTAAAAAAGACGAAAGTAGTATTTTAAAAAAATTAGAAGATATAAAAAAGTATAAAGAAATTTTAAAGAAGGAAAAACCTTTATTTGAAAAACACTCAGTTCTTGAAAAGGAAATTTATGAGTTAAACATAAAAAAATCAAAAATTGAAGATAAAATTAATGAATTTAATAATATAGAAAAATCTAAAAAAGAAATTGATGAATTAATTGATAATTCTAAAAAAGAAATGGAAAAATTCTTTAAAGAAGCTAACAAAATATTATCCTGTGAAACTTCTGATTTAGATCAATTAAAAAATCATATTCATAAAATAAAGTCTGCAGGTAAAATAAAGGATAAGTCTATTAATGATGATATTTTATCTAAAAAAGAAAATATTTCTGCTTTAAATGAATTTATCAAGCAAAATAAAAAACAGCTTAATGAGTTAAATCTTGTTGAAAACCAGTGCCCACTTTGTTTAAGTGATATTGATAGTATTAAACGAGATGATTTAATAAGTTCTTGTAATGATAGTATCGAAAATACTAATAATAAAATAGAAAACTTAAATAAAGAGATTAATGGGTTGGAAAAAGAAAAAATAAAATTAGATAACCTTTTAGCTAATATTCAATCTATTGAAAGTAAAATACCAGTCAATTCTAAGATTCTTAAGGATATTCTAATTAACATTAAAAAATCTGAAGATTTAACCAAAAAAATTGAAGCGAATACAGCAACAGATGGCTTTAAAGAAATAATTTCTAAATTAAAAGAGCTAAGTAATGAACATGAAAAAACTAAAGCTAACTATAATAATTATATAGAATCTCAGGGTTCTGTCAATGCTTTAGGGGATCAAAGAGATGTTCAAAGAGAATTTGATAAAATTATAAGACAAATTAATAGTGAAATTGATAAAATTAAAAGATATAGTTCTAGAGATGAGTTTTTAGCAGGTAAATTCACAGAAGTAGAATTTAAAGAGGAACTTGAAAAGGTTCGAAAAGCAGAATCTAAATATTATCAATTAACTGGTATTATTAAAGGTGAAAGGAAGATTAGTATTGATTTAAGAGCTAAAGATATTGATATTAGGGAAATTAACAATAAAATAGCTAAGTTCAACAATGATATTTCAGTATCTAAATATGATGCTGAAACTTATAATACCCTTACAAAAAGCTTAGAAAATGTTGAAAATAAGTTTAATGAACTTAATAATAACAAAAGTGTAATGGAAGCTCAACTATCTAGTATTGAAAAGGATTTAAAAAATTTATCTATAAGACTTAAAGGATTTAATAATGATAAAAAAGATTTTGATAATATAAATGAATTTATAACATTATTAAAAGATATAAGGGAATTATTTGGTAAAAATGGTGTTCAAAAAGATTTAAGGAACCGGGCTATTCCTTTAATTCAAAAAAATACTTTAAAGTTTTTTGAAGAATTTAATTTTAATTATTCTTCTTTAAAAATAAATGAGGATTATGATATAAGTATTTTTGGTAGTGATGGTGAAACTACATTAGATATGGTTAGTGGTGGTGAAAAAATAGTTATAGCTTTGGCACTACGTTTAGCTATTACTCAAACAATATCTAAAGGTAGTTTAGAAACTATTATGTTAGATGAGCCAACTATTCACTTAGATAAGTACCGAAGAACTGATTTAATTAATCTTTTATCTTCTGTATCATTACTTCCACAAATGATTATTGTTACTCATGATTTTGAGCTTCAAAATGCTGCAGATAATATTATTGAAATTAAAAAAGAAGATGGAGTTTCTAAAGTAGTAGCTAGCTAATAATAATAATAATAACTTAGTAGGGTGTCTATTATATTATAATGCTCCTTTAATAGTGTCTACAATACAATTAGCATTCCATCCTACAAGCCCTTTTGATTTATTTTCAAGATTTAATGGAACTTCTTCAAGTCCATAAGGCCTAACAAGAACAATAGGGGTTTCATTATCTTCAGCAGCTTTAACAATTAAATCAATATCTTCTTTATTTTTAGAATAAATTCCAGCTAAAACAATCACTACATCAATTTCATTAAAAAATGAATTAGGAATTGCTTTTAAATTGCCAATATGAGATTCTTTCCATAAGAAATCATTTTTTGAATATAATTTTTCAACAAATTGACTGTATTCTCCACTTTCATCAATTCCACTTGTTATAAATAAATTATAAATTTTATCATTTTTATCTTCTTCAAACATCTTAATTTCTCCATTTATTTAGATAATAAGTTTAATGTATCAACTGAATTATCTTATTTAATCAATAATAATAAATATGATATTACACATATATAATCATAATTATTTATATATGTTAATAATTCATATCTTAATATTTTATTCACTATTTAATTTATTTATTAATATTTTACTTATTATTAATTTATTTATCGTTATTGTATTTGATAATGATTTATTGATTGTTTTCATGATTATAGTCACGATTATATT
This sequence comes from Methanobacteriaceae archaeon, assembly GCA_051649785.1. Classification (GTDB taxonomy): domain Archaea; phylum Methanobacteriota; class Methanobacteria; order Methanobacteriales; family Methanobacteriaceae; genus JBOFHT01. Next base: position 3,139 of record JBOFHT010000081.1, read on the forward strand.
ATTCAAGAGTCTTATGTTAATTTCAGCTATTGGTTTGGGTATTGAAGGAAAGAAAGCTCTTAAAAGCCTTCTTGAATATGATTTTGAAATTTATGCTACTGATTTAAATGATAAATTAACTCCAATGGATTTTGGATTCACAGATTTTAATGATGCTAAATTTCACGGTCTTGAACTTGATTTAGGTAGCCATAATTTTGATAAAATTAATAATAGTGATTCAATTATTTTAAGCCCTAGTTTATGGGATATGTCTTTTGCTAAAGACTATAAAAACTCAGGAAAGATGCTTAGTGATGTTTTCACTAAACATAAATCTATTTTTACTATTGGTGTTACTGGTACAAATGGCAAAACCACAACAGTATCTATGATTAAAGATATTCTTGATTATGCAGGGTTAAATGTTCTTGTTGGAGGCAATGCTGGTGGTGGATTCAATGGCTATACTGATATTATTTTAAAAGCCGAATTTAACAAAAACAAATCCTATGACATTATTTTAATTGAAGTTTGTGATATGACTCTTGATTATTGTAAAGACACATTTGATTTCGATTTAATAGCCCTTACTAATATTGGTAATGATCATATGGATGTTCATGGTTCAATTAAGAACTATAAGAACTCTTTAGCTAGTTTTTTTAAAGGTAGTGATGTTATTATCCCTGCTGATGAATTAACTAATATTTCACCTGTAGGGGATAATGATACTAGTTTTGACAATAACACTATAAGTAAATTTAGTAAAAGTGCTAATAATATGATTATAGCTGATTCTTATGATGATATTAATTTATTTGGTAAATTTAACTATATCAATGCAGGAATAGCTAAAAAAGTAGCTGAAACTATTGATATTGCTAGTTATAGTAATATAAATGATATAGATAACAATCATAATATAAGTAATAATCCCAATATAAGTAATAATCAGGATATAGGCAATAATTCTGATATAGATATTGATAATAACACTTGTATGGGTGTAGAGGTAGGTATTAATTTTGAAATCATAAGTAAATCTCTTAAGAATTTTAATCCAGTTGAAGGTCGTTTAAAGGTAATTAATTACAAAGGTGTTGATATTTTTATTGGTAAAACAGATAATTCTAGTGCAATTTCAGCTATTTTAAATGATAAATACTTCCCTATTGTATTTATAGGTACTCCTCGTTCAGGTGAGAAATGTCGTTATGATATTTTTGAAACTATTGCAAGTGGAACTAGTAGCAATGGTAGTAATAATAGCAATGATAATGGCAATGATAACAACAATGGCAGTATCAAAGGTAATATTCAGAGTAATGGTAATATTAATGATAATGACCCTATCAATAATATTGATATTAATAAGGATACTGATACTAATTTAACTCCTGAAACTATTGTATTGTTTCCAGGATTAGCTAATACTGTTAACGAGGCAAAAAAACATCTTGAAAACCTTAATTTTAAAGGTAATATTGAAATAGCCAATAATATTACTGAAGTTCTAGATAAATTAAACAATTTCTTAGATAATAATATTAATAATATTGATATTAATAATACTAATAATAACAATTCTAATTGTAAGGATAATGATAATAATTTTAATAATACCCTTTCAATCTTTATTGGGGGAAATGGTCAAGAAAAGATTATTGAAATTCAAAATATTTTGGAAAACTATTCTAAAAACTATTCTAATAAATGATTTATTATAGTCCTAAACTTTAATTTTCATTTTTAATTAGATTATTAATTATTTAATTCAATTTAAATAGCTTAGTACTGAAAAATTATAATATTCAATAAAGTTTAAATAATTTTAAAATAATATATACTATATAATAAATATTAATACTAAATATGATACTAAATATAATTTAATATTAGTATTCAATTAATTAATAATGATATTCAATGATTCATAATAAAAAAGTCCTTATTGTTGGTGCAGGAAATGCAGGACGTCCTGCTGCAAACTTATTTCATTATTTAGGTAATGATGTTATTGTTTCAGATAGTAATATCTATGAAAATATTCCTAGAAAGGCAAAAACGAAGATTGATGGACTTAAAGATAAAGGTATTGTTTTTGAATTAGGTTTTCATAATGAAAACTTATTAGATTGGGCAGATTATGTTTTCATATCCCCTAATATTCCTAAAAATGTTGATTTTATTCAAAAGATTTTAGAAAAGTCTTATAAAAAACTTAGTAAAACATCTAATGAAAATAATTGTACATGTGAAACTGGAAAATTAACTCTTATTTCAACTGAAGATATTGGTAATATCTTAAATTCATTAATTAAAATTCCTATGGTAGGAATAGCTGGAACTGATGGTAAGACTACTACTACTAATATGATTAACTATTCTTTTAGTGAAAATCTTGATACTGTTATATTTTCATCTCTTCAGAACTCTCTTGTAATTGAAGGATTAATTGAACTTGTAGTTGATGAAAAGACTAATGAAAAGGATTTAGCTATTTTTGAACTTCCTCATGGGACTATTCGTATGGCTAAAGGATTAGAGCTTTCAGCTGCTGTTGTTACTAATTTAACTCCAGATCATATGGATGAATTTCCTTCATTTGAAGATTATGTTATAAGGAACTTTGCTATTAAAGATTTAATTAATAATAATGGGATTTTAATTCTTAATGGGGATGATCCAATTATTTCTAATAGACTTAATGAGATTAAGTCGAATTATATTCTTTATGGTCTTAACAACTCTCAAAAAATTGATTTTGAAGGTGAAAGCTACTTTAATCCCAATGTTGAATTGGATATTTATGGAAAAGACCTGGTTTTAAATGGTATTAATGGTTCAAGCTTTACTCTTGTATCTAAAGTTATTCCAACACTTATTTGTAAAAGATGTAATGGAATTGCAGGTGTCAATTGTAGCTGTGGAAACTTTGAACCTAAATATCTTGATGGATTTGAAAAGAAAGTTAATATTTCCACTCCAGGAGCATGCAATATTGAAAATACAATAGCTACAATAGCTATGGCTTTAATTTTTGGCTATGATATTAATGATATTATTAATCATATGGCTGTTTTTGGTGGTGTAGCTGGTAGATTCGAGAAAATTGATAAAATTAGCTTTGGATATAGTGGTGAATATAGTAATGCAAATATTTTTATGGATGCTGCCCACAACCCAGAAAGTATGGAAAAGCTTTTTGAAGGATTGGAAGTTGATGGAAACCTTATTATTAGCTTAGATAATCCTGATACTCTTACTACTCGTGATAAAACTAAAATTGGTCAGATTCTTGGTGGAATAGCAGATATTGTAATTTGTTCTGCAAAAAATGAAACTACTGAAGTCATTGATTTAAATGCTCCTAAAGAAGTTTTAAATGCTTGTAAACTTTCAGCAAATAGTAAAAATAGGGATATTGAAATTTATTCTACTTTAAATGTAGGGAGTTCTATTTTCAAGGCATTAAATCTAGCAAGTAATGGTGACACAATTTTACATATTGGACCTGGAGTTGTTAATGCTTATGATTCTGTTAAAAACGATATAATTGAAGCTATTAATTTTTATAAAGACTGCTCTGGTGAAATTGTTGTTGTGGGAGGTTGTGGAACTGTTGGAAGTTTAATGGCAAGAGTTTTAAATGACTATGGGTTTAATGTCACAGTTTCTGACTTAGATAATAATACTTCTATAGCTCCAACATTAGACGAAGAAGGAATTAAATTAGACTTAGGTTCACATAGTGAAAATGTATTTAAAAAAGCTTCTTGTTTTTTCTTAACACCTAGCTTAGCTAATAATAAAACTGTTTTAGAACTTATTAAAAACTATTCAGATAATTCTGACTGTTCTAACTTTAATTCTAAGTCTAATTTTAATGGTTCTGCTTTTATTTATAATGTTAATGATATTTTTAAATACTTTGATGTTCATAAAAATGTTTTTGCTGTAACTGGAACTAACGGTAAAACTACTACTGTCCATATGCTTAAATCTATTTTTAAAAAAGCTAATTTAAGTTTTCCAGAACATAAATTAGCTATTCAAGGAAATACTGAACTTATTCCTCCCCTTCAAGCTCGCCTTAATGGTGATGTAGCTATTGTTGAAATCGGCACATTTGGGAATAAGGGAGAAATTAAAAGTTCTAGTGAGCTTTGTAGTGTTGAAACTGCGGTCATTACAAATATATCTCATGATCACTTGGAAAATAGTGAAAAGAATAAAAAACATAGTGTAAATATTAACTCTTTTTATGAATATGTTAACTGTAAAAAAGAAATTATTGATATAGCACCTAATTTAGTTTTAAATGCAGATGATCCTATTGTAGCTGAGTTTTCTACTCTTAAAACCAGGGAAAATCTTATTTTCTTTGGAATGGACTTTGAAGACGAATATTTTAATATTTCTAATGATAATAAGGATAATATTAACAGCACTAATATTAACAAAAATACCAATATTAACAAACCTAGTAGAAATATAATTAATAATGCTTTAGAAAGTGAAAAAAGATTTTGTCCTAATTGTAATTCAGAGCTAACTTATAAAAAAATATCTTTAGGCCATTTAGGTCAGTTTAATTGTAAATGTGGCTTTAAAAATATTAAACCTAATGTTAAAGCATCTAAATTTAATTTTAGCTCAGATATGGGTAAAACTTCATTTACATTATCAATAGATGATCACAAAGAAACAATTTATGTTACTGGTGGAATGGCTAATATTTACAATGCTTTAAGTTCTGCAGCTACTGCATTTAATATGGGTATTGACTTTAAACACATTGTTAATGGTTTAAATGATTTTGAAGGTGTTGAAGGTAGATTTGAAATAATTAATACTAATCCCACCATTATATTAGATTTTGCACATAATCCTGCAGGTGTTAAATCTGTTTTAGAAAGTGCTAAAAACTTAACTAACTCTAAATCTAGCTTAATTGTTCTAAATACAATTGATTCTGAAAGTGGGGATGATGGAAATATTGAAATAGCAAAGTTACTTTCAGATGTAGATGTTATTATTCCAGTTTCTAATGCAGCTCACAAATTTAGAAATTATATTTTAGAAAATACTATGGATATTAATAATTTTAATAATACAAATAACATCAATAATGATATTGATGGTGAAAATGTTTACTCTAGTAATATCATTGAGTTAGAAGGAAATAAAACTAATAATAAATGGGATAAAGTTGGTACTATTGGTTCAAGTGCTGAGCAGGTTAAAGAAGCTCTTGAAATAGCATTGAAATTGGCTATTACTAGTTCTAATAATAGTAATAATTCTAATAGTAATACTAATAATATTGGATTTAATAAATTTAATAGTAACAATTTTAATAATTCTAATGAGGATATTAATAATATTAGTCTTGATAATCCTAATCTTAATTCTAATTTTAATAATTATAATGCTGATACTAATAATACTAATAATGACAATGTAATTTTAGTTATTGGAGAAGGGGGAATCAAATATACCAAAAAAATTATCAAAGAAATGGGGATTTAAAGTAGTCTTAGGAATTTTAGGGTTAATTATAATTTTATCTGTATTATTAATTACAACAGGTGCTAATTACACTAGTCCTCAAAATCCTAGTGATATTATTAGTGGGGAAACTGGGGATACTGTTTTTTCAGGAGATTCTATTATTGATAAATCAAATATTAGAAGATATCCTGTTACTATGAAATTAAGTTCTTTAATTGAAGATGTAACTGCTTTAGATATACTAGGATTGGCTGAAGCAGTTTCAACAGGAGCGATTCATGAACCTATTTCGGATATATCAACAAATGTTACATCTGATGGAAAAGCAGTTTCAATTGACGGGCCTGGTGTTGTTAAAACTAATGGGAGTAAAGTAATTGTTGAAGAACCAGGAAATTTTGTTTGGGGTAATTTAGTTTCTTATAGGTATATTATTAAAACTGAAAATGGTGTTGATATTCTAGAAAAAATTAATGTAAACTCTGAAAAACTTGAAAATAATAATAAAACAGTTAAATCTATTGCTAAAGACAATGTTAATAATCAAACTGTAGGGAGTCAAGTTCCAGAAGACAATATAGGGGATTGGTTTGAAAACTCATATGTTGGTAAAACTAAAATAATTGGATTTGGTGTAAGTAATTTTTCAGATAATAGAAATTTCATGACTATGGATGAAGTTAAAGAGATTTTTGGGGAAAATATGTATAAATATGCTGTAACTCGACCAGTTGGAAATCCTGTTCCATTATATGAAAAAGATTACACAGAAAAAGTTGTTACTAGTACTAAAACTCAATTGGGATCATTTCCACAATATAATGATTATAATAGGGCATTTAATGCAAAACAGTTTGTAGATGCATGGAATGGTACAATTGTTCCTCCAGGAACTTATTCTTCTGGAAGTGCTATTACGGGCTTTGTATCTTCTCGTGATCCTAAAGCACCAGGGGGATCTGCAGCACATGGTGTATGTCCTCCAGCTAGAACTTTAAGGGATGCTATTATTTTATCTGGTGCTCCTATGCCAAGGGGTATGGTAGGTGGAAGAGATGCAGTTTTATTTGGATTTAATCCAGGTTCTGAAGTTAAAATTAGTAACACTCTTGACAATCCTATTAAAATTGTAATGTGGACTGAAGGGAATGGCCCTAGAATGGTAATTTATTGTAAAGTCATTGAATTAGTCCCTAATAATCTTAATAATTCCAATAATACTTAAATATGGCTAATAATTCTACAAATTTAAATAATAATTAATAGATATCATTTAATAATAAGGATTATTGGTGTATTTTTTTATTAACTATTATTTTTTTATATTTATTAATTTATTATCTTACTATCCCTTATTATATTTTCAGTATTTTTAGTGTTATTGTGTTATATAATAATTGAACATATTAAACTAATTAACTATAGATTATTAGTGATTTCATGAAAGTTTCAGCAATTATAACTGCAGCAGGTAAAAATTCAAGAATGCGTAATGATTTAATTAAAAGAAATATTAGTTTAACTAATAAACTACTACTTCCATTAGGGGATGGTTCTTTTAATAATGATAACATTACTATTAATAGGGATGATTCTAATATTAATTCGGAACTTGTTATATCTAAAACCATTAATAATGTTCTTAACTCAAATGATAAGATTGATGAATGTATTGTAGTACTTGGCCACTACAAAGATGAAATAAAAGAAGTTATTTATAATATAAATGATAGTAGAATTAAAATAGTTGAGAATAGTCCAGTTGATGTATGTCTATCTAAATCTTTATTAAATGGAATTCAAAATTCTTCTAATGATATGATTTTAGCAATTGCAGGGGATCAACCTACTATTGGAAAAGCTACTTTAAGTAATATTATTAATAAGTTAGAAGAAATGAATGATAATAGCAGAAATATGGATAATAATTGTGAGAATAGCTATAAAAACTTTGTTGTTCTTCGTAGAATTGATTATGGGGAATTGGATACTGGAAAAGGATTAGGAATGCCCTTTGCTACAAATGGCCCACTTTTAGCTAAATACTTAAATAAATATGATGATGACTTAAATCCTATTATTAGAAAAGTTTTTGATGATGGATTTAATTTTTATGGTATTAAAGAAGAGAATAATTTAGAATTAATTAATATTAATCACTATGAGGATTATGAATTTGTTTTAGAACATTTAAATAAATAAAAATTAGTATTTATGCTATATATTCATTAATTGCAATTTTTCCCATTATATTATTATATATTTCCGATTATATATTTTCGCTTCTTTATACTTTTTTAATTTTTACATTTTGAATTATATAATTACTAGGATATGTTTCAATAACCGTAAACTATTTATACTAAGTATTTACATATATATTAGATAATAATATAATAATTACT
>JBOFHT010000082.1:0-61617 GCA_051649785.1 Methanobacteriaceae archaeon
GCAAATAACACTCCACTTCTGAATGTTTCCTCTTGAGCTACTGCTCTTGCTTCAATGTATCCTTCTTTTGTAAGTAATGATACTTGTGGTGACATTCCATGGTATCTCAAACCTCCTGCATGTACTGGTGGAGCTACAAAGTCATGACCTAGTGTAAACATTTTAAGAAGAGGTGTAAATCCTGATGTGTCTCCAAAATCGTATTCGTATTTTCCTTGTGTTAATGTAGGACATGCTGCAGGTTCAGCTCCTATAAATTCACATTCTAGGTTTCCTTCAAGTTTATCCTTCATAAATGGGAATATACTCCCTGCAAAGTTACTTCCTCCTCCTACACAACCAATCATCATATCTGGTTCTTCATCAGCTATTTCTAGCTGCTTTTGTGTTTCAAGACCAATAATACTTTGGTGTAACATTACATGGTTTAATACACTTCCTAATGAATAGAAAACATTATCTTTGGATAGTGCTTCTTCCATTGCTTCGGAAATAGCTATTCCTAATGAACCTCTATGATTAGGGTTTTCAGCTAATACTTTTCTACCATATGCAGTGTTTTCACTCGGTGATGGGTAAATTTCTCCATCATACAGGTGTATTAATGTTTTTCTAAATGGTTTTTGGTCATATGATACTCTTACCATATAAACAGTACAATCTAAGTCTAACATTGAACAAGCTAGAGATAATGCAGTTCCCCATTGCCCTGCTCCAGTTTCAGTTGTAAGTGCAATTGCTCCCTCTTTTTTAGCATAATATGCTTGAGCTATGGCACTATTAAGTTTGTGACTTCCAGTTGGAGACATGTCTTCACGTTTATAGTAAATTTTAGCTGGTGTATCAAGTGTTTTTTCTAATCCAATAGCTCTTGTAAGTTCAGTTGGCCTTCCAATTTGTTTGTAAAGATCTCTTACTTTTTTAGGAATTTTTATATATCTCTCTTGTGAAAATTCTTGTTCTAGCACAGCTTTTGAGAAAACTTTAGGTAAGTCATCTATTTGGCTTCTATCTTCACTATTTTTAGGCATAGGGAGTTCGGATGGTAAGTCTGCATTAATATTGTACCATTTTTTTGGCACATCTTTTGATCTTAAAGTTACTTTATACATAGTATCACTTTTTTTTATTACAATTTTTTACAATTAATTCAATATTTTTATAAGTATTCTATTATCACCATTACTATAATCATTGTACTATATAAAACTTTGTAGTACATATTTGTACATTAAATTTAAATGGTATGTTACTACTATTACCATAATTGATATAGTTATAATTATTATTAATTAATTTTTAACTAGCTAGCTTTAAATATTTATAATTACATAACTAACAATATGAAAATTTTAGCTATTGATATTGGTGCAGGAACTCAGGATATATTACTTTATGACTCAGATTCTCAGCTTGAAAACTCTATAAAGCTAGTTTTACCTTCTCCAACTCGTATTATGGCTCAAAAAATACAAAATTCCAATAATAACCTTTTTTTTACAGGGGAAATTATGGGTGGGGGCTATATTAAGCGAGCTATCATGGAACACATAAATAAGGGGTATTCTGTAGCTATGGATGAACATGCTGCTCGTACTATTAAGGATGACTTAGATAAAGTTAAATCTCTTGGTATTAATATTATTAGTAATAATAGTTATAATAATAGTCATAATGTAAATAACAATACTGATAATACTAATATTAATTCTAATATAAATATGGATGATTATGATATTATTAAGTTAATGGATGTTGACTTGATTACTATAATGGAGGTAATTCATAAATTTGATTCAGAGGCTAATTTTGACTATGTTGCTGTAGCTGTTCAAGATCATGGCTTTGATGATAATATGGGTGATCGTGACTTTAGATTTTCTAAAATTAAAGAGAAACTCAACTATCCAATTATTCCTGAAGAATTTGCATTTTATGGAGACTCTCTATCTAATCTTAATATTCCTAATTATTATTCTCGCATGAATGCTGTTGTTAATACTCTCAATTCTTATTTTGATTCTAATTCAAATAAAGTATTAAATGAATCATTAAATAGGTCACCAAATAAATCACTAAATATGCCCTCAAATGAATCATTAAAGAACTCCACTCATACTGGAACTCTTATTATGGATTCTAAGTTTGCTTCTATTATAGGTGCGTGTAGTGACAAATATGTAAATAATTTTAATAGCTACATTGTTATGGATATTGGAAATGGTCACACTATGGCAGCTGCAATTGAAAATGGTAAAATAAATGGTGTTTTCGAGCATCATTCACATACTTTGACTGGTGAAAAAATTGAATATTTTGTTAATAAACTAGCTAATGGGACAATATCTCATGAAGAAGTTTATAATGATCACGGCCATGGTGCACATGCAATAAAACCAATTAAAACTATTGAAAAGGTTATTGTCACAGGACCTAATAGAAAATTCATTGAAAATACTAATTTGGACTATTATTATTCCGCTCCAGGTGGTGATGTTATGATGACAGGCCCTGTTGGATTAATAAAGGCACTAAATCATAATATTTCTAATATTGGCAACATTAAAAACAGTAATAATGCTAAAGGCACTAACTTTGACTTATAATATTTTTCAGCTAAATTTACTAATAATCATAACTATGCTATTATATTTGGTGATATTATTTTAAAACTAGATTCTCATATTCATAGCTGTTATTCTGGGGATGCAAGAGGTAAACCTCGGGAAATTCTTAAACAAGCTAGTAAAATTGGATTAAATGCTATTTCAATAGCTGACCATAATACTATTAAAGGTTCTAAATTAGGGGTTGCCGAATCAAAAGATTTTAATGTTACCGTTGTTAGTTCTATTGAAATAACCACTAATAAAGGACATATTATTGGATTTGGGGTTAATGAGGATATTAAAGAGGGTTTAAGTCCTTATGAAACTGTTGATATTATTCATGACTTGGGAGGGATAGTTATTATTCCTCATCCATTCACTAGATACCGTAATGGCCTTTTCGCTAAAATTAATCATAATTCACTTGATTTTGATGGAATTGAAGTTTTAAATTCCAGGTATATCTTTGGATATTCTAATTTTAAAGCTTCTAAGCTAGCTAAAAAGAAAAAAGTTGCTGAACTAGGAGCTAGTGATTCTCACTTTATTGATGCTATTGGTAGTGCTTATACAGAAATAACGACTGAAGAAGACTTTAATGATAGGAAAGTCACATCTGATGAAATTATTGAATTTATTCGCCAAGGTAAAACAAAAGCAAGGGGAACTAGAACTAAAAATCACTTAATTGCAAGGGAAGTAATTAATAAAAAAATTAGGCGTATTTATTAGAAAATCAAAGCCATTATCAAATTTATCGATATTATCCTTATTATTCTCACTATTCTTATTTATGTTTTTAATATTATCAATATCATATTTAATTTTAGTAATATTTGTAATATTAATGAAGTAATATTAATATATTAATATTAGGAATGGCTACAATATCCAAATATCTGCAAACAAGTAATATTTAAAATATTTAAAATGTGGAATTTTAATGCTAGGCGATACACCAGGTCAAATGGGAGTAATTTCAGGACTTCCTCCAATTATTGAACAGCTATTTTATTCTGGCTACACTCCTATTAATACTATTATTTACGGGATTATATTGGCAATGGTAGTATTCATAATTATTAAAATGTTTAGATACTTGGATATACGCCCTATTAGTATCATGATTCCATTAATTCCTTTTATTTTACTTGGTTCAAGTACTCGTGCATTAGTTGATGCAGGAATTTATCCTTATAATATTTTTTTAATTAGCCCTGGAATATATATTGTTGTTGGGATTTTTACTACTATTTCTCTAATTGTAGCTTTTTTCATTAAAAAAAATGTAATTAGTAAATTTAATAGATTTAATAGACTTAGCAGGTTTAATATTTTTAATAAAATTGATTATCCTCATATCTTGTCTATTATTGGACTAATTGCCATTATTCCTAATATTTTTAATTTCCAATATATGAATTTTAATGTTGTAGCTCAGGTTTTTCTTGTTTGGGGCTTTGTTTCACTTTTAACAACTGCAGCTGTTATTATATTCAATATTTTCAATTATAATGCCAATACTGCTAATAACAACAATAGTATTAATAACCATGGTAATAACAATAAATATAATAATAATATTTGCAATAATGTGGATAATAATAATGTGGATAATATTGATAATGATGAAATTAATACTAATATTTTTAATAATATCTCTAATAATCAAAAAATCAACTTAGCTATTCTATCGGCTCATATATTTGATGCAGCATCTACTTTTATTGCTGTTGACTTTTATAATTATGCAGAACAACATTTTGTTCCTAATGTATTTTTAGAAATAGCTGATTCTGCAATTACAATGTTCCCCCTTAAAATTATTGTTATAGGTGCTGTTTTATATATTATTGATAAATATATTGATGATGTTTATATTAAAGATACTTTAAAATTATCAGTTTTTATATTAGGCCTTGCTCCAGGTCTTAGAAACTTCTTAACCCTTGCATTTGGAACGGCATAGTTTTTTAATATTTTTACAAAATGGAACCAAATTTGAGAACAATTTTACTATATAGCTATTAGTTTCCCAATTGTATTTATGATATAACATTTTCACTATAATATTGTTACAATCCTAGAACAATTTTGCTTTAGTCCATTAATAAAATATTTAAACAATGGGCAACTTATATTAAATTGAGTTTCACTAGTAAATAAAATCGAAACAATTCAATAAAATCAAGTAAAATTTCCAGTAATTTAATTGAAAATATAGTAATAAACAATTCAATAAACAAAATACAAATAATAAATACAAAAATAAAAATAAACCCATAAAACAACTTAATAGTATGATTAAAGTGAATAGTGTAAATAATATAAGTAATAAAAACAATTTAAGAGCCAATGGAATGATGAATGATAATATGTATATTGAAAGTATAGAAGAGTCAAAAAAATCAATGAATCTCCCTAAAAATGTCACTATCTTTGACACAACACTCCGTGATGGGGAACAATCTCCAGGGGTAGCATTAACTGTTGATGAAAAAATAAGAATAGCTAGTAAGTTGGATCAAATTGGTGTTGACATTATTGAATTTGGGTTTCCAGCAGTTTCATTAGGTGAAATCCAAGCAGCTAAACAAATTAATGACTTAGGTTTAAATGCTAGAATTTGTGGTCTTGGCAGAACATTAAATAATGATATTGATGCGTTAATTGATGCTAATCTTGATTACATTCATACATTTATTGGTACATCTCCATTACATAGAGAACACAAACTTAGAATGGATAAAAAGACTATTTTGTCTACAGCTGTTGATGCAGTTGAATATGCTAAAGATCATGGCTTAACTGTTGAATTTTCAGCTGAAGATGCAACTAGAACTGAATATGATTTCTTAGTGGAAGTATATAAAGCAGTTGAAGATGCAGGAGCTGATAAAATCAATGTTCCAGATACTGTTGGTGTATTATTCCCATCTGCAATTAATAGATTAATAACTGACCTAAAAACAGAAATAAATATACCTATAAGTGTCCATTGTCATGATGATTTTGGATTAGCTGTAGCTAATTCACTGGCATCTATTGAAGCAGGAGCTGAACAAGTTCATGTTACTGTAAATGGATTAGGTGAACGTGGGGGTAATGCTTCATTAGATGAACTTGTTATGGCTTTAATGACAAGATATGGAATTGATTTGAATATTGAAACAACTCAACTAGTTTCACTTTCTCAGTTTGTAGCTCATATTACTGGAATTAAAATGCCTCCTAATAAGGCGATTGTGGGGGATAATGCTTTTGCTCACGAGTCAGGAATTCATGTTCATGGAATACTCAAGAATGCAGCTACTTATGAACCAATGGCTCCTGAATTAGTTGGACATTCTCGTAAAATTGTTTTAGGCAAACATACGGGGGTGAATGCTCTTAAATCAAAACTTGATGAATATGGTATAGAGATGGATGAAACGCAGTTCTGTTCAGTTTACGACCAAATCAAGGCATTAGGGGATAGGGGTAAATGTATTACTGATGCTGATTTAAAAACCATTGCTGTTACTGTATTGGGTAAAGCTAAAAAAGAACTTATTAAGTTAAATGGATTTTCTGTAATGTCTGGTGATGTAGTTTCTTCAACTGCTACTGTAAAACTTGATATTAATGGAACTATTAAAGAAACATCTAGTACTGGTGTAGGGCCTGTTGATGCTTCTATTAATGCAATTAAGTCATTAGTTTCTAATACTACTGCTATTGAACTGGAAGAATACCATCTTGAAGCAATTACTGGCGGAACTGATGCACTTGCGGAAGTATTTGCAATTGTTTCAGATGATGAAGGTAATAAAGCAACAGGCAGGGCTACTAGGGAAGATATTATCATGGCTAGTGTTGAAGCTGTTTTAGATTCTATTAATAAGATTTTAATGATTAAAGAATCTGAAATTGGTAATATGGCTAAGTAAATAGTAACTTAGTTTATAATAATACTATAATTACTATTTAATAACTATTAACTAGGCATAACAAAAATATCCAATTAATAGATTGTGTAAATAACTAATAAAGAAATAGTAAGAATAAGAAATGACAAATAAAGAAATATCAAAAGTGATGGAACAATTAAGATTGTGTAAATAACTAATAAAGAAATAGTAAGAATAAGCAAACGACACATAAAGAAATAAATAACTTAAAAATAACTAATAAATAATTATAGGAGCGATAAAGATGTCAGATGAAAATATAGTATATGTAGGAAATAAACCAGTAATGAATTATGTTTTAGCAGTTGTAACTCAAGTTAATGCGGGATCCAATGAAGTAGCAATAAAAGCAAGAGGTAGGGCTATTAGTCGTGCTGTTGATGTTGCAGAAATTGTTAGAAATAGATTTATACCTGATAGTGATGTTTCAAATATTGAAATTTGTACAGAAGAGATTGCTGGAGACGATTCAACAACTACTAATGTTTCTACAATTGAAATATTATTAAAAAAAGATTAAAAAAGTAAATAAAATATTCCTTTAGTGTATTGGTTCTAAGTACTATAAATTACCATAACGCACATATAAGTAAAATCACTTGTAGCTACATCTTTTAAAGTACTAAAAACAACTTTTTCATCTTCATAGCTAAGTCTTTCACAAATAGCTACTTTTCGATTTTCACTTACTCCATTATTTATTAAAAACTGAGCCATATCTTTTACACTACGTGAAGGTAATGCTATTGTATCATTACCATTTTCAATAATCTCTAAAATCTCACTAAAATCTTCTCTCCCATGAAATGTTAGTGTATTTGCCTTATCCCATTGAATTTGGGTTTTAGCAGCAGCTAACTGGAGAGAACTAATTCCTGGAATAATTTCAACCATTTCAGCAATTTCACTTTCACTAATTCCTTTTCCACGAGCTATTTTAAGAGTAGGGCCTAAAACTCCTGAAAATCCAGGGTCTCCAGTTGATAAAATACAAACACGCTTTCCAGTACTAGCTAAGTTAACTCCAAGTTCTAGTTTCGCATCAACATCTTTAACATTTAATGGAATTGATTTTATATTATCTATTCTAAGTTCGGATTTTTCATCTAAACAATCAAATAAATCAAGAGCTCGTTTACTTCCAATAGCTACTTCACAACTTTCAACAGTTTTAATAGCAACATTTGTTAAATAATCCTTTGAACCCGGTCCAATTCCAACTATAAACAGTTTTGACATAATAATCACATAATAGCTACACAATAACTTATAATGGCTCATAATAATTATTTTAATAGCTCACTATTTTATCATAATTTAAATAACATCTATAATTATATAATAATTTATAGTTTATATTTAACTATAATTATATTAGTACAATTTATAATATAAGTTATAATCTATTTTATATTTTATAATATCCTATATTGTTTATAACCTTTATAATATAATAGTTATTCATCTATTTTATGTATTAATATAAGTTATAATCTATTTTATAATATCCTAATGATTTATATTTACATTAACACTAATTAACTCTATTCGTATTATTACTATTAATTATACTTCTGGTCGTGATAAAATGCTTCAAATTGCAGTTACAGGTAAACCAAATGTGGGAAAGTCATCATTTTTTAATTCAGCTACTTCTTCTAAGGTAGAAATGGCGGATTATCCATTTACAACTATTGATGCTAATAAAGCAGTAGCTTATGTTAAAACAAAGTGTCCTTGTGAAGAACTTGGACTTATGGAAGAATGTGCAGAATCAGAAAACCCTAAGGCATCTAAATGTGTTGATGGGAATCGTCTTATTCCAGTTGAACTTATTGATGTTGCAGGTCTTGTTCCAGGTGCTCATGAAGGAAGAGGTTTAGGTAATAAATTCTTAGATGATCTTCGCCAAGCTCGTGTATTTATTCATGTTATTGATGCATCTGGCTCCACAGATGAAGAAGGTCGCCCAGTTGAAGCAGGAAGTCATGATCCTTTAGAAGATATTGAATTTTTAAATCATGAAATTGTAATGTGGATGTATGGGATTTTAAATAAAAATTGGGATAGACTAATAAGAAAAGTCTTGTCTGAACATTTGGATATAGCTAAAGTTATTTATGAACAACTTTCAGGTACAGGTATATTAATTGAAGATGTTATTGAAGCAAAAAGAGCAGTAAATCCTGATTTTGGTAAATGGGAAAAAGAAGATATGTTAGAATTTATTAGAAATCTTTTAAAAATAGCTAAACCAATGTTAATACTTGCTAATAAAGTAGATCTTCCAACAGCTCCTGAAAACATAAAAAGGATTAAAGAGAAGTATCCTAATACAATTTCTTGTTCTGCTGAATCCGAACTAGCTTTAATAAGGGCTAGTGAAGCGGGATTAATTAGTTACGAGCCAGGGGATAGTGATTTTACTATCATGGCTGATGCCAAACTCTCAAAAAATCAGATAAATGCTCTTGAATATATTAAAACTAATATTTTAGAAGTTTATGGTAGTACTTGTGTTCAAACTGCAATTAATTCAGCTATTTTTGGCCTTCTTAATATGATAGTAGCTTATCCTGTTGAAGATGAAAATAAATATTGTGATAATAAAGGAAATGTCCTCCCAGATTCTATTTTAGTTAAAAAAGGTTCAAATCCAAAGGAATTAGCCTATATGGTGCATACTGATATTGGTGACAAATTCATGCATGCTGTTGATGCTAAAAAGAAATTAAGAGTATCCAGTGACTATGAACTATGTGATGGGGATATTATAAGTATTATAACTTCATCCTAATGATTCAACACATAATTCATTACATTAAATTTTATTTCTATTTTATTTATAATTTATTTATAATTTATTTTTTATTTTATTTCTATTGCCACATTTTACTAATTTGGGTTAATTAGATTTATTATCTTAATTCATTTGATTTAAATTCTATTTGATCGATTATTGATTTTGATATGGCAAATTTATATAAATTAAAAGTTCTATCTAATTATTGCCATATGATCTATATGATTAAATAATTAATTGTTGGATATATAGTAAAACATATATATCATAAAGTGGATATATGATTTTACTTTATATAATATTAATTATAATATTTTGTAGAGTACTAAATATTAATTTAAAATAATTTATCTTTATTTTAAGGAGGTTTAAAATTGGTAATTGGCAACCAAAACCTTGAAAACATAGAAGATTATGATAAAACTTTATTAAAAGGTTTTGCAAGAGGTTTTATTAAGATAATTGTTTTATGGATAATAACAAAAAAACGTTCACATGGCTATGAGATTATGAATAATCTTCATACTAAAGAATGTAACTATAATTCTAATATTTCTAATACTAAACATTCTAGTGATGATGAAGAAAATAAATCAGATACTTCTCCAAGCCCAGGTCCTAATAGAATTTACCCTATTCTTCATGAATTAGAGAAGAAAGGGCTTGTTAAAGGTACATGGGGAACTCATGGTAAAAGAAAAATAAAATACTATGAAGCAACCCAAAAAGGTCATAATACAATAGTTAAACTTAAGATTAGCTTTGAACACGAAGCACCGGTCTTTGTAAAAGAATTCTGGCATGATATTGTTGGTAAAAAACTTGATAACGGCTGATATAAGTAATATAATACTTTTAATTATAACTCTAAAATTAAATTTAAACTTAAAATAAATATTGAGATTGATAATAGTTGTAATGGTTTAAATAATAAATACTGTAAGTATAACTCTAAAAGGTGTTAATAAATGAAATATGCAATAGAAACCTTTGATCTTACTAAGAGATATGGTGATTTTGTCGCTGTTGACTCTTTGAATATGAAGGTTCAAGATAAAAGTATTTTTGGGTTTTTAGGTCCAAATGGGGCAGGAAAAACTACTACAATTAAAATGCTAACTTGTTTAATTCAATCAACTAGTGGAACTGCTGAAGTTGATGGTATTGATGTTAATAAAGATCCTAACTCTGTTAGAACTAAAATTGGTATGGTTCCTCAACTTGTTAGCCTTTATGGTGACTTAACTGCACGTGAAAATGTTGAACTCTGTGCAGATTACTATGGAATACCAAAATATGAGCAAGCAGAACGTATTGATGATTTAATGGAATTAGTAGATATTAAATATGGTGAAAATAAACTTGTTAAGCAAATGTCTGGTGGGCAAAAGCAGAAAGTTTCAGTAGTAGCTAGTTTAATTCATCGCCCAGACATTCTTTTTCTGGATGAACCTACTATTGGTTTAGATCCTACTACTAAAATGGTGTTATGGGATCTTATACGCGATTTAAATAATGAAGGACACACAATTGTGTTATGTTCTCATGATATGTATGAAGTTGAAATGCTTTGTGACCATGTTGGAATTATGAATCAAGGAAAATTTGTAGCTTTTGATACTCCACAAGGTTTAAAAGATACTCTTTTAAAAGAAAAAGAAGCTTCAAAAGGTCATAAAATTGACGAAGTAATAGCTAAATTCAAAGATAATGAATCAAAATGTCAAACTCCTAGCCAAGATCAGGGGAAAGCTCAAATTCAAGTTGAAACTCAAGTTCAAAAATCTGCTAGTAATGATGTTGGTGGAGATATATCTGCCATTAAAGACTTAAAATCATTAGAAAAAGAATTAAATGATTTGAAATCAGTTGTTGGTGTAGATAATACTATTCGTCAAATTACTGTAATGATTAAAAATTTAAATCAAACTATTATTGATGAAATCAACAAAATACCAAGTGTTTATAAAGTAGATACTAGTCATGTTGACAGAATTACTGTTGATGTTGACCAGTTTGATGATAATGCACTTAATGATGTTATTTGGGCTATTATGCAAAATAATGGTAATATTACATCTATTTCTACTAAAGACCCTTCACTTGAAGATGTTTTCATTAGTGTTACTAGTAAAGAAGTAGTTAATAAAATTGACTAATAATGTAATAATATCAATGATAATAGTAATGATGATGTCGTCAATGCTGTGAATAATGCTATAATGCTATTAATACTACTACTGCTAATTAATGCTATTAGTAATGGCAATGATGATAATGCTACTAAAAATATTATAAATCAATGAAATAATAATTTAAGGATGATATTTATGGAATTAAAAAAATTTATGTGGATGCTTAAAAAAGATGCATTGGTTCTTTGGAGAAGTAAACCTCGTCTAATATCACTTCTACTATTTCCAATAATAATGATAACATTATTTGGTTATGGTATGGGAGGTTCTCTTGAAAATATTCCTGTTGCTGTAGTTGATCAAAGTTCAGGAGATATAACTGATATGACTTTAACTTCAATTAAAGGAATGTCTATTTTTGATGTAAAGAATATTACAACAGATGTTAATGTAGCTAAGGATATGGTAAAAAATGGTGAAGTCAAAGCTGCAATAATACTGCCTCCGAATTATGATGATATTAATGATTCTCAGTCGAAAACTGTTGTAGTTTATTTAGATTCTTCTGATCAGATGGCTTCTCAAGTTATAATTCCTGCAAGTCAAGGACTCTTTAATCAGATTGGAGGGGAAATAGGTGCTCAAAAATTAGCTAGCTTACAAGTTTCTGGTGCTTCATCAGATAATTCAGCTACTACTGATGCAAATAGTGGGGAGAATACCATTTCTAGTGGAAATTCTGGTGCTACTGGGATTATAAACTCCATTAATTTACAAATTAATAAGGTCTATGGTAATGTTGCTTATATTGACTTTTTAGTTCCTGCTGTTTTAGCTATGACTGTAATGTTTTCATGTATGATGGGTATGGGGGAATCTGTTGCAGGGGAACGTGAAAGAGGAGAATTAGCTAGATTATTTATGACTCCTACAACTGTAGCTACTGTAATCGGTGGAAAAATATTTTCAAAGCTTACAATTGAAACTGGAAGGGCCATGATATTATTGGTGGCGGCTGTGATTCTATTTGGGGTTACAATAAAGGGTAGTGTAATTTTAGTTATTCTACTTTTGATTTTAAGTGCATTATGTTTTGTTGGCTTCGGAATAATGATTTCTGCAAGAGCTGCAAGCCAAGAGGACTATACTCAAATGGTTATGCCCTTTACAATGCCAATGATGTTTGTTTCCGGTGTTTTCTATCCTGTTGAAACTATGCCATGGATATTCCAAAAAATAGCTTATTTGGTTCCTTTAACTTATATTAACGATGCTATGAGAGGGGTAATGCTTAAAGGTGCAGGTATAGGTGATATCTGGTTAGATATTATTGTTTTACTTGGATTCACAGTTTTATTCTTTGGTTTAGGTGTTACTAGGTTTAATAGGGATATTTAGTATTAATGCTATTTAATAATTAATATGATATTTAGTATTGTGTATAAGTGTATTAATTTAGGTGATTAAATGTTTAAAATTAAGAATGTTCTTTGGGGAATCTTGATATTTTCTTTAATATTTGCTTCAATTAGTGGAATAACTGGTGCTGAGGAAAATGAAACCTTTAATGAAACTTTTGAGGATATGGATTTTAACTGGCTTATGTTTCAAGGAAATTCTTTTCATACAGGGTTTTTAAAAGAAGCAGGGGTTCATGTTCCTAATGTCTGGGCATTTGGTTTAGGAAGTCCTATTAAATCAACTCCAGTTATAAAAAATGAAAATATTTATGTTATTAGTGAAAATGGACTTTTAAAATCTATTGATATGGAAACTGGAACTGAAAATTGGGATTATCAATTTGAAGGGGATGTAACAGCATCACTTGTTCTAAAAAATAACACAGTATTTGTAGCTAGTCATTCTGGACATATTTACGCATATAATGTTAAAGATAAAAAATTAGAATGGAAATTTAATACAGAAAGTTCTATTAAATCAACTCCTATAATCAATGGGGATAACATCTACTTCGGTGCTGATAATGGTAAAGTTTATTCATTAAAAGTATCTGATGGTTCTAAAAATTGGGAATCTGATATTGGTGGGGAAATCCGTTCTTCTCCTACAATAGATACTGGTAGTTCAAGTACAATTAACAGTACAAATTCGACTGTAAACGAAGTTTCTACAAGTAATACTCTATTTATAGGTTCTAATGAAGGAGTTTTATCTGCTATTGATATAGCTACAGGTGATGTAATTTGGAATTACACAGCTGGTGATGTAATTGAATCTTCTCCAGCTATTTATGATGGGAAAGTATTTTTTGGTTCTGATGATGGAACATTATACACTCTCGCTGCTAAAAATGGTTCCCTTATCTGGAAATATGATTTAGGTGCTAAGATAAGCTCATCTCCACTTATTGATACTTGGGATAATAATGTTTTCATTGGGGCTGATAATGGAAATATCACTTGTTTAGATATAAGAGATGGATCATTTAAATGGGCTCGTACTACGGGGGCTTCTATTAAATCAACTCCAGCTCTTAATAATGATACTATTGTATTTGGTTCAAATGATGGTAATGCTTATATTTTAAATAAGTTTACTGGTAATACAGAACTCCAATATAACCCAGGAACATTATTATTTAACTCTCCAATAACTGCTTCACCTATTATTTATGGTGATAGTATTTTTATAGCTGGTAATGATGGTTATCTTTACTCTATAAAAGGAGAAAACAAAGAAACTCCGACTTCTATATTTGTTTATTATGTAATAGCTATTTTAGTAGCTTTAATAGTAGCAATTATTGGAATTAGGACTTTCATAAAAAGAAGAGCTGAATAATTTACTATTTAAGAGCTATTTTCAGCTCTTTAACTTATTTTTTATTATTTTTACTATTTTTTATTTTATTTTTCAGCTATTTTACTTTATTTGCTATGTTTTTACAGGTTTTTGATATGAATTCTTTATTATTTAATATATCGTAATCATCTGAATAAGCTATTGAATATGGTATGGAAAGATTTAAAGTGACAATAAAAGATTAGGTTTATATATTAGTTATTTTAGTTTTATTACTATTATGCTCCCTGTAAACCATTATTTTTTGATCAAACTTTAGAAAATCTTAGCAAATCTTTGATTTTCTATGAATGGCAAATCAAAGATTTGCCTTCTTCGAAACCCTTTGGGTTTCTCAGCCCGAAAAATCCGTAGGTTTTTCAGGGCTTTTTTTCTAAAAAAGTTTGTTATAATAATATAGCATCTTTTTCTACTTCTGCTATTGTTTTATCTTCATAAAGTACTTCTGCTACTTCTTCTAACTTTTTTATTCCCTTTACTTCGTCTTTGAACAATGGAACTTCAGCTATTAATTGATTTGGAAATTTTTGCCTAATCATTTCTAGACGTTTTTGCTGTAGCTGGTGTCTAGAATGGCAGAAATCACAGTCATCTATATCGGGCATAATTTGATTAACAACAATTCCATCTGCATGCATATTAAATTTCTCTAATGATTCCATAGCTCTTTCTGATTCATGAATAGACATTTCTTCTGGAATAACAACCATTTTAAAGCTAGTCCTTTCAGGGTCACTCAAAACTATTTTTGCTTCATTAATTTTTCGTTTTGTTTCTTCTAGTTCTGCAGTTGACATAACATCATCTTCACCATCACCTGTAAATGGCATAATATTTTTAAAAGCTTTTGTAACGCCACTTAATTTACTTTTTACACCTATCATTTTTCCTACCCATGAATCCATAAGTTTTGGGAAAGATAAAAGACGTAATGTATGTCCTGTAGGGGCTGTATCAAATATAACTATATCATATTCATTTGTTGTCATAACTTGTAAAAATACCTCAAATGCTGCTACTTCATCAGCTCCAGGAGATGATGAAGCTAAATCCATTTGGTCTTGTAACACATCTAGACCCATCATTTGGTCTTGAGTAGCTGAAGCTTTTTGACTAACTAACTCTGCTTGCTTCTGTTCCATAGCTACTTCAGGGTCAATTTCAGCGGCATATAAGTTTTGGGCTATAAATGTCGGGCTGTGACCAATATTTACTTCTAAAGAATCTGATAATGAATGTGCAGGGTCTGTTGAAACAACTAATGTTTTCTTACCTTGTTTTGCCATCCATAATGCTGTAGCTGCAGATATTGAAGTTTTTCCAACTCCTCCTTTCCCACCTACAAATAAAAATGTTGTTTTATTATCATTAAAATTAATTATATCTTTAAATTTTGACATATTTTTTCATCTCCAATGTTTTATTAGTAATTTTAATAGTTTTTGATCAAACTTTAGAAAATTCTATGGATTTTCTATTCACGAAAAATCGAAGCATTAGAAAATCTTTGATTTTCTATGCATAGCAAATCTCCGATTTGCTAAGAGTTTTCAGGGATTTTTTCTAAAAAGTTTGTTTTAAATGCCATATTTAATAAGCTCTTTCTTTTTTATATTTTTTGATGCTTTATTATTTATTATAGATTATTCATCTGTAAATTTAGTAAGTTTTAGTACTCTATTGTTATCTTTAATAGGACAATTAACCCTATTAGTTCTATAATATTCATTATGACATTTCCAAAAATGGGAGGTCCTGGCAAACCACCTATATCTAAGGTAACAAGTATTAACACACTACCTATGTTTTTTATTAACATTATTAATGCAAACAATATCAATCCTACTGTAAATCCAATTTTAATTTCTTTATAACTTTTAGTATATACATATAATAGTGCTGAAGATATTCCTACTTTTAAAACTGCAATTAAAATCTCTATTATTATTAGTGGGCTTGGTTCCAAATTTAACACCTTTTTGTGATTCTGAATGTATTTATGATATTTAATATGTATTTAACCATTAATTTGACTCCAGATATCCTCAAATTCACTATAGTTTGATTCCATCCGTTCTGATAAGTAGTAAACTTTTCCATACTTTTGTTCTGTAGATTTTACAATTTTACTTTTTTCTAAAATATCCATATGGTGTCTAATGGTCCTGTAGTTAACTTCTAATATTTTAGAAAGTTGATGGGCATTATGGGGCCTTTCTTTTAATATTTTAATTAATTTGGCACGATTTAATCCACCTTTAGCTCCTAAAATCATCCACCATAGTGCTTTTTGCATAATATCTCTCTATCTATACACTTTAGATTATATTAACTAATTAATAATTTAATAAATATTTCATATTTTATATACTTTATTATATTAGTTCTTTTAGATATATTTAATTATTTAATAGATTCGGATAATGTGAATTTATTACTTGTTACAATTTTTAAAATTGATTTTTTAAGGCTAAATTGGTTTTAATTAGATTTTAAGTAATTAATTTGTTTTAAAAACTAACAATTTGACTATGTCTAGATTTACTTCATAGAATATAATATACTATGGTAGTTTTAAGAAATATAAAAAATAAAAAAATTAAGGATTTTATTTAAAATGAGTTAAATATAGATTAAAAAATCATATTAAAAAAGCAAAGAAAAAAAGTAAAAAATATATACCACTATTTGAAGTATTAGGTATTTATTTTATCTTCTTGTATTTTACCATCTAAAACAGTAATAACTCTTCCTGCCATATTGGCTACATTAGGATCGTGAGTTACAAGAATTAATGTTGTTTTTTCTTTTTCATGTAAATCTTTTAGAAGGTTAAGTATAACTTGCCCAGTTTTAGAATCTAATGAACCAGTTGGTTCATCTGCTAGTATGATGGATGGATTATTGATTAAAGCTCTTGCAATAGCTACTCTTTGCCTTTCACCTCCTGAAAGCTTAGTTGGTTTTTTATCAATCTTTTCCCCTAAACCTACTTTCTCTAAAATATTTTTAGCTAATTCAATTCTTTGTGATTCAGTTTTCTTTTCAGTGTATGAACTTTCTAAAAGAGGCATTTGAACATTTTCGATTGCCGTTAGATTAGGGATAAGATTATGTAATTGAAATACAAATCCCAATCTTTTTGACCTAAATTCACTAAGATCTTGTGTTTTAACTAAATCAAATCCCGCTACTTCAATTTCTCCCTCTTCAGCAATATCTAGTGCACCTATCATATTAAGCAAAGTAGATTTTCCAGAACCAGATGGTCCAATTATAGAAACAAATTCTCCTTCTTTTATTTCTAAATTGATTCCATTTAAAGCTTTTACTGTCTTATCATCATATGTTTTTTTTAAATTTTTAATTTTAATCATCATAGCACCTTTATATACTTAATTATATTATTATTAAGTTTCTATTCATATCTCAAAGCTTCTGTTGGTTCTAATTTTGATGCCCTGTAAGCAGGGTATATTCCTCCAATTACTCCTACAATAAGAGCTACTCCAAATGCTTTTATGAATATGTCTAATGAATAAACTGGTTCAATAGCGGCTCCAACACTTGTTAATAGTAATATTAAGTTCACTCCAATAATTCCAACAACTGTACCTACAATTCCTGCTACTAATGTAAGAACTATTGATTCTCCAAGTATCATACCTAATATTCTTCTACTTCTCCATCCAATAGCTTTTAAAACACCAATTTCACGAGTTCTTTCAAATACTGACATTACCATTGTGTTAATAACACCTATTCCTCCAATGAGTATTGCTAATAATGATATTGCTCCAGTTGCACTTTCTATCATGCCTAAAGCATTATTTGCTCTTTCAGCTTGGTCTTCTGCAGTTGTTGTTGTTAGTTCATCTGAATATTTTTCATTAATATTTTCACTTACTTTACTTACATTTGCATCCTTATTAACTTTAATAATTATATTTGTTACTTTAGATTCTTCACTACTCAAAATTTGAAGATTTTCTAAAGAAGTGTAAGCTCCATTATCGTCCATAATATTTCCAGTTTCATAAATACCTGTAATTTTAAACTCTTCACCTGAAACTGTGATTGTGTCTCCTATACTTTTATTTAAGTTTTCAGCACTACTTTTGCCTAAAATTATTTCATTTTTATTTTCATTAAATAGTTCACCTTCTATATCACTTATTCCAACTAAATCTAATTTATCTTTTTCAATTCCTTTAACTGTCATTCCAAAACTCCCCATAGGGCTATTTTGTCCTGTGCTGCTTGTTCCTTGACTATTTTCTGTATTAGAACTTTCACTAATAGCTAAAATACCTGCAGTTTTTTCTACACCACTTATATTTGAAAGTTCATCTACTAAACTTTGATTTAGGGAACCTCCTACATTTTGAAAAGAATTGGATCCACTTTTAGAAACAGTTATTTCTCCTGCTCCTTCTTTTAATGTTGTTTCAGTTGATGCTAATAATCCACTTGTTATTAACCCTAATGCTACAATTGTTGCTATTCCAATAGCTATTCCAACTATTGCTAGAGAACTTCGGGTTTTATTTCTGAAAGGATTTTTCACAATAAGTTTTAAATAGTTCATTTTTTCTCCTTTTTCTATTTTTAATAGTTTTTAATCAATTAGAGTTTCTTTTATTTAATTTCAGTCAATTATTTGTATTACTTTTAATAATTTCTAACTTAGTATAAAAGTAACTTTTTCAAAATCACTTATAAATCACTTACAAATCTATTACAAATTAAAAAATATGTACTGGAAAGGGATATTTGGAAATATAATTAGTGGATAAAATAAAAAATAGTTTAAATAATTCTATAGTTAAACATATTAATTAATAAAAACATATTATAACAATATAATTGATAGCAAATTAAGGTAAAGTAAAATAAAAATTAAAATACTATAAATACTAAAATAGGTAAATAAATTTAAGAAGTATTGGGACATGGTTTAATGCCAAATTCATATAAAATAAATTGTGAAAAAAAAGTAAATGAAATTAAAAAATTCATTAACAATATTCTAGAAGATGCAGGTGCTAATGGTATTTGTATTGGTCTTAGTGGAGGCATTGATTCTTCACTTGTAACTTATCTTGCTACTGGTGCAATTGGTAGTGAAAATATTCTAGCTATTCATATGAAGACAGATACTACACCTATTGATGATACTGAAGACGCTAGAATTGTAGCTAATACTCTTGGAATTGAATATTATGAAATAGCTATTGATAGTATTGCTAATTCAATTGAAAACTTAGATATTGGTAAAAATGATGTTAATGCCTCTAATAATATTTTTAATAATGAAAACAGACTTGCAAGTGGCAATTTAAAAGCTAGAGTTCGAATGTCTATATTGTATTATCATGCAAATCTTAGAAACTATATTGTAGCTGGAACTGGCAACAAGAGTGAGCTTTCAATTGGTTACTTTACAAAATATGGGGATGGGGGGTGTGATATGCTCCCTATTGGCGATTTATACAAAACAGATGTTTTTGCTATGGCTAAATCCCTTAATATTCCTTCTAGAATCATTACTAAATCTCCAAGAGCAGGTTTATGGGAAAATCAAAGTGATGAAAAAGAAATTGGTATGTCTTATGATGTTTTGGATCGTCTCCTTGCTATGTTGCAGGGATCTGATAAAAACTTGGATAAAAGCAGAATGGCTAAGGAACTTGACTTAACCATTAATGAAATTGATAGTATTCTTAATAGAATATCTAATAATAAACACAAGGTTCAACTTAATCCAAAGCCTTCGAGCTATGGAAAATAGTTTTTCCCTAAATTAATATTGTTTTACATTTTATTAGAAACAACTAATTAGAATTATAAACAAAATAAGCAAAGCAAAAATAGAAATACTAATTCTAATAACAACATTATATCTATAATTACTAATAACACTAAAAATAATACTAGCAATAATTATAACAATAATATTAAAAATAACAGTGATAATAATAACTAGTACTATATTAATATTAATAATAATCAAATTAATGCAAAATTAATAATTAAGGTCATAAAAATGAAAATAGCTATTGTATCTGGAAAATCTGAAGGGCCTAGTCCATTAAATGCTTTTGATAATGCATTAACTGATGCTGGAATTGGGGATGTTAATTTAATTAAGGTATCAAGTATGCTTGGGCCAAAAACACAAGTAAAATCATTAGGGGAGTTTCTTCCTGGAGCCATGGTTAACTGTGTTTTAGCTACAAAAACTTCTAAAAACCCAAATGAAATCATATCTGCTTGTGTTGCTGTAGCTATTGGTGAAAAACTTGGATGTGTTGTTGAACATTCGGCTATTAATCAAAATGAAGAGCTTACATGTAAAGAAGCAATAGCTATGGTTAAATATATGATGGAAGTTCGCCAAGAAGATATTTTAGATCTAATTGTTGAAGAGATTAGCCACAAAGTTGAAAAATGTGGGTCTGTTGTAGCTTCTGTTGTTTATTTAGAAGAATAAATTGAATATTAACGAAAATAACGTGCTTTTATGATGAATCAAATTATTCCAAATTTAATCCTAAGTCCAATTTTATACTTTTTAATTGGATTTTTCATGAAAATATCTGATGATGAATTTGATGAAAATTCAAACCAAAAGCTAGCTATTTTCTTTGGAATCGTTACTGGTGTCTTAAGTGGGATTTTAATAGCTATTAATTCTGATGCTGCTTATATTCTCATTGCAATTATTTTGGGTAATATTTTAGCTTCAAAAATTGATGGAATTCACCATATTATTTCTACTGTAAGCTTTTTAATTATTTCAATACTAACTATTGTATTACTTTCTATTTTGGATCCTTCAATAATTCCAATTAATTATTTAGTTAACTTTAGTATTATAACCTTAATAATTTGTACATTAGCAGCATTTATTGATGATTGGGGTCATGATAATCCTATTTTTAATAAAAATAAAGCACTAAAAACTTTTTTCAAATACAGACTCTTTATGAAAATAGTTATTTTAGTTTTAGCTATAGGTAGTATTACAGAGCTAGCTTTTGGATTTTCAATTCCTTTTGTTTCATTTTTAGATTTTTCAACTTTTGTTTATTTTATTTTGTTTGAAATTGGATATATGTTTGCAGAAATAATATTTAAGAGATTTTTATTAAATTAAGTTTTTGATAATATGACTTTGGATAATATAATTTTAATTTATATAACTACTTCTTCTAAAGAAGAGTCAGAGAAAATAGCAAGAGAATTACTGGAGCAACATATTGTAGCTTGTTGCAATATTACCGAAAAGATTAATTCATTGTACTGGTGGAATGGCAAACTAGCTAATGATGAAGAGTCAGTTTTAATAGCTAAAACAATTGAATCAAATTTTAAAGATATAGAATCTATAGTACAATCAGTTCATAGTTATGATAATCCGTGTATTGTAGCTATTCCAATATTAAATACATCTAAATCCTTTAGTGAATGGATTAAAAATGAATTAAGAGTAAAATAACAATGAATTAATATATAATAGGTTATTATTATTAGTATTGGTATTATTATTACCATTATTATATAATTAATACTACTAAATAAACCAAAATTTATAAAAAATTTTATTACCTTTAGAATCCTCTTGCACTATATTTATATGTAATTTAGAACATAATTTAGAGTGTAATCAGAGATAATAATTAGTATAAAATTAGTACAAAAATTGCTACAAC
Source organism: Methanobacteriaceae archaeon (assembly GCA_051649785.1). Taxonomy (GTDB): domain Archaea; phylum Methanobacteriota; class Methanobacteria; order Methanobacteriales; family Methanobacteriaceae; genus JBOFHT01. Next base: position 22,036 of record JBOFHT010000082.1, read on the forward strand.
TTACGTTACACGCATTATTCATTACTTATTACTCATTATATTACTTATATTACTTTCATTATTTACATCACTTACAATAATAATTTTAAAAATAATAATAATTATAATAATAACTAATAATCAGAGGGTGGAGTTTTGAACTCAGATACAAACTCAAATATAAGGGTCACAGAAAAGAAATGGCAGAATAAATGGAATGAATCAAAAGTATTCCAGTCAAATCCAGATAATCGTGAGAAATTATACTTAACCGTAGCTTATCCTTATCCAAGTGGAGCTATGCATATTGGACATGGTCGTACTTATACAGTTCCTGATGTTTATGCACATTTTAAGAGAATGCAAGGATATAATGTCTTATTTCCCATGGCATGGCATGTTACGGGTGCTCCAGTTATTGGAATAGCTAAACGAATAGAACGGCAAGACCAATGGACGCTTGATCTTTATGAAAATGTTCACAAAGTTCCAAAAGATGAACTATCTAAATTTAAAGAACCAGAATATATTGTTAAGTATTTTTCTAAGGAATATCATAAAGTAATGTCGGATATGGGTTATTCAATTGATTGGAGACGTGAATTTAGGACAACTGATCCTAGTTATAACAAATTCATTGAATGGCAACTTAAAAAACTTAAAAATAAGGGTCTTGTTCGTAAAGGAAGGCATGCAGTTAAATATTGTCCTTCTTGTGATAATCCTGTAGGGGATCACGATCTTCTAGAAGGAGAAGGGGCTACTATTAATGAAATGACTCTTCTTAAGTTTAAAATTGATGATAATTCTTCTAAAGACATTTATTTAGTTCCAGCTACATTCCGTCCTGAAACTATTTATGGTGTTACAAATCTTTGGATGAATCCTGATTTAGAATATATTGAAGTTAAGACCAGCACTAAAATAGGTAATGAAACATGGATAATAGCTAAAGATGCATTTGAAAATATGTCTAATCAAATTGAAAGATTAGAAATTATTGCCGATGTAGATATTGAACCTTTAATATCTAAAAATGTTGTAAATCCTGTTACTGGTGAAAAACATCCAATATTCCCAGCTAGCTTTGTTGATGGGGAATATGGTAGCGGTGTTGTATTTTCAGTTCCTGCACATGCACCTGCTGATTTTATAGCTCTCTGTGACCTTCAAAAAAACTTAGAGCTTCTTAATAAATATAATTTAGGTGAAATAGTTGCTAATATAAATATTCCTAATGTTATTACTCTTAAAGGATATAGTGATCTCCCTGCTAAGGATTTAATTGAAAAATTAGATATTAAAAATCAAGAAGACCCTAATTTAGCCGAAGCTACTAATGAACTTTATAAAAATGAGCATTTAAAAGGTAAAATTAGTTCACACATTAGTGATTATGCAGGTATTCAAGTTTCAGTAGCTAGGGATGAAATTAAAGATGCTATGATAGCTAATGATCAAGGGGCTATTATGTATGATTTTTCAGAGCGTCCAGTTGTTTGTAGGTGTGGAAATCGTTGTGTAATTAAAATAATGAATGATCAATGGTTTTTAAGATATTCTGATGAGGATTGGAAAGAAAAAACAAGATTGTGCTTAGAACGTGAAAATATTATTCCTAAAGAAATTAGGGCTAACTTTGATTATTATATTGGTTGGTTAGAAGATTGGGCTTGTTCACGTAGGATTGGGCTTGGAACTCAACTTCCATGGGATAAACAATGGTTAATTGAACCATTAACTGACTCCTCTATTTACATGTCTTATTATACAATAGCTAATCATCTAAAAGATATTGATGTTGAAGATTTAAATGATGCTTTCTTTAATAAGGTATTTTTAAATAGTAATGATTTCAATTGTGACAATGGTAATATTGGGGATGATAATGCTGATATTAATGTTCCAATGGATATTATAAATAATATTCAAAATGAATTTAATTATTGGTATCCTTTAGATTGGAGACTTTCTGCTAAGGATTTAATTGGAAATCACCTTAGTTTCCATATGTTCCACCATGCTGCTATTTTCCCACAGGATAAATGGCCTAGGGGAATGGTTGTATTTGGTATGGGATTGATGGAAGGTCATAAAATGTCATCTTCAAAAGGAAATGTTATTTTGCTTTCAGAGGCAATTGAACACTTTGGTGCAGATGTTGTACGTTTATTTTTAATGTCTTCAGCAGAACCATGGCAAGACTTTGATTGGAGAGAAAAAGAGGTTAAAGGAACTCAAAGACGTTTGGAATGGCTTAATGAGTTTGCAGAGCGTGTTAATCATATTGCCCACTCTAAGATGGTAATGACTTGTTCCAAAGAAGGGAGGGACTGTTCAAGCTGTGGTGCAGGAGATGCAGTTAATAAAAATGGGGCAAACCATGGTTTAGATATTGGTAGTATTGTACCTCTTAAATTATCTCGTAATATTGATTTGTGGATGATTAGTCAGCTTAATCTTAGGATTAAAGAAGCTACTAAAAGTTTAGAATCTTTCCAAACAAGAAAGGCTGCTCAAAATGCTCTATTTTTACTTAAAAAAGATGTTGATCATTATATATATAGAATTAGGCATCTTTTAGAAGAAAATGAAGATGGTTATTTAGATAAAGTTGATTTTGAAATTATTTATGTTTTATCAACAGTTTTAGAATCATGGATTCGTTTAATGGCTCCATTTACTCCTCATCTAGCCGAAGAACTTTGGAATAAATATGGTGGGGATGGTTTTGTTATTGAAAGTAAATGGCCTGTGTGTGATGATTCATTAATTGATGTTGTAGCTCAAAAGTCTGAAGAACTTGTTCAAAACATTGTGAAAGATATTAATCAAATAAAAATTATTGTTGATAAAGATGTTGATAAAGTTCACATCTACTTGGCTCCTGATTGGAAATGGGAAGTCTTTAAAATAGCACATGAAGTGGGAAAACCTGATATAGGTCAAATCATAGGGCGTTCTATGAAAGCTAATATTGCAGAGTATGATGTTGATAAAAAATCAATAGCTAGCTTTGCTAAACGTGCAGGTAAAGAAATTACTAAATCTCATTATATTGGTAAAATTGATGAGTTTAAATGTATATCTTCGGCTGAAGAGTATATTAGTGAAGAAGTCGGTGCTGAACTTGTAATACATACTGATAATTCCTATGATCCTGAAAATAAGTATCAAAATTCTTCACCATATAAACCAGCATTGTATATGGAGTAATTAGGAGATTGGAGTTTAAATATGGATAATAGGGGCAAAAATTATTCAGAAAACGGATTTTTTAGTAATTTTATTAATACTTTCACTAAATCTATTTCTAATGAATATTTTCAAATAAAACTTGCTAAAATTCTTTCTAATGTTCTCACAGCCCCACTTATAGCTATTCCTATATTTATTTTAATTAATTATATTTCAATCATAGGAGTTCCTCCTGGAAATAGTATTACTGCAAGTATAATTATTAATACTCCTATAACTCCAATTACTAGCTTTATTATAGTTGAAAGCATTTCTCTAATCTTTGCAACAATAATTCCGCTGCTCACTATTTGTTTATGGGTTAAATATAAAAATTCCGACTATGAGATTTCCAATAAGGAAGATAGATTTTATCCATTACTTATTGCTGGACTCCTCTATCTTTTTGCAGGAGCCTTGCTCTTTTTTCTTAATTTATCTCAGTTAACAACAATTTTAATGTTTGCGTATGGTATTAATACATTAATAACTCTATTAATTACATTAAAATGGAAAATAAGTATTCATACAATGGGGTTAGCTGGGCCTGCTACTGTTTTAATATTTTGTTTTGCTGGGTTAGGTGCAAGTGTAGGACTACTTATTCCAGTTATTATGTGGGCTAGAGTGAAATTAAAAAAGCATACTATGTCTCAAGTTATTATGGGAGCTATAATAGGATTTTTGCTCACATTTCTTGAATTATATTTTTTACCAGGTCTATTTGGCTATCAAAACATAATTAATTTAATAGCTACTCAGTTTGTATCTTCATTAAATAGTATTTTAGCATTTATTTCATCTTTTATTTGGTATCCTGCAGCTATTATTGGACCTGCTCTTATTATGTCTATAATGGGATATTTAAATGATAACGGTTGGGAAGATGGAGACACTCGTAAATTATTTCATATAACTGGATTTATTGCATTTACTGTATTTTTAGCATTTGCAAGTTTTGATGCAATTATAATATTAATTTTATCAGGAATTGTATCAATAGCTATTGCTATTTTTGGAGGAGAAGAGTTTTTATGGTTTAAAGGTATAGGTAGAAACTCAGATAGTAGTGAAAAACAAACTTATGTAATATTACCTCTTTTATGTAGTGGATTATGGCTAATACTCGCCTTATTTATATTTTCAAAAGAAATAGCTATTATTGCAACACTTTGTGTGGCTTTAGGTGATGCATTAGCAGAGCCAGTTGGAATTAGATTTGGGGAGCATAAATATAATGTAAAAGCAATTAAAGGATCATCTTCTCAAAAATCAATTGAAGGCTCACTTGCTGTTTTTGTAGTTTGTACAATTATTATTCTTATTTTTACATTAAATCCAGTTTTAGCTATTTCACTAGGAGCTATTTTATCTATTGTTGAAGGAATTAGTCCTAGGGGGACTGATAATATTACTATTCCTGTTGTTGCAGCTATTATTTTAAGTATTTTGCCAACAATACTACTAATTTAATGCCTTAAAACATAAATATGACATTATACTACATAATTTCTAAGATTTCCAATATCTTCAATAGATACTTCAACACAATCTCCAATTTTAAGCTCTCCTACTCTGGATGGGGTGCCTGTAGCTATTATATCTCCTTTATTCAGTGTCATTATTGAGGATACAAACTCAATTAATTCCGATGGATTAAATATCATATTTTTAGTATTGGAATTTTGTTTAATATCTCCATTAACTGAAAGAGTTATTTTCTGATTCATGGGGGTTAATTCTTTTTCTATAAATGGTCCTATGGGGCAAAATGTATCAAAACTTTTAGCCCGTGTCCATTGACCATCTATTTCTTGTAAATCTCTAGCTGTAACATCATTTAAACAGGTATAACCTGCTATAAATTCATCAACGTCTTTTTCTAAAACATTTTTACAGTCTTTACTAATTAAAATAGCTAATTCTCCTTCATAATCTACTTTATTAGTCATTTTGGGATATTCAATGTCATGTTCATGACCAATAACCGTAGTAGATGGCTTTATAAATAATTTTGGCTCATGAGGAATATCCATATTAAGTTCTTTGCAATGATTTTTGTAATTTAATCCCACACAAACTATTTTTGAAGGATTAGATGGGGTAGTTAAAACCAAATCATCAAAAGAATAGCTTTTTTTAAAATAAGTACTAATATTTTCAATATTTCCATTTTTATCAGGGTTTAAAATATCAAATGAGTTTTCAAGTTCTATGACTTTTTCCCCATCATAATACCCATTTTTCATTATTCCATTATCAATAAACCTTAAAAACTTCATTTAAATCACATAGGGGGTATAATTTCTATTAATATCTAAGTTAATGTCTTAAAATAATATTCAAATTAATCTTTATAAAATTTTTATAAAATTTTTTATATAATTCTTTATATAATTCTTTCAATTGATACAACGAGAATATCAAAAGCTCTAGCATTTTTTAGCTTATTAACTAATTCAAAAACATCACTTCTATCTACAACTGCTTGAACAGCAACTATATTTTCAGTTTTTTGGGCTTTAGATAAAACTTGTGAAACTGTGGGTCCTGTCATTGCAGGCATTACATCTTTCACATTTTCAAGATCTTCCTCTTTAACATTCATCATTATTAGTTTTTTCTTTTCAGCTTCTATAACTCCAGCTATACTAGTATCAACACTATCAATTAAGTTTTTTTTATCTTCGCACGACTTTTTATTGGCTATTAATATTACAGAGCTATCAATAATTGTTTCAATAACTTTTAAATGATTCATTTTTAAAGTTGTTCCTGTACTTGTTAAATCAGCTATTATATCTGCTAAACCAATAAAAGGTGCTATTTCTGTTGAACCACTTAATTCAACAATTTTCACATTAATTCCTTTTTCTTTAAAGTAGCTCTTAACAAGGTTTGGAAACTCAGTAGCTACTGCCATTCCATCTTTTACATCTTTAACTCCATTAATATCAGATTTCTCTGGAGTAGCTAATACTAAACTAGTTTTACCAAATTTCAAATCAGTTAATAATTCTACATCAGCATTATTTTCTTTAACAAGGTCTAATCCAGTAATTCCCATATCTACAATTCCATCTGCAACAAATTCTGGAATATCTGCTGCTCTTGCAAACATAACTCCTATTGATGGATTGTGTGTACCTGAAAATAGTTTTCTATTAGCTGGATCTTTAATACCAATTCCTGCTTTCTCTAATATTTCTGTAGAAGGATTACTAATTCTTCCTTTTGATGGAATTGCAATTCTAATATTCATAAGTATCACTCTCATTATTTAATACTGTTGATATAAGTTTTAATAATATAATATTCTTATTTGACCTATTTTCTACTAATCACATTAATATTTATACTAATTCCAATTATAAATAGTTAATTAAATATACTATTGGTCTATAATATAAGATTTGATAGTACCAGTAGGTGTATATAAATAAAAATATTAGTAATTATTTTTATTATCATTTTTACTTTTACTTTTATTATCATTATCATTATGGCAATTAATAAGGATGGTGTAAAAATAGAAAATTCTATAAAATCGTATGATTCAATTTTAATTAGTAATGCTACTATAATTAATAGTTTAACTAATAGTAAATTAGCTAATTACTATAAATCAAATAAAAATCAAGAATTTACAGTTAATAAATTAGATGTATTAATTGAAAATGATAAAATCGTTGAAATTTCTCCTAAAATTAATGTTAAAGGTGTTGACAAAGTAATTGATACTACTGGTAAGGTTTTAATGCCTGGGCTAATCAATACTCATAGTCATGCTTCTATGAACCTTTTAAAAGGAGTGGCTGATGATCTTCTTCTTGACGACTGGCTTAACAATCATATTTGGCCTATTGAAGCTAATCTTAATCAAGATTACACTTATGCGGGATCTCTTCTTGCATGTGCTGAAATGATTAAATCAGGAACTACTTGCTTCAATGATATGTATTTTTTTATGGAAGGTGTAGCTAAAGCAGTTGAAGAAACAGGTCTTCGTGCAACTTTATCTCATGGAATGATTGATTTAGGAGATGAAGAAAAGCGTATTGCAGAATTTAAGGAATCTAAAAACCTAATTAAAAATTGTCATAATTCTGCTAATGGTAGAATAAAAGTAGCTTTTGGTCCTCATGCTCCTTATACTGCTTCAAAAGAGTTACTTCAAGAAGTGCGAACTCAAGCAAGCAAACGGGACATAAGAATTCATATTCATGTTACTGAAACTCAAAAAGAAGTCGATGACTCATTAGAACTTAATAATATGCGTCCTTTCGAGTATTTGGATGATATTGGCCTATTAGGTCCTGATGTTCTAGCTGCCCATGCTGTTCACTTATCAGACACGGAAATTAATATTATTAAAGAAACTAATACTAAAATAGCTCATAATCCTTGTAGTAATATGAAATTATCTTCGGGAATAGCTCCTTTATCTAAATTAATAGAAAATGATATTTGTGTATCTCTTGCAACTGATGGTGCTTCTTCTAATAATAATTTAGATTTAATTGAAGAAATGAAATTTGCGTCTTTGCTTCAAAAAGTTGCTAATAATAATCCAGAAACAATTCCTGCAGATATGGCTTTAAAATTAGCTACTATAAATGGTGCAGAGGCAATGGGTATGAGTAATGACATTGGCTCAATTGAAGTTGGTAAAAAAGCAGATTTAATTTTAATTGATTTAAATCAAGTTAATACTATTCCAGTTTCCAATCCTGTTTCCAATATTGTCTATTCTGCTAATGGTTCCAATGTTGACACTACTATTTGTAATGGAAAAGTTTTAATGGAAAATAGAGAGCTTACTACTATTAATGAAAAGGAGTTACTTGAAGAAAGTGTAAAAATAGCTAATAAATTAATAGGTCAATAAATTTGTAAATTAATGGGGTAATAAACTAATAAGTTCATAAACTAATAAATTCATAGTTTTCATAATTAAAAAAACTTTGTAAATGGAAGTGATTATTTGAGATTTAGACCATTGTTTATAGGAATTGCAATAATTATATTACTAATAACTCTTATTTTCACTTTTATTTTTCTTACTATTAGTTTTAGTGTTTTAACTGGTGATGAGTCATATAATCCTCAAATAAATGATGTAATAGCTTTTACTCATTATATTACTAATTCTAATGAAAAGTTAATGTTTTTTATAGAGCCAGAAAAGCGAATAAATGAAGATATTCATACTGTTAAATATCCTAATCCTGTTGATGACTATCAAAAAAGTGTTAACGAGTTATCTTATTATGCTAATGTCTCAGAAGGATATACTGGTAATTCTACTACTTTAGGATATACAGAATGGACTTATTATGGATATGCTAGTAATTATAATGTTGTAATTGCTTACAGAGATCCTTTTGTTGTTTATCATGAAATGGCACATGTTTTAAATAGTAATTGGAATGAAAGTATTTGTAATGAGTTTGCATATAATAAAACTGGATATTATATTGTGGGAGTTGAAATGTAGATTAAAACAATATTATAGCTAATAAATAAATGCATTAACAACTTAAAAACTTAACAACCCAACAAATCCAACTATGCACCTCCAACTCAACAAATCCCTATATAAAATTATCTAGCTACAAAATAAGTTTTATTTTTATTCATTACTATACTTTTAGCCCATTCATCATTTTTTTCAGGATAATCTTCTCTAAAATGGGAACCTCTACTTTCTTTTCGAATCATTGCACTTTTTACAATTATTTTAGCTATTTCTATCATATTTATAAGTTCTAGCACTTCAAGGACAGATTTATTGTATTGTTTTCCTTCTGTAAGTTTCACATTTTCTAATTTTGCTTCAAGTTCTTCAATTTCCCCTAATGCAGACTTCAAGTCATTTTCATTTCGGATAATAGCTACGTTATTCCACATAATCTCTTGCAACTGATTTTTAATTGAATATGGGTTAATAAAACTATCATTAGGAATATCTATGCCTCTATTAATAATTCTATATATTCGTGACTCTTCCTGGCTTATTTCAGCAATATTGGTTTCTAATTCGGCATTTTTCGCATATTCTGAAGCACTTATTCCTGCACGCCGTCCAAATACTTGGGTGTCTGCTAACGCATTTCCTCCGAGTCTGTTGGCTCCATGTACTCCTCCACTAACTTCTCCTGCTGCAAATAATCCTTCAATAGAAGTTTTACAATTTTCATCAATTTTAACTCCTCCCATTGAGTGGTGTGCGGTAGGAGCTACTTCCATTGGCTCTTTTCTTATATCTACGCCAATATCTAAGTACTGGAGGAGCATAGTATCTAGTTTTTCCTCTATCAATTTGTCATCTAAATGGGTAATATCTAAATAGACTCCTCCATTTTCATTTCCTCTTCCATTGCGTATTTCATTATAGATAGCTCTAGCAACTATATCTCTTGTAGCTAATTCTCCGCGAGGGTCATATTTAGGCATAAAACGCTCATTATTTTTATTGATGAGTATTCCTCCTTCTCCTCTAACAGCTTCAGTTACTAATACTCCTTTACGTGACCTTGGATAAAGCATTCCTGTGGGGTGGAACTGTATTTGTTCCATATCTATTAAATCAGCTCCAACTTTCCAAGCTATTGCAAAACCATCTCCTCCTTTTTGATAGGTATTTGATGTTACAGGATATAACTGCCCTGCTCCTCCACTACATAGGATAACGGATTTTGCTTGGAAAAATATTGTTTTTGAATCTTTAAGTGAAAAACCCATAGCTCCTATTACTTTTGGATTAGGGATTTGGGAATTACCTTCTTCACCTAAAACAAGAGAACTTATCATTACTTCATCAATAGTACTTATATTTCTTTTGATTACTTCTTCTTTTAAAGCAGTAATCATTTCATGCCCAGTTCTATCTCCTTGAAAACAGGTCCTTCTATAACTTTGACCTCCAAAGGGGCGTTGATTAAGTTTTCCATTTTCTTGTCTATCAAACAATGCACCATATTCTTCTAAATCAATCAAACGTTCCTGGGCTTCATTAACCAATATTTCAACTAATTTTGGACTATTTAAATAAGCTCCACCTTTTATTGTATCATCAAAATGGGATTTTGTAGAATCTTCAGCATCTACATATCCAAATGCTGCATTATATCCTCCTTCTGCCATCCCAGTACAACCTGATTTAAATGAAAGTCCTTTAGAAACAATTAAAGGGCTTAAACCACCTTTATCTACTTCAATGGCTGCACGACACCCTGCTCCTCCTGAACCTACAATTAAAACATCACAGCTAATTATTTCACTTTTAAAACCATTATCATTCATTTAATCAGCTCCAAAACTAATTTCTTTGTCTGCATTATTACTATTACTATTACTATTGCCATTATTATTACTAATGCTATTATTATTCCTATAATTATTATTAAGTTTGCTAAATTTATTAAATAAATCTTCTTACTCGCTAATATATTATAAACTATATTAGTTTAATTTATCTTAATTATTTTATTTAATAATTTTGATAATACTTCAAGTAATAAGCAAATGGTATAATTAATAGCATAAATATTAGTATGAATAACAATATAATTTTAACTTGTGTAAGATTAAATAATATTAATGCCAATAATACTCCTAATATCAATAATAATACTAGCACTATAATTAATAATAAGGTCAATAAGAACAACTAAAAGGATAATGGTGGGAGTAATATTAATAATAAAGCTAATAAGGATAATAACATGAAAATCAATAATAAGACTAAGGCTAACAATAAAGATAATAGTATAAATAATATTAATAATTCTAATAATACTTCTAACTTTAATGAGTTATGTGTTAAAGGAACTGTTACAACTGGTTATGGTAAAGGAGCTTATTTTATTGGCCAAGAATTTTATTTTAATGAACTTAGTAATGAACTTGAATTTCCTCCTTTCAAAGGAACTCTTAACTTAATTATTGACGATGAAGATGTTGCTAATGTAACTAAAATTAAAAAGAACTTTACAAAGCTAATTAAAGGCAGAGATAACTTGGGGGATGTTAATTATATCAAAATTATTATAGCTAAGGTATCTAATTCTAATCATAACATAAATACTGCGGGTAATTGTGATGGGGGTAATATTTCTATTAATGGTGCTAATGGTAATAATAATCCCATGGCTACTGGTAAAATTGTTCAAGGAGCTATTGTATTCCCTGCTAAAACTCAACACCCTAATGATTACTTAGAAATTATTGCAAAAGAACAGCTAAGAGCTGAATTAGCACTTGAAGATGGCGATGCAGTTATTATTTCTGTTTTAAAGTAGATATTTTCTTAGATTCTTGTTCCTATTTAATTATTATTAATAATAATAATTTATTTTTATTTATTGCCCATTTAATATTACTACCACCATTACCTTACTCATTAACCATTTCAATATTCCATTTATCTATTATTTATTAATCATTACATATTATTTTACCAATTCATTATTTTTTTATTTTTATAGTTAAGAATTATATTATGGTAAATAATCGAAACTAATATAATCAATGTCAACATATATAATATACTACTATTGTATAATAGAATAATAATAATTTTCACAATAATTTTAATAACAATTATAATTTTAATTATAGATTTAATTATAACATTAAATATAATTTAATTATAAAATGGTACTAATAATAATTATAATAATTTGTATATTAATATTTAGAACTTTAATAATTACAGAATTTACAAGGGTGCAAAGATGTTAGATAAAGCTTTAGAAGCAATGAAAAATGGAGAGTTCGTTTTAGTCTTTGATGATGAGAAACGTGAAAGGGAAACTGATATGATTATAGCTGCTGAATTTGTTACTCCTAAAAAAGTAGCTCAGATGCGTAGGGATGCAGGAGGGCTTATTTGTACCGCACTTCATGGTAAATACTGTAATTCTCTCAATCTACCATTTATGACTGATGTTATGGAAGTAGCTACTGATAAATATCCAATTTTAGAAGAATTGGCTCCAACAGATATTCCTTATGATGAACGCTCTTCATTTTCCCTTTGGGTTAATCATAGGAAGACTTTTACAGGAATCACTGATAATGATAGGGCTCTTACTATTACTAGCATGGCAAAAATGTGTAAAGAAGGTAGATTTTTAGATTTTGGAAAAGAATTCCGTTCTCCAGGACATGTTTCACTTCTTAGGGGTTCAGAAGGTCTTCTTGAAAAACGCCAAGGTCACACAGAAATTAGTCTAGCTATGGCTGAAATGGCTGATATTAAACCAATAACAGTTGTTTGTGAAATGATGGATGAAAAAACGGGCAATGCTCGTAGTATAGTCGACGCTGAAAAATATGCTAAAGAAAATGGCTTAATATTTTTAGATGGTAAAGAAGTCATAGAAGCTTACTCTGAATTTAAGAAATGATATATGGCATTGTTATTATGGGTATTATTATTACTAATACTAGTTCTATAATAATATTAGTATTAATTAATTAGCATTAACTAATTAGCATTAAAAATTAGGTATTATTACTACTAATACTACTTCTATAATACTACTAATATAATATTACTACTAATACTACTATACTAATGGTTCTCATCAATTTAATGTTTATAAAAATATATGGTGTTTTAATGGATAATTCAACTAATTATAAAAATATTTATGAAAAATCTCGTTCTATTCTAAATCATGAACTAACAGCTACTGATAATTTAGAAAACTTTATAAAAATTATTGAAGCGAAAAATAAAGATATTAATGCTTTTTTAGAACTTGATTATGAAAACGCTAGGAAAAAAGCTAAGGAAATTGATGAAAAAATAAAAAACAATAGCCCAGTTGGATCTCTTGCAGGTCTTGTTATTGGAATTAAAGCAAATATTAATGTAGAAGATTTTAAAATTTCTGCTGCTTCAAAAACCCTTGACCAATATAATGGTAGCTATGATGCTACTGTTACTAAACTTGTTAAAGAAGCAGATGGGATTATTATTGGTATAACAAATATGGATGAATTTGCAGCAGGTAGTTCTACTGAAAGTTCTTATTATGGGGCTACTGACAACCCTGCAGCTCCAGGTCGTGTTCCAGGAGGTTCTAGTGGTGGAAGTGCTGCTGCTATAGCTGCTAATATGTGTGATATTACTTTAGGTTCCGATACTGGAGGTTCTATTAGGAATCCTGCATCACATTGTGGAATTATTGGTTTTAAGCCAAGTTACGGTGCTGTTTCAAGGCAAGGTTTACTAGATTTATCAATGAGTCTTGATCAAATTGGACCAATGGCAAATGATGCTACTGGTATAGCTATGATGCTTGATACTATTGTAGCTCATGATTCCAGTGAATGTACTAGTGTAGATTGGGATAAACCTAATTTTACAGAAATATCTCTTGGTGATGTGGATGGATCTTTAAATACTAATAGTTCTAACACTTCTATGAATGGTATGAAAATAGCTATTGTTAAAGAATTTCAAGAAGTTTCAGATAGTTCAATAGCTAAATTAACAGATGAATCAATAGCTAAATTTGTTGATGCTGGTGCTGAACTTGTAGAATTAAGTTTTGATTATATTGATTTATGTCTTCCTACCTATTACTTAATTAATTATGTTGAATTCTTCTCAGCTACACGTAAATATGATGGGCGTAAATATGGGGAAAAAATTGAAGATGCTTGTGGTGAAGAAGTTCTTAGAAGAATTTACATGGGTTCTTATATATCTCAAAAAGAATTTAGTGGAAAATACTATAAAAAAGCATTAAAAGCAAGAACTTTAATAAAAAATGAAATTACTAAACTTTTAAAGGATGTTGACATTATTATAAGCCCTACTGTTCCTAAACTCCCTCATAAAATTGGAGACAAACTTGAACCTATGGAAATGTATGCGTATGATGTTTTAACTGTAATAGCTAACTTATCAGGTATTCCTGCAGCAAGTATTAAAGCAGGTGAAATAGATGGTATTCCTGTAGGATTACAGCTTCAAGCAAAAGCATTCGAAGATCATAAGATTCTTAAAGCTATTAGTGCTTTTGAAAATTTAAATTAAATAATGTATTGGTAAATATTGGTATTAGTTAGGGATTAAAGTACTGTTTTGATAAAATGAAAGTTGGCTTAGCATATCTTAAAGGTTCTGTTCCAGGATTTGAGAATTTTGGTAATATTCCTACAGATATTGTGAAATCTAATGGTTTTGTTAATGGTGTTCCTGCTCACAAAGAGCTTGATGGGATAATTATTCCAGGGGGAAGTATTGTAGAGTCTGAATCTCTCACATCTGACAGTTCAAATGGATTGGCTCAAGAAATAAAGTTAATGGCTCGTGAAGGCAAGTTTGTTTTGGGAATATGTTCAGGATTTCAAGCTATAGCTAATAAAACTGATGTTGGTCGTAATGCCCCACATCCTGTTGAAATTGAAGGATTAGGATTAATTGATGCTAATTTTTCCCCACTTATTAGTAATGATTTGGTAGTAGCTACTATAACTAAAAACTCATTTTTAACAGATAATTTAGTCAATAATCCTATTAATGGTTTTCACTGCCATACTTACGGTAAAATAAAAGGTAATGCAAATCATATTATGTATTCTACTCTTAAAAGAGTTAATTATGCCAACAACTCCAAAAAAATTATTTCAGGATCCAGTAATGATGATGGAAATGTTGTGGGGTGTATGGTTCATAGATGTTTAGATGAAAATCCTCAGCTTCAAAATAATATTTTCAAATTTTTAGGAGTTAATGATAATGAGAATATTATTGAAGATATACGAGCTAGAAACAGTATTTTAATAAATAAAATTAGGAATGAAATTGGTATTGATACATGTATTGGTTCTAATCTAACTCTATCTCTTACTAGTTCTAGTTCATCTTTTACTAGTTCATCTTTTACTAGTTCATCTTCTACTGGTTCTAATCTTAATACTAATAATAGATTTAAAAATCCCCGTATTTTAATGGTATCTAGTACAGGGTCTGATTCAGGTAAAACATTTATTACAACTGGAATTGCTGGTGTTTTAAAGAAAAATGGATATAATGTAGCTGTTTTAAAAGTTGGCCCGGATATTAGAGATACTGTACCTTCATTATATCTTACTAAAGAAAATATGGAACATTATGCTTCTATTAAAATAGGTCATTTGGGATGGGAAGATATATCTAATGTTTTAAAATCAATTAATAGTTCTAAATATGATTTTGTAATTATTGAAGGGGCTATGAGTGTTTTTACAGGTATTCTAAATAAAAAAGTTCCTTATTCTGCCTGTGAAATAGCTATGTCTTCTAATATTCCTATTTTACTAGTTTCTGCTGTTAATAAAGGGGGAATTGAATCAGCTACACTTGATTTAACAATACATGCAAAATTCCTTCAAAATGCAGGAATTAATGTAAAAGGCATTATAATAAATAAAATCTATGATAATGATATTTTTAAAAGAGCTATTCCATTTATAAAAAATGAAACGGGAATTAATGAAATAATATCTATTCCTAAAATTAAAATGGATGAAAGTTCCACTATTCCTGAAGTTAAAATAAAATTAGAGGATTTTGCATTAACTGCAATGGATACTGCTGAAAGATATATTGATATTAATAAAATTATTGAAATGGGAAAGTCTTGTGAATTTGTGGGATATAAATCATTTAAAGAAATTGAAAAATTATTTAATTATTTCTCTTAAATTATCTTATTTTCCACAGTTAACTTAATTACATTTAATAGAGGTTATTTTATGAAAGACAAAGCAATTGTATTTGATAATTCGGGTACACTTTTAAGACGTTGCCGTTCTGTTAAAGACATTAATAAAGGCCTTTTGTTTGATGATACTAGCTCTTTAGACATTGTTGATATGGATAAAGATATGGCACTAGTTGTTTTTCAAGCAGATACTAAAAATTGTTTCTTAAAATCTTCCCCTAATACTAAGATTTATGATTTTATTAAAAAACACAATATTGATTTTAATATTAGCTATTCTAAATCTTCATACACAGATTCTGAGATTTTAAATGTTATAAAAGATAGTAATGTTACTTTAAAAGAAATTCAGGATACTGCAAGATGTTTAAAAAGAAAACATAATGTTATTCAACTTTGTAGTGGCTCAGCTATTATTTTCAATATGAAAACTAAGAAAGCTAAGTTCGCTGTTACAGCTGGTGGGCAAATATTCTCTAAAGCAAAAGAAACAATTAAAAATCTCATTGAAAAAGGTTTTGAAGTTTTTATTGCTTCAGGTGATAGAAAAGATTCTCTTTATGAAGTAGCTAAACTTTTAGCAATCCCTTCTGATAATGTTTTTGATACATCAGATACTAAAGGAAAGCAAGAAATAATCAAATATCTGAAAGAAAAGTTCTATGTTATTATGGTTGGTAATGGACCTAATGATGTTTTAGCTTTTAAAGAAGCAAATTTAGCTATTTTAACTACTGAACAAAAAGAGAATATTTCGGATTTTGTTTATGATTCTGTTGACACTGTAATTTCTAATATTGGTGAAATTCTTGATTTAGATATTTGATTAAATCATATTAAGTTAGATTCTAGCAATTTCAATAGATTTAATAATTGTAATAATATTAATTTTAATAATAACATGGATACTAATAATACTGATACTATAATACCTATACTAATAATTAATTATATTTTAATGGTGAAATGATGCATCCTAGACCAAGCCCTATAGCTGCTTCCCTTTATACTTTAAGAGACTTAAATGCTGATGTTGTAATACTCCATGGTCCCCATGGGTGTTGTTTTAGAACAGGTCGCCTTCTTGAAGGTGATGGACTCCGTGTACTTACTACTGCAATGGCTGAAAATGACTTTATTTTTGGTGCTGATGAAAAGCTTCAAGAAACATTAAAAAAAGCTGAGGAGCTATTTTCTCCAAAGTTAGTTGGAGTTGTTGGTACTTGTGCTAGTATGATTATCGGTGAAGACATGAAAGAGTCTATTAACCAAGCAAACATTGATGCTGTTGTAATTCCAGTTGAATCTCATGGAGGTTTTGGTGAAGGAGATAATACCGAAGGTGCAATATCTACTCTCCAGGCAGCTGTTGAATATGATGTAATAGCTGAAGATGAGGCAAATCGTCAAATAAAAATGCTAAAATTAGCTACTAAACTTGAAAAAACACGAGGTATGGCCCAAGGAGATTATATTAAACCTTCCTTTGGAGATAATAAAGAAAAAGTAGCTCAAATTATTGTTAATGCTATTAAAAATAAAAAGAAAGTAGCTTTTATTATTAATTCTAAAAAGGAAACCTCTTATCTTTTTGCGGATATTATTAATGCTGACTTTTCCAAGCTAACTAATTCTAAAATTAATAATAATATTGTTATAATTGCTAATTTTGATGAAAATATTGGACTTCCTCGTGTTAAACAACATGCTGAAAATATTAAAAATGAATTAAGTAAAAATTATGGAACTAAAATTGATTTTATAACTGGTGGGCTTGATGAATATCCTGTAACTGGTGAGGTTGCTGAGAAAATATTAAAAAATAACTTCACTAATTCTGAGAATGATATTGATGGTGATGTAGATTTTGATTTGATTGTTGTAGCTGGAGTTCCACATGCATTTAAAATTGAGAATTTTAACTGTGAATCAATAGCTGTTACTGATGGGCCACGTTTAGTTGAACCTTTAAAGAGCTTAGGGTACACTCATGTTGTAGCTGAAGTTGATGCTCATTCTAAAACTCTTGGGACTGAAAAAATTGTTGATTCTGATTTGGGGTTAATGTTAAGAACTGTAATTTCATGGAATGATAACTAAAACCACAATTCCCGTATTTTACTTTATTTTCATTATACTCTTATATCACTATATTATTATATTATATTATTTTTATTTCTGATTGCATTGTTTTTTAGAGTAGTATATCTAATACTATTTTCCTATAACTATTTTTATATACTATTATTAACAAAAATATCAATTTAATAGTTTATAAATTTTTAATAGTTTATAAATTAATATTGAGATTATCCTCAATTATTACCAATAATCTTAATTTACAAATTATATTAGATTTACTAAATATACAAAATGTACTATGGAAATTAATTTAAAGCTAATTATATTAAATGTAGCTATAATTATTATAAGGGTGATTAAATGAAACATTGGATCGGAAGAATTGCGGATGATTTAAATGAATGGGATGTTAAAAAACATGTTATTGCAAGTGGTACATCTATATCAGGATCTATCCATATTGGTAATTCCTGTGATGTATTTATAGCTAATGCTATTGGAAATGCATTAAAAGATAATGGAGTAAATGCAGAGACAATATGGATTGCAGATGATCATGATCCTCTTAGGAAGGTTCCATTTCCCCTTCCTGAAAGTTACGACCAATATTTAGGTATGCCTTATTCAAATATTCCTTGTCCTGATGGATGTTGTGATAGCTTTGTTGAACACTTCCAAAAACCATTACTTGATGTTCTTGATAACTTTGGAATTGATTTAACTACTTATTCTGGATTTAAAATGTACAAAGAGGGTACATATAATGATTATATAAGAACTTCACTTGAAAAGGCGGAAGAAATTCGAAAAATCTTTAATCAATACCGCCGAGCTCCTTTAGCAGAAGATTGGTTACCATATAATCCTATTTGTAATGAATGTGGGAAAGTTAATACTACTACTAGCTATAAATTTAAAGGGGACATTGTATCCTATAAATGTGAATGTGGCTATGATGGGGAAATGGATATTAAAACTGGTAATGGAAAACTCACATGGAGAGTTGAATGGGCTGCAAGATGGAAAATATTTGGAATTACTTGCGAACCTTTTGGTAAAGACCATGCAGCTAGTGGTGGATCATACGATGTTAGTAAAATAATTTCAGAAGATATTTTTAATTACACAGCACCTTATCCAGTTCCTTATGAATGGATAACTCTTGATGGAGAGGCTATGAGTAAATCTCATGGTGTATTTTTCACACCACAACAATGGTTAGATATTGGTCCTGCTGAAAGTCTTAATTACTTTATTTTTAGAAGTAAACCAATGAAACACAAAGATTTCTCACCTAAAATGGCATTTTTAGACTTTATTGACCAATTTGACAAAGTTGAAAAAGTTTTCTATGGTGAAGAAGAAGCTCCATCTGAAAAAGAAGGTAAAAAGTTCAAAAAAATATATGAAATGGCTCAAATTACTAAAAACACATATGCTAATGAGGGGAATGAAAATAAGGAATTACCATTTAGACCACCTTATAGATTCTTAGTTACAGCTTATCAAATAGCTGGAAATGATTTAGAGAAGATATATGGAATACTTAAAAGGAATTCTCAGCTAAGTCCAAGTTTTGAAAATAAAGAATTTGGGGATTTAAGTCAAATAGCTATTAATCAGTTTGAGGAACGTTTAAAAAATGTAGCTAACTGGTTAGATAATTATGCTCCAAAATTTGTTAAGTTCCAAGTTCAAAAGAAAGTCCCAAGACTACCTATTCCAGATGATCAAATTGAATTTTTAAAAGATTTAGCTACACTCCTTGAAGAAAATGACTTTAATAGTGCTGAAGATTTACATGATGAAATGTATAAAATACTTGAGAAATATAGTCTTAAACCTCAAAAAGGATTTCAAGCTATTTATAAAATGATTATTGGTCAAAAACAAGGTCCAAGAGCTGCTTCATTTTTATTATCCTTAGATAAAGACTTTGTTGTAAAAAGATTAAGAATGGAAGAGTAGATAGTAAATAGATATTATTTCACATTCAATTCTATTTATCTTCAACTTTATTTACTTATCTTTAACTCTATTTTTTAATAATTTTAATATATTATTAGTATATGCTTTATATTTAGGAGTATTTGGGTATTTGGAGTATTTAATTAAGCATTTAGATAGTATTTAGTATTATTTATTATATTTAATATATTTAAAGGGTTATTTTTATTGTTAATATGTTTTACTACTATTTATACAATAATTATACAACTTACTTTTATAACTATTTGTACTATGGGCTCAATAATGATTTCTATGATGGACTATACAATCACTAGGTCAAAACGTAGGACTATATCACTTAGGATAAATGATGATGCTAGTTTAGAAGTAAAAGCTCCTTTAAAGCTAAGTGAAAAAGAAATAGCTAGCTTTGTAGAATCTAAAGAAAACTGGATTAAAAAACATATTGGAAGAGTTACTAGAAATCACAACCTTAAAAATAATTTTACCCTTAATTTTAATGATACTGTTACAATAATTGGTAAAAACACAAAAATTATCCCTATATCTGGAAAAAGAGCTAAATACCAAATTAATAATAGTAGTGATAAAAATTATTTTTTAATTCCAGAAATACTTGATTCAGAAGAAATCCGCCAAACTGTAATAAAATTAGCTAAAAAAATAGCTAAATTTTATATTACTGAGAGAGTTCTTTTTTTTAAAGAAATCATAGGTGTAGCCCCTAGATCCGTTAGAATAAATAGTGCTAAAACCCGTTGGGGAAGCTGTAGTGGAAAAAACAACTTAAATTTCACATGGAAACTTATTATGGCAACTGAAGATGTTATAGATTATGTAGTAATTCATGAACTTTCCCATATTAAACAAAAAAATCATTCTCCTAAATTTTGGGATATAGTTGAAAAAACTATCCCTGAATATAAAGAAAGGCAGAATAACCTTAAAAAATTAGGTGAAACACTAAATAAAGAAAATTGGGATTAACTCTATCTAATATTATACTATTGGCCAATAAATCAGTTATAAATAAAATCAAGTATGAATAGCATCAAATATAAGTAAATCAATTATCTAAAATTATCCATATTCAAATAATCTAGTTTGTTTATCTACTTTTGGTGATTTATTTAATTTTTCTTTAATAGGAGCCATATAGTTTCTAGAAATTTGATACTTATTTGATAAATTTTTTAATTTAATATATAATTTATTTTTATATTCTTTTCTGGTATTTCCGTTGTTATATTCTGATTTTATGTCTTTATATAAATCCGTAAAATCTCTTTTAATGAAATTAAAGAAAAATGAACTGGTTTTACCATATAAATTAAGAAAACCTGGTAAAATGTAGTGGACGTTAGCTAATTTCCCATTTTTAAATAATAAATTAAGATTTTTGTCACTATCAGTTATATGGGGAATTATAGGCATTAAATGTAAGCCTGTAGATGCATTAGTTCTTTTTCTAAATTCTTTTAGTATTTTAATTCTATTTTTTGAGGGGCTAGCTCCAGGTTCTAAAATTGATCTGAGTTTTTCATCCATAGTTGTTACACTAGTAGCTACATTAATGTATGTTATTTCAGATAATTCATTGATTAAGTCTAAGTCACGTAATATAAGGTCTGATTTTGTTGATATGATTGCAGGATTTTTATATTTTATAAGTAGTTGTAGAATTTCACCCATTATTTCATAATCAGCTTCAATAGGTTGATAACTATCTGTTACTCCGCCAATGTTTATAATTTCATTATTCCATGAATATCTTAGTAGTTGCTTTTCGAGTTCTTCAACTATATTAGTTTTTATATAAATATTTTTAAAAAACTTAGTATTATGGGATGGTTTATGAATATAGTTAGTTTTGCTATTTTTATAAATATCTTTATTATTTTTTGAATTATTATTTTTATTATTTTTTGTGAGATATTTATGAGAATATAATGCATAACAATATTTACATTGGTGTTCACACCCTCTATAAATATTTAAATCCCATTTATAAGGCATACTCCTTTTAATTTTATTACAAGCACTTTTACAAGTGATTTCATTGTAGTTTGCCATTATATCAAGATTTAGGGGACCTTAATATTTAGTTGAAGTGGTTTCTCCAACAAGCTCTAATTCTCTTTTCCAGATTTCAGGACTATTTTTTATAAATTTATCAAATAATTCCTTAGATTCAATGGTGTTTAAAACTTTAACTTCTACTCCATTTTCTCTTAAAAAGTTTTCAGCACCCATTAATGTTTTATTTTCACCAATAACAACTTTAGGAATTTTATAAAGAATTATAGCTCCTGAACACATGGGGCATGGAGAAAGGGTAGTGTAAAGTGTTGATTTTTCATAATCTTTATGGCTTAAACGACCGGCATTTTCTATTGCATCCATTTCACCATGTAAAATAACTGAATTGCTCTGGATAAGTTTGTTATGTCCTTTTCCAAGGATTTCAAAATCTCCATCTCCATTATTTTTAACTAAAACAGCACCAATAGGAATTCCCCCATGGGCTAAAGATTTTTGAGCTTCTTTAATAGCTTCATTCATAAAGAAATCATCAATGTTATTCATAGTATCACATTAAAAGTAATTAATAATCTTTATTAGTTATTGTATCAGTTAAGAGTACATTTATGTTTAAAAAAAAATATGGAAATTATAATTGATTATAATTAATTAAAATAATAATTATAATTATCATTAATAATATTATAAATAATAATAAAAATGTAGTTTATTGGAATAATATAAGTTGTTTATAGAAATAAGTTATATAAAATATAAAACTTATATAACCTTTTTAGTTATTGTTCAAACCTATTTCTATCAACTAATTCTTGCCTTTTGCCTGCATTCCAACCACCAGAAGCAGATTTGGCTCTACCTACTTGTTGCACATACCCAGTTATACGATCATACCATTCAACATCCTCAATTTCACCACAAGTAGGACATTTGTCATTTAAACCTTTCATTAATGTTTTACACTTAATACAGAAACTAAGTGCAGAACTGTAAGCCCAGAACCCAATATCTGAGTTTTTAACTATTTTATTTGTTAAACTCATTAATGAATCTGGATCGGAGTATGATTCTCCCATAAATCCATGGAAAATATGTCCTCCTCCAGTTAATCCATGATATTGCTCTTCTATTTTTATTTTGTCAATAATGGAAGATTGTGAGTTTACAGGAACATGTGAAGAGTTGGTGTAGTAATATGAGTTCTTTTCACCCTGTAAAATAGCTTTGTCTTTGAATTTATCATAATCTAATGATGCAAATCTATATGCTGTAGATTCTGCAGGAGTTTGGAGAACAGTCCATCTGTGACCAGTTTCTTCTTTTAATTGAGTAGCTCTACGGTTCATATGTTCTAAAACTTTTATACCAAATTTATTTGCTTGTGGATCATCAATTCCTTTTCCAAATAATGATAAAAGCATTTCATTAAGTCCTACAAAACCAAATGAAAGTGTAGAATTGTCAATTCTGTAATAAGTGTCACCTTCCATTTTTTGGCTTAAAAATGGTAACATATTATAGTTATTAAGACAATTTAAACCTTGTTCTCTTCTTAGTAATAATATTTTAACTGCTAAATCAATATAAGAATCAAGATATTCAAATACTTGGCTTTCATCACGGGATTGGTAAGCTATTCTTGGTAAGTTTAAAGTTATATATGCTAAGTTCCCAGTTCGAATACAATCTTGCTCCCAGTCACCAGTCCAGTTATCTTGGAGACAAGTCCTACATCCCATATAATTAGCCATTTCTCCTCTGTATTTTGGAAGCATATTAATAAAGTAAGAAGAACCAAATTTAGCTGATAATTCATGGACTCTTTGTAAGTCTTCTTCTAAATCTTTTTTCAATGTTTCTTCCCTAATTGTAAAAATAGTATTTGGGAATAAATGAGGTTTTCCTTGACTATCTCCTTCATACAAAGTTTCTGTAACAGCTTTTTGAAGTAATCTTGTTTCTTCTTCAAAATCACCATAAGTTCCAACAGCTTTACCTTTAGGACCATAAGCAGTTACATCTTGAAGGAATTTTGGAACAGTAAATTCTAAATTCATACTTGTAAATGGAACTTGAGAACCTCTAGCGGCATAAGCCATATTTAAATTATAAACAAGCATTTGAACAGCTTGTTTTACTTTTTTATAAGGCAATCCACTTGCAAATGGTGCTGCAAATACATTCCAAAGAGACATACCCTGTCCTCCAGACATATTTTGCTGTGCTGCAAGCATAATTTCTCCTGTATGGTTCATTAAAGTTTCAATATGGTTTGGTGGGCCAGCTACTGAAGTATGATCTCCTGTACCATCTACTTTAAGACCATATCTAATAAATGATCGTAAATCATGTTGTAAACAATTTACAGGTCTACCTGCAAAATATTCTAAATCATGAATATGAATATCTCCAGACATGTGGGCATCGGCTAAATCACCAGGTAACATTTTTAAAAGTGCGTATTGTTTTAATGCCTCGTCTGCAACATATTTATGGACAGTTTCAGGGTTATGGATCATATTAGCATTATCACGAGAACCATTTTCAATTAAATTAGTGATGTTATAAACAGGAATACCTAAACGAGTGTATTTTCCTCTTAAATCTTCTAAACCATGTTCAACTAGCTTAGTGTTTACAATTTCCCTTATCATTGGCGAGGTTAAGTATTCTACATTTAATTTTTTAAGTTCTTTCCATACTTCGGAAGCTATTTCAAAAGCTAATTCTTGTGAAGCTCCAGTTTCTTGAACTAATGTAGTAGCAATTTTGTTTAAGTCAAAAGGCTCTATTTTATCTCTAGAAGTTCTTACTTTTAAAGTAGTATTAGCTAAGTATTTATTGGCTACTTGCTCGTCAATATGTTCCAAGCATTCGTAAACTACTTTTTTTACTTCTTGACTAGACATTCCATTATGGGTTGAGGATGATACTTCATCTAAAATTTCTGATGATTTACTTAAAGGAACTCCTACCATTATTAAAGATTTCAACAATTTTTCATGACTAAATTTTTCATGAATTCCATTATTTTTTACTATTGACACACCATCCATTGATGGTAAACTTGCCAAAAACCCTGAATTGTTCATTTTAACACCCTGAATAAATAATATTTAAATTTAACTGAATTCGACAATTCTAATCTAATAAATAACCTGATAATTAATAAAATAACTAGTAAAATAACCCGTAATGACACTAATAATTAATAAAATAATTACTTATCATACAATATTTTATTAAAATATTAAACGGAATATTAATCGTTTATTATTTTAATTTATAGTAATTATTTAGGCTTTGATAATATATAAATTTATACATAAGGGGCTATATGATTATTTTAGCATATGTGGGTTACAAAATGCCATTTATTAAAAAAATTAATTAGTGAAAATCTGATTAAAATCAAATTAGTTTTAAAAAAATTAACTATAAAAATTTTTAATAAATAATAAGTGTACAATCTCTTTTTAAGTACTATATAAACTATATAACTGCCATCAATAGCTAAAAATTTATATTTAAAAATCCATAACTAAAAATCTTCACCATAATCCCTTATTATTTTATTAGTATTATCATAACTTATCACACAACTAAAAAAATAGGAGCTAAATTCCTTAAAACATAATTACTATTTTTTCATATTAACTGAAAAGTTATTGATAATTTAGATATAGTTATAAAATTGACTAAAAATAATTAATTTTATAATAGATTCGATTTGAAGCATTACTAGCTTATTGTACTTATAATTTTACTAATATATAAATTGTTCGGTATGTGCCTAACAATATATAATTTACATTTAAATATAATAAAAATAATTATTTAATCATTAATAATCATCTATAATTATATTATTTATTTACACTCTTCTATAATTATTTATAATTATTTATAATTAGTTATAACTAGTTATAATCAGTATAATATTTTTATTTGCTAAAATGTAATGGAATTAAAAAATTTAATTCTTTGTTTTATTTATAAAAATGCATCTAAGGAGCTTTGTTTTGACTTATCACTTTCAAATAATGAGTTTATACCAAACTCAAGTATTTCAAGACGTTGTTTTAAATAAGGGTTTATAGGATATCTTCCAGCTAAATCTCTTGAAATTTCTAAATATTTAGATACAGAACCCTTAGAAACACTTAAGATTAAGTTACTACCACATCTACATTTTCCTGAAAGTGGGATACGCCTATATTTTGAATTACATTTGGTACATCTCACTTTTTGCTTTGAAAATGCTCTTATATTCCCCATAATATCTGGTAAGAAATGAGAAGAAAGTACTCCTTCAACAACACCTTTTTGATCAACAGCCCTTATTTTTTCTGCAAGACCAATTTGGGACTCTACTTTTTCTTTCATTGAGGGTAAAGTTTTATAAAGACATATGTTAGGTCCTGCATGAATATTTGAAGTATTATGTGAAAACATTAATCCTTCGTACTGTTCAGGAGTTCCAAGACGTTTTTCTACATTATCTACCAAATCTAAAATATCTTGTGGTTTAAGAGGGTTTTCACACTTTTTGAAAAATTCTAATGGGAATTGAGTCATAGTGTCAATGTTATGGGACTCATCATCTATTTCTTCAGGATCTATTCGTGAAGATAAAACTAATGGAGCATCCATACTTCCTCCACGAGTACTTGGTAAATAAGATTTTGAAAAATTAAGAAGAGCATCTAAAAGTAGCATAACTGAGTCTTCATCACTATCACAATTTCTACGCTTAGCTGAGTGGAAAAATGGGTGTGCATAGCAAGCTAATGCACTAGTAAATCCGACAATTCTACCAAGAACTCCTGCTGATGTATGTGGGGCTAAACCTGCTATTAAATGGCCGATTAATTCTTCTTTTTGGCGAACATAGTAAAATCTATCCATTCCATAAAATTTATCTAATAAATCATCAATGAAATTAGCTACACCCATTAAATAATTAGCACAATTTTGGGAAATTACTACATCTTGTACTTTTAGCTCAATAACTTGTTCTTCATCTAAAATCTCATTACCATACGCATCTTTTTCATAACCCATTTCTTTGAGTTTTTCAATACTAACTCCAATTTCTTTTGGAATAAAATGAGTTAAAGGTAAATCAGTAGAATCATGGCGAATAGTAGCATCTTTAAATACAAAAACATCATTTTTAGCTCTAAGAATTCCTTTTTCAAGAGGTTCAGGTAATTTTGATTCTGAAATCATACCTACAACTCCTTTAATCTCATCTAAACGACGGGAATCGACATTATCCGCTGCTTTTTTTAAGAATTTAGATACATTAATTTTTTTCCGTCCTGGAGCACCAATTGCTGTTGGAGCACCACAATGAGGGCATATAGATTGGAATGAATTTAAATGGCATTCTGTACACTTTCTACGTGCAATTTCAATTTGTATTGGTCCTGATTTAGCTGCTTCTGCAATAAGACGTCTGCTCCCTCCAGCAGTTCCAATTGGGAACAATACATGAGGTGCAGGTTTCATTAGCCTTTCTTTAGATTTTTCAGGACGCCCTACACGGGTTCCTATGTATGTTGGTGATTTAGCTATTATTTCAACATCATTATTTTTATTTAAAGCAAGAATTGTATAATTTGAGCTGTCTTTAGTATTTTCATTAACATTATTATCATCGTTTTTATTGCTATTGCTCTTATTATCATTAACAGTTTTATTATTATTATTATTATTATTTTTATCCTTAGCTTTATTAGGGTCATCAAAAGGACCTTTTACACTATGAATGAGAGCATAATAATCATCATAATCTAAAATGACTTTTTCATCTTTAAGAGTATGGGGGATGCCTAATATTTCCAATATACGTTTTTCAGGCTTTAAATCCAATTCTACAATATCATTTTTGGATTTATTTTTAAAATCATTACTAAACTTTGAAATCCATGAATAAAAACTATTTAAGTCAGATAATGAAAGGTCATGATAAAAATAAGTAAATTTAGGATGCAATGGGATACCATAATATTTTGAAATAGCAAAAGCATCTTCAGCACCTAAATTATTATGGTCTTCTGGAGTTTTAAGATTATTGAAAATTTTAAATTCACTGGAACCAGATTTTTTATTTTCTTCATTAAGTTCTTTTTTATATTTATCAGACTCGATAACTGTTTCTATCCACCATTCTTCACACCATGCAGATGGCAGAAGTGTTTGATTATTTCTTAAAAATTCACCAAAAGCTACTAGCATATCTCCTAAAAATATAACTTCTGCTACATTATTACGTAATTTTCTAGCTTGCTTCACAGAATTTATTTTAACAACATCCCCATTTTTTAATTTAACAATAGGCCCTTCAATAGAGTCTACAGGTACAACACAGTTACCTTTACCAGGTTTTTCTATTTTAAGTTGGGTTCCAACAGCTAAAAACTCTAATAGTTCCATTGTAGCAGGATTAACTCCCATAGCTGCTAAACCAGTATTTCTTGACCTTCCATAACGTAAACGAAATCCGCCTTTTTCCGAAGGATATCCTAAAACAGGCCTTCCTCCAATAATATCCTGAATGTACTTTGAATCTCTTTTAAATATGTAATCTTCTTCATTATCATATTTAGAACAGTTAATTTTAGTATTTGTTTTATTTGAATCTTCATTAGTGTCGTCATCTGATTTATTGTCTTTTTTAGAGAATTCTTCCAACCAACCCCATTCAGGTAGCTTTAATGTATATGAATATTTTAAAACTTTAGGTGATTTTTGTATAACTCCTTCAACCATAGCTAAAAGAGCTCCACCTCTAATATTATTAGTTTCAACTCTTTCTAAGTCTCTGTGGGAAACTTCAATCTGGTCAGTAGGTTCTCCAGTTACTTCTACTGGAATATTCCTTGCAGCAATACGTACTTCCTCAGGTTTTGGTGAATATTGGAGGTTTGTAACTTCACTTTCATATAATTCTACTTCTTCCACATAACGTTCTATTTCACTTTCATTAGGAATATATTTGTCTATATTAATAGCTAAACGAATTTTATCTCCAATTAATACAGCAAGTGCTGCTGCAGTACCTCCTGCACTACGAATTGGTCCTGCAAAATAAACAGCTAAATAGTCAGTTCCATTAGGGTTTTTCTTAATTTTAACACTTGCAATACCTTCTAAAGGTGCAGCTACTACTCCTTCTGTTAAAATAGCTAAAGCAGTTCTTAGTGCTTGGTCTGCATACTTTTCACGGGGATCTGATTTATCTTTTTTCCCTCCATGTCCTTTTTTACCATTTTCTTCGGCACCTGCACGGTTTTTATTAGATTTATCACTAATTGTAGTTTCACATTTAAATTCTTCAGTTGCAATTTCTGCAGATATTTGAAAAGCTAGCTCTTCACGACTCATTTCAAGTTCTAACTCTTTTATACGCTTAGCTACACCTTTTGGACCTACAAGCCCTTCCACACGTTCTGCTAAATCCTTTGCAAGTGGAATTTCTGTTTCAACTTCTGGATCAAGTCCTTTAGAACGTGCTTCATTAGCTATTTTATATAATTCATTTGTTTCATTCTCTAATTTTTCAAAATAATCCATTAAAACCCCTAACCCTGCTTCAGTTTGTAAAATCAGTAAAACTATTATAAAAATTAAAAATTTTATATTTAGTTTAGTTTTATATTTAGCTTAATTTTATTTTATCTTATTTTTCTTTTCTCTGTTGATATACATAGTATATGTTTTAATAAATATTTAAATATTGGTTTTAGTAAAATTGGGATTTTCAATATTGTCATTATTATTAGTTGTTATAATTGTAATGCAAACAATTATAAGCAATAAAAAATATATTTTATACTAATATATACTAATTATAATAAAATAATTGTAATGAAAAATATAATAAAAATAATATAATAAATTTTATCTAATATAATAAATACTAAAAAATCAAAATTATTAATTATGATGGTGATTAAATGGCAAAAAAGAAGGATAAAACTTCACTACCTCCAACTGGAGCAGGACTAGTCCGATATTTTGAAGATGAAACAGCGGGACCAAAAATAACCCCAGAACAAGTTGTAGCTATTACTATTATTTTAGCTATATTCTGTATTGCTTTAAGATTCTCAGGATAAGTAGGCAAATAGATACTAAATAGACAATAAATATAATAGCATGGTGTTT
Source organism: Methanobacteriaceae archaeon (assembly GCA_051649785.1). Classification (GTDB taxonomy): domain Archaea; phylum Methanobacteriota; class Methanobacteria; order Methanobacteriales; family Methanobacteriaceae; genus JBOFHT01. Next base: position 52,248 of record JBOFHT010000082.1, read on the forward strand.
TAGTTATAATAAGTATATTTATTGCTTATTTATTGCTTATAATAACTAACTGTTAATAACCGTTTATTACTTATAATTTAATAGTTATATCAATTAATCATGTAATTAACCATAGCTATTATATATTTATATTTTATATTTATTTTTTAAATCAATTATATATTATTTTTATTTAGCAAAATCTGACTATAACTAGTTTGACTTACTAGATAATGATTTACTAGATAATCATATTATTTTTAATAAATTAAATAGTATATTAAATAGTATTTAATATTTATTTTACTTAATTTCTCAATAAGTTACCACTATTCTAATTAAATAAGCTATAATATAAAAGGAGATTTTTAATGGCAATACATCCTATTGAATTTAGATATGGAACCCCTGAAATGAAAGGTATATGGGAAGAAGAGAATAAATTACAGAAGATGTTAGATATTGAAGCTGCATTGTCCCAAGCAGAAGCAGACTTAGGGATAATTCCAAAGGAAGTAGCAGATGAAATAGCTAAAAAGGCAAAAACTCAATATGTAACATTGGAACGTGTTAAAGCTATTGAACGTGAAACTAATCATGATATTGCATCTATTGTAAAAGGGCTTTCAGAGCAATGTGAAGGGGATGCAGGAGAATATGTTCATTTTGGAGCTACTTCCAATGATATAGTAGATAGTTCACAGTCATTACTTTTTAAAGAATCCATAGAAGTTTTAAAAGAAAAAATAGAAAGATTAACTAAAATATTATTAGACCTTACAGCTGAAAATAAAGAAAAAGTTTGTATTGGTAGAACTCATGGTCAACACGCACTTCCAACAACGTATGGTATGAAATTTGGATTATGGGCCGATGAAATGCACAGACAATGGAACCGTCTTGAATCTGCTAAAAAAAATCTTTGTGTAGGGATGATGAGTGGTGCAGTAGGAACTACGGCAGCTTTAGGGGAAGAAGGATGGGATGTTCATAAAAAAGTAGCTGAAAAATTAGGACTTCCTCCAGCATCAATTACAAACCAAGTTGTTCAAAGAGATAATCACATTGAATTTATGGCTGTAATGGGAAATATAGCTACTACATTAGATAAAATCGCTCTTGAAATTAGAAATCTCCAAAGAACTGAGTTATTGGAACTTGGGGAAAGTTTTGACCCTGAAAAACAAGTAGGTAGTAGTACAATGCCTCATAAAATGAATCCTATTACTGCAGAACGTATTTGTGGTGTTTCAAGAGTTGTAAGGTCATATATTGTAGCGGCTATGGAAAATAACCCATTATGGCATGAGCGTGACTTAACTAACTCTTCTTGTGAGAGAATAATTTTCCCTGAAGCCTGTATATTAACTGACTATATTCTTAACCTAACTATTAAATTAATGAGTAACTTAGTCTTTTATGATGAAAATATTGAAAGAAATCTTAATTTAACAAATGGGCTTATTATGGCTGAGCGTTTAATGGCTGAGCTTACAAGAAAAGGTATGGGTAGGCAAAGTGGCTATGCGGCTGTTAGAAAATGTGCTATTCGAGCAAATAAAGAGAATAGGCTACTTTCGGATCTGATATTAGAACAAAAAGAAGTTAAAGAATATCTAAGTAAGGAAGATGTAGAATTAATTATGAAACCTGAAACTTATATTGGTTCATCATCTAAAATAATTGATGAACTACTAGAAAGTTCTAAATCATGGTTTTAATTGTATTTTGAGTCTTGTTAACGACCAATTTTAAGATAAAAATTAATTATTATATTATTAGAATATATATTAAATAAATCATTATTTAATGGCTGTTATTTTACAAATTATTGGCTAAGCAATTATTTTATAAACTATTATTTAATAAAGTACTATTTCATAAATTATTATTAAAAAAGAGGTAACAAAATGGAAAGAAATTTAGTATCCATTAATGAATCTAGTATAACTGGGATAGGGGCTGTTGTAGCAACTATTTTGTCATTAATAGGATTTTTAGTATTTAGTATTGCAATTGGGCTTCCAATTCTTAGTGTATCTGGAATAAGCTTAATATTAGCATTTGTATTTTTATCATTAATTTTAGGGATTGCTCACTATTTTGGAGCTTCTTACCTATATAATTATTTAATAAAAAAGTTAAAAGATGTTACTGTAGAAATAACTGAAGATGGCAATGTAAATAAAGTATCTGTAGTTTCATTTGCTTTAATAGTTGCAATAATTCAAGCAATTATTGTATTTGTTTTTACTCCGGTATTTATTCAATTTACAAGTTTAATGGCTCAGCTGTTATTCCAAACATTACTTCTATCTGGGGCAGCTGAACAAGCTCAAAGCCTTTTTACTATAGTTTCAATACTTATAAATCCTCAAAATATAGTACTATTCCCTATAATAACATTCATTGGAACATTTATATCTTTAGCTATTGGGACATCTGTTTATAATATAATTAGTCCTAAAATCGGCGGCTTAAAACTTGCTTTAAGTGAATATGCCCACAGCACTCAAATTGACTCTATTAGTCCTTTAAGTACTTCTTTAATATTTAGTATTATAGGTGTTATTGCAGGACTAATTATTAGTATTATTCTCGCAATATTCATGATAGTAAATGGTGGGGAAGTTCCAGTTCAAATAATTCTTGTTTTAATAGTAGGAAGCTTTATTGGAACATTTATAAGTGTAATAATAGCTAGTGGATTATATAACTCATTATCTCCAAGTATTGGGAAAATAAGAGTAAAGTTAAAGTAAAATTAGAAGTTTATTTATATAATCTTATTTACTTAAATTACTTAAAAAATCTAATTTACTTTTTTTATATTTTTATTTCATTTTTTTATTTCACTTTCTTATTTTTTATTTATATTTTTATTTATTTTTGCTATTTATATTTCATAGCACTATTTTGTTTATTTATTCTGATTTTTTATATTAGCTTTTTTTTATAGATGGAACATAGCTTTTTAATGTTAATGATAGTGAAATAACAGTAACAGAACTTAGAGCCATAGCTAAACCTGCAAACTCAGGTCTAAATAATATTCCAAAAGGTATAAATAGTGCCCCTGCAGCTACTGGAACTAATATGATATTATATGCAAATGCCCAAAAAATATTTTGCTTTATCCTATTCATTATCTTTCTAGAAAGCTGCAATGTGGCTACAACATCTTCCAAGTCACCATCAATTAGTACAATATCTCCACTTTCCATAGCTATATCGGTACCACTGCCTAAAGCAATTCCTACATCTGATCCTGTAATAGCGGGTGCATCATTAATTCCATCACCTACAAATGCCACAATACTCCCATTTTTTTGAATATTTTTAATTTCTCTAAGTTTATCACCTGGTAAAACTTCTGCTTTTGTATTTTTAATTCCAACTGCGTTAGCTACACTTTCAGCAGTTTTAGCATTGTCACCAGTTAGCATATAAGTTTCAATATTCATTTTATTAAGTTCACTTATTGTGGCAGATGAATTTTCTTTTATTTTATCACTAAGACTTATAATTCCTGCTATTTCATTGTTAATAACTAAAAATATAGTTGTTTTATTTTGATTTTCAAATATTTCATAATATTCTTTTGATTCTTTAGAAATTGATATATTTTCGTCTTCTAAAATAGCTTTATTTCCAGTTAAAATTTTATATTCTTTTTTATTAATACTTAAATTAGCTTTAATTCCTTTTCCAGATATATTTTCAAAATTGAAAATCGAATGGGTAATTTTTTCAACAACATCATCTATATTTAACGAATTATTGATTTCATTAGCTTTACTAACAATAGCTTTTGCAATAGGGTGTGTTGAATTTTTTTCAACAGTGGCTAGTATTATTAATAAGAGTTCACTATGGGATATGGTCCCATCAGTAGATAATTGGGCAATATTTTCAAATTCTTCTTTTAAATTTAAAGATGAATTGCTTTTATTAATATAAACATCTGAAACAGTAGGAGTCCCCTGAGTTATTGTTCCTGTTTTATCGAATACAGCATAATTAATATTAGCTGAATTTTCAAGACTAGATCCATTTTTAATTAAAATTCCATATTCTGCAGCTCTTCCAATTCCTACTGTCACAGCTGTTGGAGTAGCTAGGCCTAATGCACATGGGCAAGCAACAACTAAAACTGATATTAATGCTGTTAATGCAAAAAGAAGTGAAGCTCCACTTATTATCCAAAACAAAAATGATGCAATAGCTATTATGATTATTGTGGGAATAAAGTAAGCTACAACTCTATTAGCTATTTTTTGAACTGGTGGCTTTGAACCTTGAGCTTTTTCAACAAGTTCTATTATTTGGGATAGTATGGTGTCTTTTCCAACTTTAGTAGCTTTTATTTTTAAAATTCCATCTTGATTTATTGTTCCAGCATAAATATTAGACTTATTCATTTTTTCTTTTGGTATTGGTTCACCGGTAATCATTGATTCGTCTACGTAACTATTCCCATCAAATACTTCTCCGTCGGTAGGTATTTTCTCACCAGGTTTTACAATAAGAAAATCACCAATGCCAATATCTTTAATTAAAATACTCTGTTCTGTAAAATTAGAGTTTGTACTATCTGTAGGAACTAGTAGAGTAGCTATTTTAGGTTGCATCCCTATTAATGATTTAATAGATGATGATGTTTTTTTCTTTGCTTTTGCTTCTAAATAGCGTCCTAAATTTAAAAAAGCAGCTAACATTATTGCAGTTTCATAGAACATAAAACTAGAATCAAGAATTATGTTAAAAGTTCCCATTAAACTAGATATAAACGCTACTAATATTCCTATTGTATACATTACATCCATATCTAAGTTTTTATGGGATAATGAATTATATCCTGCTTTAATAATAGGTCCTGATACATAAATAAATGGAATTATAGAAATTATAAGAAATAGTGCTGACATTGAAATAGAAAGAGCTTCGGCGATTGCCATTGTAAAGTGGTGAGCGGCTGGAATAAGCATTAATGCCATCATAATTCCAGAAACAGTAAAACCAATAATAATCTTATTTCTTTTATTTTTTAAATCTTTTAAGTAGTATTCATCAGTTTTAGATGAATTAGATGAGGTATTTTCTTTCCAATCACCACCCCAATTATCATTATCATTATTGTCATTTTTATTATCATTTTTATCTATATTTAATTTGCCCTCATTATAATTATCACTCAAAACTTCAAAACCTAGACCTTCTATTATATCTCCCATTGCATTTAATGTAACTAATTGGGGTATGTATTTGATATATGCTTTCTGTGATGATAAATTCACAGTTGCTTCAATGACACCCTCTAAATTATTAAGTGCTTTTTCAATATTCTCAACACAAACTGCACAATGGATTCCACCTATGGGTATAATAGCTTCATCTTTTATAATATTAAATCCAGTATCTTCAACAGCAGTATCAATAGCATTTATATTAATTTTATCAGGATTAAATTTAATGAACCCTTTATTTGAATTAATATCTTCTCCTATGCTAATATTAACATCAATAATTCCATCTAATTTTAATAAAGCTTTCTCTAAGTTTGCAACACAGCTAGCACAGTGAATTCCAGAAATAAAAACATTAATTTCCCTTAGACTTGGGGGGTTATGGGTAGTGTTATTTTCATTGTTAGTAGGAGTATCTGATAGTTTATTTGGATCATACAATTTATTTTCACTATTTTTACTATTTTCACTATTTTTATCCATTTTAATCCTCCTTTTAAAAAAATAATATTTATATTGGGTAATATTAAAAATTAGCTTTTTATTAAAAATTAGCTTTTTAAAAATAAAATTAATATTTAAGAAAATAATAGATATTTATTGGATTAGCCAATAGCTCATTTTAATTAATTACTAATTTAAAGAATGTTTTTAACTATTTTACCATTTTGGATAACTAATTTTATATTATCACTGTCTCCTAATACCTCTATGTCGTCTAATGGGTTTTTATTAATTAAAATTATATCTCCACTTTTTTCAATGGCTATTGATCCAACACTTTTTTCAATTCCCATAGCAGTTGCTGCACTAATTGTTCCACTAGCTATTGATTCTATAGGACTCATTCCCATATTAACCAGATAATCAAGTTCTTTTAAGTTATTTCCATGAGGAATAACTCCAGAATCAGTTCCCATTAATATTTTAACTCCTTCATTGTAGGCCATTTTGATATTTTCGCTATGAACTTTAGCTACTTCAATGGCCTTTTTAGCCCTATCTCCAGTTAATTTACCTGATTCTGCCATTTCTTTGTTTTCATTAATAACTAAAAAAGTAGGGACTAAATAAATTTCTTTTTCTACCATTAATTTGGCTGTATTTTTATCAATGTAGGTTCCATGTTCTATAGAATGAACTCCTGCTTCAATGGAGTTAATAATCCCTTCTAAACCATGAGCATGGGCTATAACTTTTGTATTCCCTCTGGCAGATGCTTCATCAACAATAGTTTTAAGTTCAGCTAATGTAAATTGGGCAAATTCTGGAGCATCATTATTAGAAAAAACTCCTCCAGTAGCCATTACTTTAATTACATCAGCTTTAGCTCTTAATACTTCTCTTGTTTTTTGAAGAACATTATCTCCATCACAAACTGGATGTGGAAGCCATTGAGCATTAAGCATATCATAGCCAGAATCTAAAGTAAAGTCAAAGTGACCTCCTGTTATTGAAAGAGGCATTACAGATATTTGCATCTTAGGGGCTGGAAACATTCCCATTTCTGCAGCCATTTTTGTCCCATAATCAACTAATCCTGCGTCACGAACTGTGGTTACACCTGCGTCAAGAGTTAGTCTCATATTTTCAAGACTTTTATAAAAATGCATGCTGGGATGATCGTACATTGTATCTTCATGCTTGAATCCATTAGCCATTAAGTGAACATGAGTATCAATAAATCCTGGAAGGATATAATTATCTGAACCATCTATAATAATGTCTGGGTTCTTTTTTAATATATTAGAAAGAGTATTTGAATTATTTTTAGTATTTGCACTGATATTACTGCTTATATGGGTTGAGATAATTTGTGAAATTTTACTATTTTCAATTAAAATAGAGGCATTATAAATAGTATTATCTTCAATATCACTAAAAGTAGGGCATATGATATTTGTATTAGTAATTAGAATAGATTTAGGTGAATTTAATTCATTTAAAATGGAATTAGGAGGCATATTCATCGTTTTTTCATTATCATTACTATTGTTGTCACCATTGCCATTATCATTATTTTTATTATTCCTATTTACACCCATATTTATATTTTTATTCACAATCACAGTTCTCCCAATTTCCAGTACTTTAGTTAATTAGATAATAGTAATTTTGCCTTCATTAGCATTAATAGATACTTTAATGCCATTAGTAAGACTTTCAAAAGATTCAGGACTATCTACCATGGGAATTTTTGCCATAATGGCTCCTGTTGCAATAATAGGCTCTGCATTTAGGCATATAATAGCTTTGGGGGCAGTATTATTTTTCATCATTTGAAATATTACATAAGAACCAACAGTAGATCCTTTCCCACCTGGAATGAAAAGTATTTTATCTTTAATAATGGTTCTATGAAGTTGGTGTTTAGAATCAATAATTGCTCCTGTATCAGGATTTACTCCACCTAAGAAACTTAGTGCCTCATTACTTACAATTAATTCTCCTTCAGCCTCTCCTTTTGAAATAGTTCTACATTTTATTGTTTCAGAAGAAATAAAATCACTTCCTTTTTTTATTTACTTTATTTGCCTATTCAATTATTTTTTTTATTTTCTTCTTTTATTTTATATTAATTATAGTAATGGATATATGTATTTTAATCCATTATTACTAATAAAATCATGATATTTGCTCAAACAACTTCATTTTTCATAATTTCACGTAAAACTGCAGTTGCATAACATCCTTTGGGTATTGAAAACTCAGCTAAAAGTCCTTCTTCGGTAATGGTTACACTAGTGTCCCAAACTTTAAATCTAATGCTTCTTCTGATACCATGACTACCTAATTTAGGAGTTTTTGGGCATTTAAAATCTTCAAGTGTTCTACCTTCTTCTTCAAGCACAGCCTTTTCTTGTTTACCAACAATTCCTTCTGCAAATGGTACTTTAGAACCATAAAGTGGTGCAGTAGGATGAGCTTCAAATTTATCAAACATTTCTTGGATTTCTTCTGGACTTTTTTCACGTACAATATGCTCTTCATTATCTATAACTATGTCTCCTTCAATGTAATTATTAATTCCCAATTTTGTACGGTTACTAGTAGCTAAATTAAATAAATAGGACTGGTAAGCATGAACAAACATTCTTTGAAGAGGTTTAGGCAATGCAGCAATTGCACGTTTATATACTTTGTCATCTAAGCTATTTAAGTCACTGAACTCATAATTTTCAGAATCATAGTTAGTATCGATATTATTAATACTGGTTTTATCATAGGGATTAATGTTATTATCATGATTATGAGTATCTACACCTGTATTATCATTATCCCCATTATCATTATCATTGCTACTAATAATTGTCTTATCGGTTTCATTATTATTTGATTTTGACTTTTTAATAGCTTTAATAATTTCTCTAAGCATCATACGTTCGTAACGCATTCCACTTGGCATTAAATCATAGGATTTTTCTGCATAACCATCATTATAAGCTTGCCTAGCAATTCTAACATTTTCATTTTCATTAGGGTCTGGGTCTCCAATATATGCTTTTACAGCCCCTGCAAGGTCATTCTCAACTAAAAATTTTCCAACAATATGGGTATTAGTTCTAGGCTTTCCAAAACGCTGCCAACCATAATAATTAGGAACTCCTGTTTTTTCAAGAGTTTTTAAAATAGTTTCTGCTGTAGATTTAGCATTTTTGAGGGTGGTAGATGATTCTTCTTCAATACCTCGTATTATTAATTTAAATTTATTTCCAACTAATTGACCCATTCTTAGTTTTTTACGCCCTCTAATAATTTCTAAAAATGTTACCTTGTAAATAGTCCCCTCTAATGCTTTAACTTTTTCGAAATCTTCTTCAGATTCCATATTACTAATGCAAATCCATTGACGAGTTACTGCTTTTTTATCTTTCATCCCTGCAAAGCCCATTCTACGCCTATCAATTTTTAAATCCCTAGAAATATCCATTAAAACATCTAAAGTAGTTCTACCTACTTTCTCAATCCATATCCATATATTAGGGCCTTCTCCTTGAGGAATCATATCTGGAATTTCTTCTACATAGAAATCTTCGTATTTTGTTCGAATAGAACCTCCAATTCCTTTTTCTGAAGTGATATAAGTATTTGCATTTAGCATTTTAAGGCTCCTTTAATAATTTTTTATAATTCCATTAATTTAA
>JBOFHT010000083.1:0-8197 GCA_051649785.1 Methanobacteriaceae archaeon
TAAAAAATAAAATAAAAATAAAAAAGAGTACTGTTTAAATGAAATTATCTTCAAGATCAAAAAGATACATAGTCCCAGAATACAGTTTAACTGGAGATTTATTATCATTTTTAAGATGTGGGTTGCAATATAGATATCAAAATAAAGGAAATCTTCCACCATCCATGCCGATACAATTATGGTTTGGTGAGTTTATCCATGGTGTAATGGAAGAAGCGTATCTTAGATGGGAAAATGCTGAAGCCTTTAAAGAAAAAAAAGGGTTAGAATATGGAGAATTTCCATGGGACTGGAAAGAAAAAATTAGACCTATTGAAGAATTAATTGATAAGAGACTCCAATCACAAGGACTTTATCCTCCAAAAAACTTATTTTACCCATATAATGCTTTTGAGCTAGGTTTAGGTAAAAAAAATGTTGTTAAAGAATTAGTATCCAGTGGAAGAACAAAAAAAACAATTAATCTTTGGGGTCCTCACCTCTTCCCATTAATTGATGAAGCTGAAATTATGATTAAAGGTATGCGTAATATGCCTAATTATAAAGAAGGTTTAAGTAGATCAAACTATTATGAGATAAATGGAATTATAGATGTTTTAAGCTCTTTAAATATAAATAAACATTATGATATTAATAGGAATAATAAAAAAAATAAGAATAATGATAATAATACTGAAAATAATAATAATAATAATAATAATAGTGATAATTCAGGCAATTATAATGAAAATAAGATAATAGAATATTTAAAGAAAAATCCATGTTTTAATAAAAGAATAAAAGAAATTGGTTCTGAAGAATACGAAGTTATAATTGACTATAAAGGAATGATAAGACCTCCTGAAACTTCAGATACATGGAAACATCATAAATGGCAGATTTTGATGTATAGTTGGCTTAGATCAAATCAAGAAGGATCTAAACCAGTAGCTGCAGGAATAATATTTTATATTGATGAATTATTACCATCCCCTGAAGATATGGAAATTATAAAAAAAGATATATTAAGTTCTGAAGCATCTAAAAATAATATATCCCCATCTGATGAAGAAAACCTAATACACTGGGAAAAAGGGGACATACCACATTTATCCGACAAATTTATAATGGATAGATCAATAAGAATTGTTGCTATTGATGAATTAGCTATTAAAGAAAGTGTAAATGAATTTGATAATGTTGTAAATTCTATTGAAAAATCATTAATCAAAGAAAATAATGGAGTTCCTATTAAAGAGTCTTGGAAAGCTAAAGGAGATCCAAAAACCTGTAATTTATGCGATTTTAAAAGCTTTTGTACAAAAGAAAAAAATCAGCACAATTTAAATGATACAATTAAAAAAGAAATTGGTAATAATGGAAGTAATGAAAATAAGGATAATATAAATAGGAATGAAAAAATGCAAGTTCCATAATTTATAAAAAAGCATAAACTAGAAATATCTGGAATTATTTAGAATTATCTGAAATCATAGGGAAAGATATTTAATAAAGTTCTAATAATATCTTAATTAGTGAGGCTAAAATAATTAATATAATATAATTACAACTATTATTCATAGTTAATAATACCCTAAGCCCAATAAATTAATTCTTAAAAATAGTAAACAGTGAAAACAAATATTAAATATAATAAAAACACAAATAAATTATACTTATTAATTAAAAACAAAAAATGGTGTACAAAAATGAGTAAAATGAAAATTATTTCTTGGAGTCTTAATGGAATCAGAACACGTTTTAAAAACAAACAATTAGACCCCATTTTAAATGAAAATTATGACATAATTCTTTTTCAAGATACAAAAGCAAAATATGAGCAAATTGATGATAAATTAAAAGAAGTAGAAAATTATAATAGTTATTTTGCTCCAAATGAACCTCCACGAACTGCAGGACTAGCTACTTATTCTTTAGAAAAGCCAAAACTTGCTAAAAAATATTTCAAATTACCTGATGAAACTTTAAAAGGTAAAGTATTAAACTTAGTCTTTGATAATTTTGAAATTATTAATATTTCAGCACCTTCTGCATCAGGCATAAAAAAGAATTTAGAAGTTAAATTAGAGTTTTATGAAAAGGTAATTGAGTTTTTAAAGGAAAAATCAGATAAAAAAGTAATTTTATGTGGAGATTTAAGTATAGCTCATAATGATTTAGATGTTAAAGACCCTAAAACTGCTTCAAAATCACCTTACTTTTTAGAAGGTGAAAGAAAAGTATTAGATGAAATTGAAAAATTAGGATTTGTTGACTCATTTAGAAAACTAAATAAAGATAAGCAAGAATTTACTTATTGGAGCTCACCTAAAAATAAAGAAGAAAATAATGGTTTACGTTTAGATTATTTCTTTGTATCTGAAAAATTAGCTAATTCAATTGTTGAAGCTAATATTAGAAGTGATATTGAAGGATCAAAGCATGTCCCAGTTGAATTAATAATTGATATTTAATTATCTAATTTATTAGATATCCAATTAAATATTATTATACTATTTTTCTTAATTTTCATTACATTTAATTTATTTAGCTGTTTTTTATGTTTAGTTCTACTAAAAAAGCTAATTAATCTATTATTAAAGCTATTTTTGTTGAAATTATTTTTAGAGCTGAGCTTAAATTTAATTTAATAAGACATTATAATTTAAATCAGCACTAAAAAAAATAGGGTTTAAGCAAGAATATTTTTTATTTAAAAAAAAATTAATTAGAAAATATTAATTGAAAAATCAATTAAGAATTAATTGATATTTCTCCAGCATTTTTTATTTAAAAAAAATTAATTAGAAAATATTAATTGAAAAATCAATTAAGAATTAATTGATATTTCTCCAGCAGCAGTAATTTCTAATCTTTCTCGGTGAATTAATCCCATATCTCTAAGTTCCCTAATATGGTTATAAGTCATTCCCCTACTAATACCAATATTTTCAGATAAAGATTTAACAGAATTATTACCTTTAATTAATGAATTTAATACTGTTTTTTTAGTTTTTGATAATCCAAATTTTAAAATTGGTAAATCAACAGGTTGTTTTGTTTCATCATCAATGTAAACTATTCTTTCAATAAAATTATTTTTAGTATAAGCCCCAAATAATGTCCCAAATATTTTAGGTGCATTATTGCTACTAACATTAATAATAATTCTTTGACTTGTTTTTCTTTCTTTTTCTATAATAGCCGAAACTTGACATCCCATATCTACAATATCTTTAGAATTAATAATTTTAGTTTCCAAATTAATAAAACGACCTACTGCTTTTCCTAAAACATCTTCACTTGCCTTTTGAGTATCGCAAGTTTCGGCATCTGTAAGTAAAATTATTTTTTTAGGTGAAAATTTAGTTGCACATATCATTATTGGTTCTACATCGTAAATTGTTGAGATAAGAGTTGTTTCCATAAAATCACTCCGAGTATTTTATATTTATAAGAATGTATTGTTAAAATTAAGTTATTAATTTATAATTTTTATTATTATAATTTACAAAAATGCTTTCATTAAATGAGAATTATTTACACATATAATATATTATATTTGTTTTTATAGTTTATGTAGTTAATATTTAATTGTTCATACTATATAAATATATTATTGATTTATGTAGATAATTTCTTAATTAATAATAACAAATTATTAAGATTAATTATATATTTATTATATGGCATTATAAGGTAGTTATAGTTAGGGTATTATATTAATTAGTATATATAAAAAAATATGGTTAATAATTAATATAAATAAGAAAAATAAAATATAATATTTGACAAAATTCTAAAATTATAATTTTTATTTTGCTTTTAGTCATTGAAGTGTGACTAAAAGTCAAAACTTCTAAATCAAAACTTCATTAAAATCTTTTGTTTTACAAATAAAGAAAATTTTGTACTATGAAAAATCTTTTTGACCAAGACTACCATTAGCTTAAAAAAAGAAGACAAATTTTTTCTAAAAACTCTTTTTAAAAGCACCAATAAAATAATCAAAAAAACTAATTAATTGTTTTTACAAAAATTTCATTAGCTATATCTTCATCAACAGCTAATTGACTTTGTCCTACTTGAAAAACAAAAACTGGAAACTTCTGTATTAACTCAATAGTTGAACCTGGCATTAAGCCCATACTCATAATTTTTTGTAATTTTTTCCTATCTTTTGTTTTAATATAAGCTACTTCACCAAAGAAATCCTTTTCCACATCCCTAAGGGATTTAACTGTTAAGTCATTCATTTCATCACAACAAGATCCTTTAGGAATTTTATTATTATGAGGACACTTATTAGGATGCCCTAAAAACCTACAAATATTTGATTCCACTTCATGAGACATAATATGTTCTAATTCATGAGCTAAATATTCAGTTTCATCATTGTCTGCTAAAAACAAATCAGCCATAACTCTTTCTGCAAGACGATGTTTTCTAACAAGTTCACGGGCTAATTTCTCACCAAATATAGTAAGAGTGATTTTACCATTATCAATATTAATATAACCTTCTTTAAACAGTTCGGCTGTGTAAATATTATCAAAATCAGACTCTAAAACTGTTTCCTTTTTTTCTATTTCTTTAACCCAAATATTACGTATATAATCTTGTAAATCCTTACTATCTAAATTTATATTTGACATATAATCACCTTAAATAGTACCTATGGTACATTAATAACTTAATTAATAGATAACATTAAAATAATGATTTAATTTTAGAAATTATATTCTCAACTATTGAAAGTGACTTAGGTTTTGGAAACTTTTCAAATCCACAATTCGGACAAGCTATTTTCCCACAATTTAAGGGACAAGACTTACAAGAATCACACTCGGAATATTCAAAACCACAAAGTTCACATTCCATTATTTCACCAATTTTTCAAAAAATTTCTTTAAATTTATTAGGTATATGATTAAAATATTCCAATAGCTAAAAGTACAATATTTAATAAAAATCCAACTACAAATGCAATGGTTAAACTTAAAACAGCTATACCAATTGCTGTGAAAAACCCTCTTTCTTTAATCATTACCATTAACTGAGCTACACATGGAAGGAAAAGAGTTAATGTTACTGCAGCTACTGTAATTTGAACTTGATTAAGTAATGATCTTATTTCATATAATCCTGCTGCCCCATAGTCTCTTCTGAAAAATCCTAGAATAAAAGAATTAGTAGCCTCAGAAGGAAGACCAATTCCTACAACAAGTGGTTTTACAACCATTTCAATGTAATTAAATATTCCAAACATTTGTAAAGCCCAAATTATAATACTTACAATAATAAAAAGTGGGAGAAGCTCTTTAAAGTACCAAACTAATCGAATATATGTTTTTGAAAGTACATTTGAAAGTTTAGGAACTCTAAGAGGTGGTAACTCCATGAAAAATGATGGTTGTTTACCAGGAAGTATTTTTGAAGATACAAATCCAACAACAACAAAGTTAAGGAGTATTACTATTGCCCATACTGCAACAGAAGTTACATTTGAAGACAATAATGCCAAAATTATACCTAGTTGGGCAGAACATGGAATAGTAAGAGCTAAAATAATAGTAGATATTGTACGTTCTCTTTTTGTTTCAAGAGTACGAGTAACCATAGTAGCCATACTACCACAGCCAACACCTAAAACTAAAGGAATTACAGCCCTTCCATTTAAACCAATATACTTAAATGCCTTATCTACAAGTAGAGCAAGACGAGGTAAATAACCACTATCTTCAAGAATTGAGAAGAATAAAAAGAACATCCCTACAATTGGAAGAATAATAGCTATTGCATAGGTTATTCCTAAAGTAACTATACCATAATCCCCTATAATTAACTCTTGAATTGGAACATATGGAATATAAGTATAAACTAAATTAGAAATTACTGGAATAATATATTCACCAAAAATAACAGATTCAATAAAATCTACCATTTCTCCAGCACCTAAAACACCAACAAACTGGTAAAGACCAAAGTACAATACAATCAATAAAATAGGCAACCCTGTAATAGGTGCAATCATCCAACGACTTAGTTTTTCTTCGAAAGGAAGTTTTTTTTCTGAGTTGTGCTTTCTCTGAGGGGATATATCAGTATATTTATTTTTAATTTTACGAGAAAGTTCATTAATTCTAAGTTTATTTAAGTATTCAATTGGTTCAGTAACATTAGATGAAAATGATTTAACATAGTTTTCAATTTCTAAATATACATCACTATCATTTTCTTCTTTTTCTCCTTCTTTAGATTTTTCAGTTTCTTTAACTATTTTAATAATATCTTCATCAGTTTCAAGAAGTAAAAGTGCTACTGATCGTTTAGATAATGAATATTCTCCTTTAAGTAAGTTTTCAATTTTAGAAATAGCAGATTCAACTTCACTACCATAGTCAATAAATTTGAAAGTTTCTTTAATTTCATTATTTGAAGAGTTATTATCTGAAGATTTTTCAATTGAAGAGTTTAATGAATCAAAGTTAACAATAGCATCTTTAAGCTCATCCATACCCCTATTTTCAGCAGCTGCGGATAAAATAATTGGACATCGAAGTTTTAATTCTAAAGCATCCTTATCAATTGAAAATCCTGCTTTTTCAAATTCATCCATCATATTAATTACTAAAATAACATCTTTTCTAGCTTCAAGTAGCTGTAAAGTCACCCCAATAGATTTTTCAATGTTTTTAGCATTAATAACATGGATAATTAAGTCATAATCATTTTCTAGAATAAGTATTTTAGAAATTCTCTCTTCTTCGGTAATTGTTGTAAGCGAATAAATACCTGGAGGATCAATAATTTCAATGTCATGTCCATGGTGTTTAAAGTGACCTTTATCAATATCAACAGTAGTTCCAGGGTAATTAGATACAATTGCATTAATTCCAGTGAGTTTATTAAATATTAAACTCTTACCAACATTAGGACTGCCAATGAGTAGAGTTTTTAACTTAGAAATATCTTTAGATTCCTTAAAAGATTTAGAATTTTTATTCTTATTATTGTCCATGTTAATCTTCCTACTAGCATTATATTATTATTATTATTATTATTATGGTCTAAACTATTATCCCCATTGCTATTATTAGTATTAAGATTAATAACATTAATATCATCATTTATAGAATTATTGAAGATATTTTTTAATTTAAATAATTCTTTAATGTCATTATCTCTATTAAAATGAATAAAATAAATAAAATTTGGCACAAAGTATTTTAGGCATGCCTAAAAATTAATTAATTAGTATATTATATTATATAGAATATAAACTTTTCTATTAATTTTCAACTCTGTCAACTTAAGCAATTAAATACTAAATCTTAACTAAATTTAATAAATTACTTATAAATATTCTGAATAATTTTTTGAATTTTTATAAAAATCTACTTTAAAAAATCATTAAATTGGCGGAAGTGGTTAATTTTAGGCACACAAAAATAAGATAAATAAAATAAGATAAATAAAGTAAGTATAATAAGTAAAATTATAGTTTGCGAACTTAAAATTTGTAATATTGAAAAAATTATTACTATATAAAACTTTTATTTTAAGAAATAACTAAAACAATATATTATAGATTACTTAAGCTGATAATCTAGTTGATGATAGTTATACAGCTTTTGAAGGTCACCTAAATGACTAACTTCATAAGGATAATACTGGTTAGATAAAAATGGCCACATTAAACCTTTAGATCCATAATAATAAGCACCTAATCTACCATAATATTTCCAAGATATTTGAATATATAATGGAAAACCACATCCAGGATTAAGATAAGGATCACCAGTTCTTACAGTTCCATGGTAAAACATTGGAATAGGTCCTTCTTGGCCACTTTTTTTAGCTAGCTTGTCAATATAATTCATTGCCCCATCTAATGTATCAAAATGAACACCATCGGCTTTATAAGTGTATCGGTCCTCTGAAATTCCAAAGAATATAGTACTTATAACCTCATTCCAATCTACATATGTTTTATAAGTAGAAGGATCAACAAAAGCTAATTCTAGTACATGAACTCCATTAGGGACTAAAATTGTAGGTTCCTGTCTAAAATTACGGTAA
Organism: Methanobacteriaceae archaeon; assembly: GCA_051649785.1. Lineage (GTDB taxonomy): Archaea > Methanobacteriota > Methanobacteria > Methanobacteriales > Methanobacteriaceae > JBOFHT01. The sequence goes on from JBOFHT010000083.1 coordinate 8,062, forward strand.
TTAGAATCTCCCCCATAATGGACAACTAAAACACATTTAGAACCTTTTTTTGCAGCATAATCTGAAAGTACCTCTGCATTAGAATGACCAGGGTACATATCAGGATTACCTACTTTAGTAATAGTTAAACGACCTA
>JBOFHT010000084.1:0-5083 GCA_051649785.1 Methanobacteriaceae archaeon
TAGTTAGCTCCAGGGTGAATATCGGGTCCATTCATAATATACTCTTTAACCTTATCAATATTCCATTCATTAACATGAACTGGAACAGTTACCTCTTTAGCTATCATTTCTGGAACTCCAACCTCATTAATACTGATATTAGGATCAGGAGAAATTACAGTACGGGCAGAAAAATTAACTCTTTTACCTGAAAGGTTACTTCTAAATCTTCCTTCTTTTCCTTTTAATCTTTGAGCTAAAGTTTTTAAAGGTCTTCCAGAACGATGCCTAGCTGGAGGAACACCAGAAGCTTCATTATCAAAATAAGTAGTAACATGGTATTGTAATAATTCCCATAAATCTTCAACAATAAGCTGAGGAGCCCCTGCTTCCATATTTTCAACTAATCTTTGATTTATTCTTAAAATATCTACAAGTTTGTGAGTCAAATCATCCTCAGAACGTTCCCCTGTTTCCAATGTAATTGAAGGCCTCACAGTTACAGGAGGAACAGGAAGTACAGTTAAAACCATCCATTCAGGCCTAGCTACCTCAGGATTAACACCAAGAATAAATGCATCAGCATCAGATATTTTTTCAAGTTTTTCACGAACTTCACTTGCTGTTAATTTATAATCCCCTTCAATAATAGAAATAGGTTTATCTATTTTAATTGGTTCCTGTTCTTCTCCACAATGAGGACACACATCCTTACGAGCAGTAATATAAACCTCTTTTATAACATCATTAGTGATATTAGTGTCCGCAAGATTTTCTAACTTAGTTTTATATTCCCCAAGTTCATAATCATCAAGGAGAATTTGGCTACAAGAGTTACAAACTGAACGTAAGATTTTGTGAATAGTATCACCAAATCCAACATGAATAACAGGTCTTGCTAAGTTAATACTTCCAAAATGTCCTTGACATTCCCCACCTTTAGAACCACAAGTTCTACACCTTAAACTAGGATCAATAACCCCTAGGCGTGGATCCATAAGCCCATTTTCAATAGGATACCCATCCTCATCATAAGTATCAGGTGTTTCTATTTTAGCTACAGACATAGTTCTTATGTTCTCAGGAGCCATTAAACCAAAGTTTATTTTAGAAATTTGTTTTGTAATTCCTTTCAAAATATTATCCCCTTTAAATAAATTTTATAATTTTGCAAATTCAATAATTGTTGTAAATTAAATAATTATCATTATTTTCCATTAAAGTTTCATACATTTGCTTCATTAATTTACTATGCTTTGTCTCCTAAAACAAGTTTAGGGAAAATACATAAACTCTTCAATTCATCTAATAAAAGTTTGAAAGCATATGAAATTTCAACTGGGAATGATTCAGAATCTCCACAAATAGGACAGTACTTTTTATCTCTTACTCTGTCTTGAACAGCTACCATACCACAATCACCACAGACAATAGCTTCATACTTATCTGATTCATCAAGTAATCTTTCTTTAAGTGCTAAAGCAGCACCATGTGCAATTAAACAATCTCTTTCCATTTCCCCAAATCTTAAACCACCTTCACGAGCCCTACCTTCAGTAGGTTGACGTGTTAGTACTTGAACTGGTCCTCTTGAACGAGCATAAACTTTATCAGTAGTCATATGATGTAATTTCTGGTAATAAGCTACACCAACAAATATTTCAGCTTCGATTCTTTCACCAGTCATACCATTATAAAGAGATTCACAACCAGCTAATTCAAAACCATTTTCTTTAAGAGTAGCTTTAATTTCACCTTCTAAATCATCATTAAAAGGGGTTCCATCAATTCTTTTACCTTCTAAACAACCAGCTTTACCTGAAACCATTTCAAGTACTTGTCCAATAGACATTCTTGAAGGAATAGCATGAGGATTTACAATTAAGTCAGGAACAATACCGTCTTCTGTAAATGGAATATCTTCTTGAGGAACTATTAAACCAACGACCCCTTTTTGCCCATGTCTTGATGCAAATTTATCACCAAATTCAGGTTGTCTTGTATCTCTAACTCTGATTTTTGCAAATCTACTACCCTCAACGGTTTCACTAAGAAGTACAGCATCAACAATACCTTTTTCACCGTGACGAACAGTAACAGAAGTTTCCCTTCTTCGCTCAGCAGCAGTACCAAATTCATCAATTTCTTCTAAAAAACGAGGCGGAGAAGTTTTACCAACTAATACATCTCCAGACCCCACTGGAGATTCTGGATTAACAACACCATCTTCATCTAAGTGCCTGTAAGCTTCTTCACTCCTATAACCCCTTACACTTTTACCAGGAATTTCAAACTTATCTTCTTGTCCACCAGGATACCTTCTCTCAGATGCTTCATAAGACCTAAAAAATGAAGAACGGGAAAGACCTCTTTCAAGAGAAGCTTTGTTTAAAATTAAACCATCCTCCATATTGTAACCTTCAAAAGACATTAAAGCTACAACAAAATTCTGACCAGAAGGACGTTTATCATAATTAGTAGCATCAATAATTCTTGTTTTAACAAGAGGTGTTTGAGGATGGTGGAGCAAATGAGCCCTAGTATCAGTTCTTAAAGCATAATTCGAAACATAAAGACCAAGAGCCTGCTTTGTCATACCTGCTTCCATAGTATTTCTTGGAGAAGAATTATGATCAGAAAATGGAATAATGCCTGCACAAATACCTAACATAGTAGAAGGGTCTATCTCTAAATGAGTGTGATCATCATTTAAGTTGTTGAATCCCATAGATATATAAGAATTTTCTTCTTCTTCAGCATCTAAATACTCAACAATACCTAACTTAATCAATTCATCCCATTTAAGCTCACCCTTAGCTATTTGACTAATGTGATCTTCAGTTAAAAGAGGAATACCCTTTTTAACAAGAATAAGAGGTCTTCTAGCTCTTCCAGGGTCATTGAATATATAAATTTCATTAGTTTCTTCATAATGAGTTATATTCATTTCTTCAGAAACTTCACCAGCCCTCCTTTTTTCACGCATTTCACCAACAAAGGCCTCTGGATCATCACAAGCCCCTATAAGTTCCCCATTTATATAAATTTTAGATCTTGACACGAAATTCCTCCAGATGAAAATAATATAGTAATAATGATAATTATAGTAATTATAAAAAATAAAATAGCTAAAATAAATAGCTAATTTAAAATTTCCATTTTTTCAATGGTTTCTTTAATTTTTTTAGAGTCTGAACCTTCTGAAATCTTACACATTAAAGCTAAATTCTTTACCAACCCACAATTTGGACCCTCTGGAGTCTCATTTGGGCAAATTTTACCAAACTGAGTTGGATGCAAATCCCTTGCTTCAAAATGAGGTTGACTTCTACTAAGAGGTGAAACAACACGCCTTAAATGAGATAAAGTACCCATATAACTAGTCCTATCAAGTAATTGACTTACACCAGCTCTTCCACCAACCCAATTACCCGTAGCAATTGCATGTTTAATATTTTCAGTTAAAACATCAGAACGAACAGATTGGCGAACAGACGGCTCTTTACCTCTGGTTAAGCTTCTTTCAAGCTGGTAACCCATATCCCGGGTTAAATTAGTAAAAGCTACTCTAAATAAATCTTCCATAAGATCACCAGAAACTCTAAGACGTTTATTAGTGTAGTGATCCTTATCATGAGGTTCCCTCATATCAAAAATAACCTGTAATAACATTTCAGTCATTTCAGCCAAATATATTGCTTTAGTTTCCCTTAAATCCTTTTCAACACCCATATGAGGTAATAAGTACCTATCAATAACATCTTCCGCACGTTTTACACGATATTCTTCAGTCATTCCTTTAGCTACTCTTACACCAATATATTTAATAGCAGCCATAGTTAAATAGTCAGCTCGTTCTTCTTTAGACATTCCTTCCATTTCATCTTCATCTAATTTAAGATCTTTGTCTGAAACTTGAATATCATCAGCAATAATCATTTGGAAGTTAAAATCATCTGCTGAAATAGCTGTAATAATCTCTTCATCTGTAGAAAATCCTAAAGCACGTAGTAATATAACTAATGGTATTTCCCCTGGAACATATGGGAAAGAAATTCTTAAGAAAGCCCCATTTTTCCTAGGTTTTTTATAATCTAATGTAATTTTAGCCCTAAAACCACTTTTAATAGAAGTAACAACTGCTTTTGCACGTCTATCTACTACTTCACCTATTCTTTCTAGAATAATTTTATTTGGAGCTATCTCTTCCATTGTTACAACAGCTCGCTCAGAACCATTAACAATAAAGTATCCTCCAATATCTTCAGGGTCTTCCCCATTATTTAAAAGTTCTTCTTTGTCAAGTCCTGCAAGATTACAAACTCCTGATTTGAGCATTACTGGTAGTTCACCAATATAAATATTTTCAAACTCGCTGCCTTCATCCTCAGATTCATCTTTACGATTTAACTTCATTTCTAAATACATATGTGCAGAATAAGTTAAATTCCTTAATCTAGCCTCAGTTGGAAATATATAACTTTTAGACCCATCTGCTTCCTTTGCAGTAGGGGTTTCAATCTTAAACTTCCCAAATTCGACTTCATATTTTCCTTGATCAAGAGAAATTGGCTCAGTTATATCAATTATGTCTTGAATACGCTTATTTACAAAACCATTATATGATTTTATGTGGTGATCCACTAAATTGTATTTATCAAAGAATGCGTCTACTAAACCCCATGTATTGCCTTTCAATGAACTTCCTCCAATATAAAAAGATATTTCAAAATATTTAACATTATACATAAAACCAAGCTATTTAACCATGGCTATCAAAATTCAAGTATTTAATTTATTATTAAAATTTGTAATTTAATGTTATTTAATTAATTATTAGTGATATTTTACTAATGTGCATTATAATTTATTAATTATTAACATTAATCCAATATTAAAATTATTATATTAAAATATTATTATATTAGTAATAATTAAATATTATTATATTAGTAATAATTTATTATAATCATCTATATTATTTCAAATATTTTTAGCTAAACCTATTATTAATCACATTAATAGAGATAATAACACCTACAAATACATTATTATTACAAATAATGCATTAATGAGTATTACATTTGAATAAATAATACTTATA
>JBOFHT010000085.1:0-1947 GCA_051649785.1 Methanobacteriaceae archaeon
CATTTATAATAATTAACAGACATAAACAATAGCCACAAATATAAAATAATATAAATAATTAGTCATGAATAATAATTAATAATAATAGTAATTAATAGTAATTAATAATATTTAAATATTTATATTAATCATCTTTTAAAATATTATAAAAATATTAGAAAAAATTCAATAAAATCCAGTACCATATAATAAAAAATGAAGAAATTATAATTAGAAAGAGGATATTATAAATAAAAAATAAATAAGTTCAAAAATTATTGAACATATATGAATTAATACGAATAATATAACATTATAGAATTAATGTATTAATATAATTAATATAAATTTATAATAATACAACAAAATAAGAAGTTATGATAATAACAATATACTAATAGAATTAATTATAATATATAGCTATAATATTAGATAATATATTTATAATAAATATATTTAATTATTAATTAATCATTGGATAGTTAATTAGACTAATTTAATTAGACTATATACATTACAATTAATTGTCAATATTATTAGCATTATAGGGGTAATTTATTATTATTATGAGTTGATGCAATGAATAATAGAAGAAAAAATATATTACTTGGAATATTTGGAACAATTTCAGCAATATTTATATTGCTTTTATTAGTAATATTTGTCCCAATGTTTGTTATTGGAAATTCTATTGCTATTATTCCAGTAACTGGGGAAATATCATATGATTCAAATAGCGAATATGTTACAACTAATCCTGATTCATTTAAAACTCTTCTTGACACAGCTAACAGAGATCCTGCAGTTAAGGCTATTGTATTAGAAATAAATAGTGGTGGAGGAAGTCCAGTTGCAAGTGAAGAAATACTAAATTATATCAATTCATCAGAAAAGCCAGTAGTGGCTTGGATTAGTGAAAGTGGAGCATCGGGAGCTTATTTACTAGCTACAGGATCTGATAAAATTGTAGCAGCACCATCATCATTTGTAGGAAGTATTGGAGTAATAATGCAACTTGAAGATCTTTCAGATTACTATGAAAAGCAAGGAATTAATAGATATTCCATTACTGGTGGAGAATATAAAGATATTGGTGCTAATTACAAATCTCTCACAACTAAAGAACGTAAAATGCTCCAAGATATTGTAGATAAAGAATATGCCCACTTTATAGAACTTGTAGCTACTAATAGGCATTTAAAAGTATCAGAAGTTGAAAAACTAGCAGATGGAAAAATATATACTGGAAGACAAGCACAAAACTTAAAACTTGTTGATTATGTAGGATCTAAAGAGTTTGCAATTAAAACAGCGGCAAAGCTTGGTGGGGTTGAAGAAAACTATAATACAATAATTTTATCTGAGAATTATGGTTTTAGTGAACTTATTAGTGGGGTTTTCTCAGATTTATCATATAAATTTGGAGAAGGACTTGGCAAAAATATAAAAAGCATTAAAATAGCTAATCAAAGCTTCTCAATCTAGAACATTATGTTTTAATTTGAGTTTATAATGAATTATAAAAATACAAAGAAATCAACTCTGTTAACTTAAGCAATTAAATACTAAATCTTAAATAAATTTAATAAATTACTTATAAAGATTCTAAATAATTCTTTGAATTTTTGTAAATTTACTTTAAAAAATCCTTAAATTGACAGAGTTGCAAAGAAATAATAAAGATTAAATAATATTAAAAACATAATATTAATTGTTAATAAATATTTGATTAGAGCATTAATAGAATATTTATTAATATGAATTAGATAATAAACTTATTATTAGAACAATTTGATTAAAATAATCAGTTGATGAGGTAGATAAAATGGCTATTAAAGTAGAAATATTTACATCCCCAATGTGTCCACATTGTCCTATGGCAGAACAAGCCGGACAACAAGCAAAAGATAAACTTGGAGATAAAATTGACTTAGAAATAATAAATACAATGGATGAGGACGGAAGAAA
>JBOFHT010000086.1:0-6011 GCA_051649785.1 Methanobacteriaceae archaeon
TGGTGGTGTTATTTATAATAACGGCAATAATTTTTCTGTGGTTAATTGTTCTTTTGTTAATAACTCTGTTAATAATAGTGGTGGTGTTATTTATAATACTGGGATCAATTTTTCTGTGGTTAATTGTTCTTTTATTAATAGTTTGGCTGTTAATGGTAGTGGTGGTGTTATTTATAGTAGTACCTATAATTTTATTGTAAAAGACTCTGAATTTGTTAATAATTCTGCTAATGGAGATGGTGGTGTTATTTATAATTCTGCTAATAATTTTTCTGTGGTTAATTGTTCTTTTGTTAATAATTCTGTTAATGGTAGTGGTGGTGTTATTTATAATAAATGGGGGCCTAATTTTAAGGTGAGTAATTCTTCTTTTGTTAATAATTCTGCTCAAAATGGAGGAGCTATTTGTAATAATGTTAGTGTTTCTACAAATTATGGTTCTTATGCTAATTTTACTGTTATTGGGTCTGATTTTATTAAAAATACGGCTAATTTTGGTGGGGCTATTTATAATTATCAGGGTGATAATTTTGTTGTAAATTATAATAGATTTGTAAATAACACAAATGTCATATATGATCTTATAAAAAGAGAGATATGGGAATATGGTTATGTGACTTATTATTTCCATGGGAATTTTAATTATAATTGGTGGGGGAGTAATTCTGCTCCTAGTGCTTTGAATATATCGAATTATTTTGTTGTGAAAGTTGTTAGTGTTTCTGGAGCTACAGATAAGTTTAAATATTCCTTTGTTTTGAATAATGGGGTTAGTGCTAATAATAACTTATTACCTGAATTTGGTGCCGTAATAAATGTTGATGGTGTTTATACGACTTTTGATGCTAGGACAAGTCAGCAGTTTTCATTAGTTGATTTGTCATCTAAGTTTATGATTGATAATCAGATTATTTCAGTTTCTTCAATAATTGCTAAAATGTATTTGGGTTCAAGTTTTTCTAGTCCTAAATTTGGTTCTACTGTGAAATTAACTGCTAAATTAACGGATGCTTCTGGTAAAGCTGTTAGTGGAAAAACTATAAAATTTCATAATGGAAATAATTATATAGGTTCAGTTAAAACTGATTCAAAAGGAATAGCTACATTCTATTATAAAGTCCCTAGAACTGGAATTTTATCTATTAAAGCTACTTTTAATGAGAATAATGGTTACTCATCTTCATCTTCTAATGTTACATTAAATGTTCCTAAGTTAGCTCAAATAAGTATTAAAAATTCTCAATCTGTTAAAGGTAAAATTGTTAATATGAAAACTGTTGTTACTAACAAGGGTCCAGATAATTCTCCTTTTGTTATTAAAATTAAGCTTCCTAAACAACTAAACTATAAAAAACCCAAAACTACTAATGGAATAATAGCATCTTTTAATAAAAAGACTAGGACTGTTATTTTGATTGTTAATTCTTTAGGAAAAGGTAAATCATTGAATATTAATTTTTCTTTAAAGTCTAAAAAGGGTAAGTTTTATGTAAAACCTTTGGTAGATAAAAACACTAATTTAACAGTTTTATCAAACAATAAATTAACTATAAAAGTTAAATAACTTAAATAAGTCAAATATTTAATATAGGTTGTATTATTAAATATTTTTCTTTACTTATTAACATCATTAATTATTATTAACATTAAATACTCTTACAATTCCTACAATATCACTTTGATTAACCCAGGTATTAATTGGAGTTAACTTGTATGTAATTCCACCTTCATTAATATACTCTATTTTTTTATTATCACTTATTAAGTACACTTGGCTGCCATTTATAGCTCCAACTCTTTTAACAATTAAATTGTAGCTAGGATGCTTAGATACAACAATGTCACCTACACTAATTTTATCTGTTTTTTGAATAATAATTAGCTCTCCATCTTTTAATGTTGGAACCATAGATGTTCCTGATACTGTTATAGGCATAGGAATTTGGTCAGAACCATAAGGTGAATTAATTTGTGTAAAACTAGCTATAAATCCATTATCTCTAGCTATTGTGTTAATCCCATCTTTAATACTATTTGAATCACTTGTTAGATTATCAATTTGGATAATTAAGTGACTATCTACTGTTTCTTGAAATTTATTATTATTAGAATTGAAACCACTTAACGGATTAATATTTTTTGCACTTACATTTTGACCATCTAAGTACACAGAAACAATAGCAATATTACTCATTAAATAGATTCCAATAATAAATACTGTAGTAAAAATAGCTATTACTTTAAATTTATCATTTTTTATCATTTTTTCACCAGTTATAATAGTTTTAATCAGGTAATGCTATTTGCAATGTTTTTAGTAATTTTATGGCTAATACTGTTTGTTATGTGTTTGTTATGTTTTTGGTAATTTACTTGTTAGTATTAGACATTATAGGCAACATAGTTTTTACTATTAAATTTATTTTTATTAATTATATTATTAGTAATTATATGTCTAATAAAATAAATAATTATTTAAATAATGGCTTACAAATTAATTATTAATAAAATTTATACATAATATTAATTTATTTAATAAAATTAATAATTATCAATTGAGTTGTTAATATTAAGTTATAAGTTAATAATTCTATTTATATTGGTTTAATAGTCATTTAAATTTATATGGGTAATTATAATGTAATTATTATATTTATAGGTGTTGTTATGATAATATTAGATAAAAATACAAAGTGTTTAGTTCAAGGAATAACAGGGAAGCAAGGATCTTTCCATACGGAACAAATGGTTGATTATGGGACTAATATAGTAGCTGGTGTAACACCTGGTCGTGGTGGTCAGGAATTTAAAGGTGTTCCAATATTTAACTCTGTAGAAGAAGCTAAAGAAAATGTTGATGTAAATGCATCTATAATTTTTGTTCCTGCTCCTTTTGCAAAAGATGCAGCTTTTGAATCAATTAAACACTTGGATTTAGTTGTAATTGTAACCGAACATATTCCAGTTCATGACTCTATGGAGATTATGGATTATGCAAAACAAAATGATGTAACTGTTATTGGTCCTAATACACCGGGGATAATTTCTCCAAAAGTTGGAAAACTAGGGATTATGCCTACTCACATTTTTTCTGAAGGTAATGTAGGTATGATTTCAAGAAGTGGTACTTTAACATATGAATTAGCTAGTCAACTTACTCGTGCAGGAATTGGCCAGAGTACTTGTGTTGGAATTGGTGGGGATCCTGTTGTTGGAACTAATTATGCAACTGTTTTAGAGAAATTTGAGAAAGATAAAGAAACTGATTATATTGTAATGATTGGTGAAATTGGTGGAAATGCGGAAGAACGTGCTGCAGAGTTTATTAAGGATAATATCTCAAAACCCGTAATATCTTACATAGCTGGAATCACAGCACCACCTGGTAAAAGAATGGGACATGCTGGGGCTATTATTGAAGGAAATAGTGGTACTGTGGCAAGTAAAAAAGAAGCTTTAATAAGTGCTAGGGCTTATGTAGCAGATAAACCTTCAGATATTGTTGAAATTATAAAGAAGCTTTAATTATAAGGATTTAAGTTAAGATAAATAATTAGTTTAATTTAATTTTTATTCTTATTTTTATATTCTTATTATTCTTATTATCATTACAATTGATACTAATATTATCATTACTATTTAATACTATTATCATTATTATTACTATTATCTTTATTATCCTTATTACTATTACTCTTATTAATAATTACTACTCTTATTGTTATAGAAGGAATTTTATGAGTCAAACAAATAATGCAAATGATGTAAATAATATAAATAATGATAACTCTCATGAGCTAGTTAATAAGTTGATAAAAGGTGAAATTAAGTTATATCAACTTGAAAGTATTTGTGAGAGTGCTGATGATGCTATAGCTATTCGCCGTATGTTTATTGAGAAAATTTCAAATAGTCAAATAGAACATATAGGTAATTATTCTCTTGATATGGGTGAAGCTGTTAAAAGAAATATTGAAAATCCAATTGGAACAATACAAATTCCTATTGGGGTGGCTGGACCTCTTAAAATTAATGGAAATTATGCTAAAGGTGAATTCTTTGTTCCTTTAGCTACAACTGAAGGTGCATTGGTTGCTTCTGTTAATAGGGGTGCTTCTACAATAACTGCTTCTGGTGGAGTTAATACTCATTTAATTGATGATAAAATGACAAGAGCTCCTGCTATTAAAACTAATTCAATTAAAGAAGCATTATCTGTTAAAAATTGGATTGAATCAAATTTTACTAAACTTAAAGAACTAGCTGAAACTACAACAAGTCATGGAAAGCTTATTAAAATAAATCCTATTATTATTGTTGGAAATACGGTTTTTCCCCGTTTTGTTTATTCAACTGGTGATAGTATGGGTATGAATATGGTTACAATAGCTACTGAAACCATACTAGATACAATGGAAAAGGAATTAGGTTTCCATGCTATTGCATTAAGTGGTAATGTTTGTACTGATAAAAAACCATCTTATATTAATCTTATTGAAGGCAGGGGAAAGACTTTATCTGCAGATATTCTTATTAAAAAAGATATTGTTAAATCTAAATTAAAAACAACAGCTAAAGCAATTGAAGAAGTTAATACTACTAAAAATCTCATTGGTTCTGCAGCAGCTGGTAGTATGGGGTTTAATGCACATTATGCTAATATGATTGGTGCTTTATTTTTAGCTACTGGTCAAGATGTAGCACATGTTGTAGAAGGTAGCTTAGGTATTACTACAGCTGAAAATAGGAATGGGGATCTTTATTTTTCAGTTAATATGCAAGATGTTCCAATAGCTACTATTGGTGGTGGGACTAGAATTGAAACTGCACAGGAGTCCCTTGATATTTTAGGTGTTAAAGGCTCAGGCAATGTAGCTAAATTTGCTGAAATTATAATAGCTACTGTTTTAGCTGGTGAGATTTCATTAGTTAGTGCATTGGCAGCAGGACATTTAGCTAAAGCTCATAAAGATTTAGGTCGTGGATAGTTAACCTTATATTTTACTTAAAAATTCTATTTCCATTAAATTATAATGTTTTGATAAATTATGAATATAAAAAATTTTATACAAGAATATCTTAAAATGAGTAGGTATCTTGCTTTAGGAACTATGGATGGTATTTTAGCAGTTATGGGATTTACATTAACTGCTAGTGGTGTTGCAAGTATTGGGGCTATGGATACTTCTAATTTACTAATTGCTTTAACTGGTTTAAGTGGTGGAGTGGCTATATCAATGTCCAATGCATTTGGTTCTTATATTGGTGAGAAAGCTGAAGAAAAACGTAGTTTGCGAGAATTAGAACGTAAAATGCTTCTTAAGGAAGGTAAACTTGATAATACGATTATTTCAAAAGAAGCTAAAAAAAGAATTTATATGGGAACATTTGCCCATGGATTTTCAAGTTTTATAGGTGCTTTTATACCAGTACTCCCCTTTTTTTTATTAGAAGGGCGAATTGAAGCTATAGTGGTTACTATAGTAGCTTGCTTTATTTCTCTTATTTTTTTAGGATTCTACCTAGCTAGAGTCTCTCGTGAAAGTTTAACTAAAACCAGCATTGAAATTGTAGCTATAGGTATTTTTATAACAATTGTAAGTTTCTTGCTTGGGGGAATATAAAAAACTTATATAATTGGAATTATATATGTTATAATTATATTTTAATTTTAGGCAATTATTTATGAATATATTATTAAAAATATTTTGATAATTATTGTTTTACCTTCTTTATTAAAAATAGGGGCTTATGCAACGGTTTATAATGTTAATTTTAGTGAACTAAATAGTATTCTAACTATTAGATCCAGGTACAATAAAAATATCTTTAATGCCACTATAGTTAATGGTACTGATTATGATTATGTAAGAAATGGCTTTGTAGAAACCCTTTTTTATTTTGTTATTTTATAGTCAAAAATATAATTTTTTCAAAAAGAAATTTCCTTAATTTGCTAAACCAAAGTATTTTAAGTCGTTTTAATTTTTGAAGTTTGGGATTTTGATATA
>JBOFHT010000087.1:0-9857 GCA_051649785.1 Methanobacteriaceae archaeon
GACTTTATTTTTAAAAAGAAGGATATATAAGTTTAAATAGTTGGAGAGGCTAATATTTAACTATGACAATCAAAAAAATAACCTCTCCAATTAAGAATTTGTCTGATGTTCAATATATATTTTGTGTTTCTGCTGAATATGAAAAAGCAGAAAAAAATCATGAAAAAATACGAAAATTAAGTCCAGATACAACAGTTTATATGATTAATCACGAAAGGTATGCTTATGAAAATCCTTTTTGTAAGCATTGCTACTCTAGAACTTTGAAAGAACATGGTTCTAATCCTAAATTAGTTTTCACATCCTCTGGTGAGCCTAGAAATATTCGTGTTCAAAGATATTTTTGTAAAAGCTGTGGAAAATACTCACAAACAGATTTCCACGTAGAATACTCCTCATATTGTAATTTATCTAATGAAACTAAAGCTAAATCAAAAGAAACTACGAGTTTAGACAGAATTTCCCTTAGAAACACTTTAAAACTTCATAAATCTTTCAACAACATCAATATTTCTCACGAAACTGTGAGAAAAAACATTTTAATATTAGATAATGATTTTTACACTAATAATGACATTGAATTATCTGGTTATTATGGATATGATGAACAATAGGTCCGTATCGATGGTAAATGGCAGTACAGATATGTTCTATTTGATATACTCAAGAATGAACCTATTGCAGAACAAATACACGATAAAGTCGAAGAAAAACTTATTAAAACTTTTATTGAAAATAATATCCCTCCTTATAAGCGTAAATGCATTGTAACAGACAGATTAAAAGAATATAATAAAATAATGCCCGATTTAGGATTTGAACATCAACATTGCACTTTTCATTTAGAATTAGGCATATCTAAAAAAAATATCATCGTATATACGTAAAAAAACTAAAAAATTCAAAAAAGAAATTAAAAAAAAGAACCCTAAACTTTCTAAAGAGGAAATAAAGGAACTTGTAATGGAAAAACTAAAACCCATTAAAAAAGAGATTTATGGATTTAAAAACTGGTTTTGGATTCTATTTAATTCAAAATCATATGAAGATGCTTTAAATTTCATTGAAGAAATAAGAAGCGATTTAATTTATTTTCCACCATTTTTAGGCAAATACTTAAAAAAAGAATTCATGCCAATATACAAAAAATACTTAGCTTTCCTTAAAAAGGATTATAACGGCAAATTACCACAAACTAATAATAAAACTGAGAATTATATTGGAAACACAATGCCTAAAGCAGACAAAAACAAATACCGAACAACATTAGGCTTCATAAACCAAATCTACTACAGATCAGGAAACTGGATAAAAAATGTAAAAAAACAACTAACAAATTGACAGTGCTGTTGGTTTGATTTCAAAAAGTTTATATAGTGCTTGTTTTTATATTTATTATTAAGTGAATATTAATAGTTGCTTGGTTTGTTGTTAATATTTATAATAATTAGATGGGTAATTTTATTACTATTTAATAATGTGTCATTCTTTATGGGGAGGATTGATTAGTTGTGGTGTTTAATAGACAGTTTTATCTTGTATATTTGTTTTTGATTTTTTTTGTGTTTGCTGTGTCGGTGTCTGGTGTTTTTGGTGCTGATTCTTTTGATGATGTTCAGTCTTTGATTGATAATGATGTGGGTGATGTTGTTAATTTGGGTAATAAGACTTATGTGGGGTCTGGTGAGCATATTGTTATTAATAAGAGTAATATTGTGATTAGGGGTCAGTCGGGTAGTAGTAAGGCTGTTTTGGATGCTGATTTTAAGAGTCGTGTTCTTTATATTACTTGTCGTAATGTTACTTTGGAGAATTTAATTTTGAGTAATGGTGATTCTGATAGCTGGGGTGGTGCTATTAGGGCTGGTGGTTCTGAGTTGTCTGTTTCTAATTGTGAGTTTAGGA
This sequence comes from Methanobacteriaceae archaeon, assembly GCA_051649785.1. GTDB lineage: Archaea > Methanobacteriota > Methanobacteria > Methanobacteriales > Methanobacteriaceae > JBOFHT01. The sequence continues at coordinate 1,906 of JBOFHT010000087.1, forward strand.
ATAATAGGGCTGCTGGTGGTGCTGTTATTATTAGTGATGATGCTAATAATGCTTTGTTTTCTTATTGTGTTTTTGTGAATAATAGTGCTTGTGTTGATACTGGTAGTGGTGGTACTGGTGGGGGTGCTGTTGATTCTCATGCTTCTAATACTAGATTTGTAGGCTGTAGTTTTATAAATAATTCTGGTGTTTCTTTAGGTGGAGCCTTGTATTTTATTATTGGTTCTAATAATAGTATTGTTAATTGTGTTTTTGATAGCAATTTTGCTCCTCGTGGTGGTGCTATTTGTGTTGGTGATTCTGTTACTAGTTTGAGTGTTGTTTCTTCTGTTTTTTTGAATAATAGTGCTACTGATTCTACTGGTGGTGGTGTTTATTCTGCTGGGCTTTTGAATGTTTCTAATTGTAGTTTTAGTGGTAATCGTGCTGTTGGTAATGGTGGTGGTGTTTATTCTGCTTCTGCTACTGTTATTAATAGGGGTTCTATTTTTAATGATAATGATGCTGTTAATGGGGGTGCTGTTTTTGCTAGTGCTGGAGTAACTATTTCTAATTCTAGCTTTGTTAATAATCGTGCTAGCTCTAATGGCGGTGCTTTGTATTCTTCTTATTCTACTGTGAATATTGGAAATAATTCTTTTTTCACAGGTAATAATGCTAGTAATGGTGGAGGAATTTATTCTTCTGCTTCTGTGACTGTTTCTAATACTAATTTTAATAATAATCGTGCTACTGGAACTACTGGTGGTGGAGCTGTTTTTATTAGTTCTCCTTCTTTGAATGTGGTTTCTTGTAGTTTTACTGGTAATAATGCTAGTAATGGTGGTGCTATACGAACTAGTGTTTCAGCAAATATTAGGGGATCTACTTTTAGTTTTAATAAAGCTACTGGTAGTGGTGGTGCTGTTTATACTGATAATACATTAACTTTAAGTAATTCTAATTTTTATGATAATTTAGCAGTTAATGGTGGTGGAATTTTTTCATCTAAAACTTTAACTTTAACATCTGTTAATGGGACTAGGAATAATGCAAGTTCTGGTGGGTTTATTTATGCTAAGGGTGCAGTAACTATCTCTTCAGGTACTTATACAAATAATAAAGCTACTGGTAGTGGTGGTGCTATTTTTGGCACTAGTGTTTTGAGCTTTGTTTCTTCTAATTTTACAGGCAATAGGGCTGTTAATGGTGGTGCTATTTTGGGTACTAGTACTTTGACTGTTGATAATGGTAGTTTTTCTTCTAATGTTGCTAGTGGTTCTGGTGGTGCTGTTTATACAAATGGGTTAATTACTATTAAGAATGGTGCTAGTTTTGTTTATAATTCTGCTACTTCTGGTTCTGGTGGTGCTGTTTATAGTACTAGTTCTTTGATTGTTGATAAGGGTAGTTTTTCTTCTAATACTGCTAAAGGTAGTGGTGGCGCTGTTTATGCTAAATCTGCTACTATTAAGAATGGTGCTAGTTTTGTTTATAATTCTGCTACTTCTGGTTCTGGTGGCGCTGTTTATGGTAGTGGTGTTTTGAGTCTTGTTTCTTCTAATTTTGTTAGTAATAGGGCTGTTTATGGTGGTGCTATTTTGGGTACTAGTACTTTGACTGTTGATAAAGGTAGTTTTTCTTCTAATACTGCTACTGGTAGTGGTGGTGCTTTGTATGGTACTGGTATAATTACTATTAAGAATGGTGCTACGTTTAATTCTAATGTTGCTAGTGGTTCTGGTGGTGCTGTTTTTAGTACTAATAGTTTGAATGTTGGTTCTTCTTCTAGTTTTAGTGGTAATAGGGCTGTTAATGGTGGTGCTTTATACTCTTCTTCAAAGTTAACTGTTGATAAAGGTAGTTTTTCTTCTAATACTGCTACTGGTAGTGGTGGTGCTGTTTATGCTAAAACTGCTACTATTAAGAATGGTGCTAAGTTTAGTTCTAATTCTGCTGTTAATGGTGGTGCTATTTATTCTTATGGTGCATTGTCTATTACTGGGAATTCTAAGCTTAATAAAAATAATGCAAATAAAGGTTCTGCTATATATACCAATAGTAAATTAGATATTGCTAAAACTGTATTTGAAGATAATAAAGTAGGTCTTATTTTAAGTATATCATTAGATGGTAATGTTGTTAAGTATAATAAAACCAAAGTAAATGTTAGAGCTGAATCTTATAATAATGTATATGCTAAAAATGCTATGCATTCTATATGGGCTAAAAGTATTGGCAATGTTAAGGTTGATGGTAAATCAGTAAAAAAATATGTCGCTTCTGGTTTTATTGTTAAGGTTAATAATGAAAATGTAAGAATTGAATCTGGAAAAGGTTCTACTAATATTAAAACATTAGCTCTTACTTATAATTGGAAAGATTTTACTTTTAAAGCTTCTTATGCAGGTAGTAAAATATTTGCTAAGGCGAGTTCTACTTATAGAGTTAGTGCAAAAATAGCCAGTACTGATGTTTATAATGTTGATATGGGTAAAAATTCGAAATATTATGTTCCTCATAGAACTGATAATTTGCAAACTAAAATTAATGGTAAAATTTATTCTAAAACTATTAAAATGCAAAAAGCTTCTAATAATGCTTATTTGTTAGGGGGAGAGGAAATATCTGATGACTTACAGAAGCTTTTATCTGGGTGGGATGGTGTTTCTGATGTTAATGAGCCTTCTATAAAAAATAAACTCACTGTTATTTTTGCGTTAAAATCTAAAGCTTATAGTATCGAAGGAAAACTAACTCCGATGGAAAAAACTAGATCTATACTAAAATGGGTTTCTAGTAATATTAAGTATAATTATAATGCCGATTTTGGAGGTGCTATAATTCTTAAAAAAGGTTATGGGAATTGTGCAGGATATACTAATTTGTTTGTTTCATTAATTAGGACTGCAGGAGTACCATCTTCATATTTATATTTCGAGCCAAACGGGTATGACGATCCCCATGTGATATCGTTAGTTTATATTAAAAAGGGAGATTCTTATATAGTTTATAGAATTGAACCACAAAGGTATAGTTTTAATTATGATGGTTGGAAACCTTCGAAAATGGAAAATGATGGTGGTGTAAATTTTGATGTTTATGGTGAAGAGATAATATTTCCGCATTGGTATTATAAGTATCCACCTATAAAGAACCAAATAAAATATCTTTCATTATATGATTATTGGAATCCGACTTATAAGAAAAATGCTTTTGTTATTTTAAAATAATATTTTTATATTAGAGGGGATATTATGATTCATTTTAAAAAAACAATTATTTGTTTGTGTATATTTGCTATTGTGTGTTTTGCTTTGGTAAATGTTGTGAGTGCTGCTGATGTCACAATTAATCCAAAAAATGGTACTTTAGAGAATGTTGTTAATAAGTATGATACTATTTATTTAGATGATGGTGTTTATAAAGGTGATTCAAATAGGAATATTAATGTTTCAAGGAATACGACTATTATTGGTTTGAATAAGGGAGGTGCTGTAATAGATGATGAATATATTGCGTCACTGTTTGAAGTAAATCCCAAAACTTCTTTAACTTTGATTAACGTGACATTTATAAATAGGGTATCATCTATTAGTAATCAGGGAGTTCTGACTATAAGTAACACTACTTTTAATAATAGTCGCTCACATATGGGTATTATTTGGAACATTGGTGTTTTAAGGATTTCGGGTTCTTCATTTAATAATAATAGTTTTTTGATTAATAGTTTTGTTGGGAATGATGTGATTGAAAGTTGTGAGTTTAAGAATAATAAAGCTGGTTCTTATGGGATTATGACGTTTAGGGGGATGAATAGGAATATTCGCTTGTTTAATTTGACTTTTATTAATAATTCTGCATCTATTGCTTTGGTTACTGTTAAGGGATCTTATGTTAATGCGAGTGTTTTGAATTCTATTTTTATTAATAGTAAGTGTAATCTTTTGGCTATTACTGGTGAGTTTTCACCTAGTGTGGGTTCTAAGTTAAAGCCATCAAATATTACTGAAATTAATACTACAATTAATTATGAGCCTTATATTAATTTAGGTGTTTATTTGAAGAATAAGGGGTTGGTTGTCCTTAAAGCTACTTTGAAGCATTATAATCTGCTTTTGCCTAATCAGAAGTTGTATTTTTATGTTGATGGTAAGTTTGTTGGGTCTGCGGTGACTGATAAGAAGGGTGTGGCTACTTTTAATTATAATCCTAGTCATTTGAATTTTACTGTTCAAGTTGTTCTTAATAAGCATACTGATAAGAATTCTACTACGACTGCTAGTTATGAAAGGACTTCTTTTAAGGGTTTGGCTTATAAGTATGTTGTGGGTAGCTCTAAGATTGTTTATAATAGTTCTAGTGCTTTGAAGAAGAGGGGTAGTTTGTATTATAAGAAGATTTATGTAAAGAATCTTGGTGATTCTTTTGGTTCTAAGACTTTTCTTAAGAAGTTATATTCTAAGTATAACTTAGTTAGATATACTTTTATTAATATGGTTTTTAAGTATAATAAAGCTAAAAGGTCTTTTTCTGTTAAAGTTACTAATTTATTGCCTTATAATTTTAGTAAGAAGCAGGGTGTTTTGACTTTAGTACTTAGGAAAAGGTACTAGTTGTAGGAATTTTTGATAGTGGATTGTAGTGTTTTGAACTTGATAGTAAGTTGATGCATTTTAAAGTAAGGAGATGTGGTGAAGTTGATTTTTAGTTATAAGTATGGAGTCTTGGTTTTAGCGATGTTACTAGCTTTTTCATTGTCTTTGTCTTGTGTTAGTGCAGGTTCTTTGATTGTGAATGAGTCTTGGACTAATGAGGATATTCAGAATGCTCTTGATGGGGATATTACTATTGATGTTTTGCATTTTGGGAAGTCTGATTCTGGTCTTTATAATGGGATTGGTTTGGTGATAAATCGTAGTATGAGTATTTTTGCTGATACTGGTGTTGTTATTTCTGCTTATGGAGTTGAAGAATTTAAAGACTTGGCTTTTAATATTCTTTCTAGTAATGTTTTAATTAAAGGGCTTAATTTTACTGATTATGGTACTGTTATTAATATTGGTGAGCTTGATGATATTGGTGGAGTTGTTTTTACTGGTGGTTTTACTAATATTACTATTACTAATAATATTGCGGGGTGTTTTTCTCTTTTAGTGGCTAATAGTGTTGATGGCTTTGTTATTAGTAATAATACGATTTTTGGAGATAGTTTTGATGTTGCTATTTCCATATTGGATTCTAATAATTTAAGTTTTTATAATAATACTATTTTTAATATTTCAAATGAGAATGGTGTTTCATTAAGTAATGTTAATAATACTAATATATTTAATAATACTGTTTTCGGGGTTACTGTTTCGGGTTCTGAGAATATTAGTTTTTATAAGAATAATATTTCAGGTGCTGAGTTTTCTTCTGCTGGTATTTTTACTGTAGATTCTAGGAATGTTAATGTAAGTGAGAATAGTCTTTATATGTCAGTTATTAGGGCTTCTGGTTCTGAGAATGTTAGTATTTCTAGGAATAATGTTTCTAGTAATGATGATTGGGGAGGTATTAGTGTTGTGGGTTCTAGAAATGTTAATGTAACTGATAATAATGTTTATAAGACTTCTGGACTTAGGGTTGAGGATTCTGATAATGTTAATATTGCTAAGAACAGTATTTCTAGTGAGGGTGAATGGGATGGTCTTATTAGTGTTGAGAGTTCTAGAAATGTTAATGTAACTAATAATAGTGCTTATAAGTCTTTAGGAGTCCAGGTTGAGGATTCTGTTAATGTTAATATTAATAAAAATAAATTAAGTAAATCTGGAGGAATTGATGTTGATAACACTAATAATGTGAAAGTTAGTGATAATAATTTAAGTGATAATGAAGGAGGTATTGGTTTTTTTAAGGTGACTGAGGGAGTGATTACTAGTAATTCAATTGTTAATTCTATTGACAATCATTATGGGATAAATGTTTTTGATTCTGGCTATGTTAATGTAAGTAATAATAATGTATCAAAAAGTGGAGGTCATGGTATTTATATATCTGGGACTTCTGATGTGAATGTAGTTAATAATAAGGTTGTTGATGGTAAAGATTCTGGTATATATATAGAATATTCTACATTTTGTCTTGTTAAGAATAATACTATTAAAAATAATACTGAGTATGGTGTATTTGCTGAAGGAAGTGATATAGATATTTATAAAAATTATATTTCAATTCATGGAGTTGGAGTTGGATTTTCTGGGGATTATATTAAGGTACATTATAATGATATATCTAAAACAAGATATAATGGTATTGAAGTAGAAGAGGATGATTATGATTGTATTATAAGTTATAATAATATTACAAATATCAAAAAAATAGGAATTTTTGCTTATGATTCAGAAGAACTTCTTATTTATAATAATTTTTTAAAGAATGTTTCTGTAGCTATATCTGTTAATGGGGTTTCAAATACTTTGAGTTCAAATAGGATTATGGGAATTAGGGAGTCTGGATCTTCAAGAGCTGTTGAAATTAAAGGTTCATATAATATTATTAAAAATAATTCTATAAAATCTAGTTCTGTTTATGGGATTTTTGTAGAGGGTAGTAGTAATAAATTTAGTTCAAATATTATTTCTGGAGTAGGTACTGGAATTTATATAAATGGTGGTAGTAATAGTTTGATGAATAATAATATTAGTTCTAATAAGTATGGAATATATATTGTGGGTTCTTATAACTATGTATATAAAAATATTGTAAATAAGAACAATGGTACTGGAATTAGTATTATTGGAAATTGGAACAATGTAATTAAAAATACTTTAAATAGTAAAGGAGATGGTATTAAAATAAATGGTAATGGTAATTTTCTAAGTAGTAATTCTGTTAATGTAGTAGGATATGGTGTTAAAATTAGGGGTTTTAATAATATTCTTGAAAAATCTAATATTTCTGGTGCTAGTTATGGTGTTTTTTTAGAGGGAAATACTAATAAGATGTTATTAAATAAAATTAAGTCTAAGTATTGTGGTTTTACTGTTACAGGTCATAATAACCAGTTTTCTAAAAATGTTGCTAATGGAAATGTGTTTAATGGTCTTAGATTGTGTGGAAATAAGAATAAAATTAGTAATAATGTTTTTAATAATAATAAAGATCATGGGATTAGGGTAACTGGTGATAAGAATAATATTAGTTCTAATGGTGTTGCTGTTCGTGGAATTAAAGTAAATGGTGATAAGAATAATATAATTAAGAATAATTTAGTTAGTCGCGGAGATAATAGAAAACATACTTTGTGTGTAAGAGGATATAAAAATATAGTGAAAATGAATAAAATATGGTGATTTAATTTAAAGACTTGTAGAAACCATTTTTTTGACTAAGTAATAGTCAAAAATATTTTTTTCAAAAAATTTCTTTAATTTACTAAAGTAAATTATTTTAATCCCCTTTTATTTTTCATTTTTCATTTTTAAAATTTGGAGTTTTGATATAAATCAGCATAAAAATATAGGGTTTCTACAGGGAATTTTTAATAATATTTATTTTTTGTAACTTCTTTTAACTATTTATCATTCTAATTATATATTTTAGCAATTATTTGTGTTATTGATTCTGCTATTGATTTTGGTATTGGTTCTGTTATTGATTTTGGTATTGGTTCTGTTATTGATTATATTAATTCTAATTTTGGGAATAGTAATAATTATTCCACTATTCATATTATTAATGTTATTTTTGTCTTTAGTTAGAGACTGTCAGAATGTTACTTGCTGAGTTTTCACAAAAAAATCGTGTATTTATTTTGTTTGTTGTTTTAGTTTATTCGTCCATTAGGGACTTTATTTTTAAAAAGAAGGATATATAAGTTTAAATAGTTGGAGAGGCTAATATTTAACTATGACAATCAAAAAAATAACCTCTCCAATTAAGAATTTGTCTGATGTTCAATATATATTTTGTGTTTCTGCTGAATA
>JBOFHT010000088.1:0-36078 GCA_051649785.1 Methanobacteriaceae archaeon
CTGATTTATATCAAAATTCACAACTTCAAAAATTAAAACGGCTTAAAATGATTTGGCTTAGCAAATTAAGGAAATTTCTTTTTGAAAAAATATTTTTGACTATACAATTAACAAAATAAAAAAGGGTTTCTACAAAGCCAAATTTTTTTTAAAAAAAATATTTTTGACTATAAATTAACAAAATAAAAAAAGGGTTTCTACAAAGCCTAAATTTTAATAAAAAGTTTTAATTGGATTATTTGCAAAGCAAGTTATGGAGGGGGGGGAATTATTATAATACTTAATTTTTCCCCATCACTTAACTCTTAATTTCTCAACAAGTTAAACCAATAGTTTAGTTGAAAAGATCCTTTTTATTCACTAAACATTCTATTTATCTTAGTATCTTATTAAAAATAGTATTTTATTATTTGGTTAATCGATCATGTATTTTTTAATTTAAAATTAGTGATTGGATTCAAGGGGATTTAAACACCTTATTTTAAGATTAAGGTATTTTAAACTGTTTAATTTAGTTTTAGTTATTTTAATATATTTTTATTGTTTATACTTCGTCATGATTTTCAATGCAGTTATTTTATATATTCATGCAGATAAATAGTTTAATAATTCATTAAAACTATCAGATTATATATTTTAACTGTTCAAATTTAAACATGGAAATACGGAGAGATTATAAAATGTTTGAAAGTAAAAAACAATATTTAGTAGTGGCAAATTATACAACAAAGTCTATAAAACTAGTAAAATAAAATTATAACAATATTACAGTAAGTTTGTCCAAGGATTAGGTTTTTAAATTTTTTTATTTTAGTAGTGAGGCTTGGTCAAAAGTCGACTTTGAACAAGACTCATTTTATTTAATTGAATTTATTTAAAAAATTATCTAATATATTATAAAATAGGATATTGAATACATAATTTATTCTAAAACACTTATATTTTGCTTAGTACCACAAAATGGACAATTTACTTTAGTTATTTTTGAGCTATTTATTGCTTTGACATTGCTGTTTTTACGATTAATATCTCTATTGCTAGAAATACATTTATCCTTAATATTACTACCAATGTCGTTATGCACCATATCCTCATTATCTATAATGTATTTCTTATTTTCTAGATTATTTTTAATATTATATCCATATCTTCTAATTAGAAGCTCTCCACAATTATCACAATAAGTATTTTGCTCTTCTGGAATATTTCCCAAGTAAACATATTTAAGACCAGATTCTTTAGCTATTTCCCTTGCTTTTTCTAGTGATTCTACTTGTGTTGGTGGAGTACTAATCATTTTATACATTGGAGTAAACCTTGAAAAATGAAGTGGAACCTCACAACTAAGTTCATTTGCAATAAAATCAGTTAAATCCTTAATCATTTCCAAACTGTCATTATGTTTAGGTATAATGAGATTAGTGACTTCAAGGTGAATATTATTTTTATAAATTGTTTTTAAATTATCAAGAATTGGATCAAGTCTAGCTCCACAAATATCTTTGTAAAAATTGTTACTCATAGCTTTTAAATCAATATTCATAGCATCAATATTTCCAGTTAGAGTTTCTAAAGCTTCTTCAGTCATATATCCATTACTAATATACACTGTTTTAAGATTTTCATTATGTGCAAGTTTAGCTACTTGAAGGTCATACTCTAAGTGTATAGTAGGTTCATTATAGGTAAAAGCAATTGACTTACAACCTTGTAAAGTAGCTATTTCTACAGCTGTTTCTGGTGATATCTGAACTGATGATGATTCGCACTGTGACTTTTGTGAGATGATGTGGTTCTGACAGTTCAAACAGTGCATGTTACATCCAAAACCCGAAAGTGAGTATACATAAGTACCAGGTAAAAAGTGATAAAATGGCTTCTTTTCAATAGGATCCCTATTATAAGAAGATACTCCTTCAAAATTACATAAATATAATGTTCCATTCTCATTTTTACGAGCTTTACAAATACCATAGCTACCTGTAGCAATTATACATCTATGATTACAAACATGACATTGAACAGCACCTAGATTTTTATTATTTTCACTAGAAATAATCTCATTATCAATATTAGCATTACACTTAGCATTACCATTTTCACTATCTGTGTCCATATTATTCAAGTCAAATTTATTATATAAAATAGCCTCAACATTAATATTAACATCCCCTAGACCAATTGAATTAATTAACTTAGTTAAATTGATTATATTGAATATAACCATTATATTAGTTATATGGATTATATTGAATATAATAATTATATTAATTTTATTTTTATAAAAACATTATTTTAAATGTTCATAACCTTTTGAAGATAATTTAGAAACATTTCCACGTTTATCAACAATTTCAACAGCACCAGTATTTGTAACTTCCCCAATAACATGGAAATCAAGAATTTTCTTTAATTCTTTAGCTTTATTTCGCTCAAATGTAAATAATAGCTCAAAATCTTCACCAAAGTATAAGGCTAAGTCAAGTGGATTTCTATTTATGTATTTAGCTACTTTTTTCATATTCGATGCCACTGGAATTAATTCTTCATAAATCTTAAAGCCAAGAATTCCTTTGTTCGGTTCTTTATTATAATTAGTTTCATTAATATTATTATTGCGATTATTAGAGCTATTAGGACTATTAGAGTTATTATTATTGTTATTGTCTTCAGTACTATCGTCAAATTTAGTATTAGTATTATTAGCAGTAATATTGGAATTATTGGAATTAGTATTGTTAAAATTAGTATTTTTAGAATTAGAATTATTATGATTATTATTGGAACTAATAGAATCAGGAGAGTTGATATAATAATCTAAATTAACATAGGTAACATTAACATTATTATCAGGGACAAATGCCTTAGTAGTTCCTTTATGAGAACTAGAATCAGTTATATTATTATTATCAAAATTATCCTTAGTTTTAGTAGGAATATTAATGTTAGTATTAGTATTATTAATATTAGTAGTATAAAAGTCAGAATCATTAGAACTATCTGAACTAATGCTATTAATACCAGTAATGCTATCTATTGTATCTATGGCGTCAATACTATTAATACCATTAATTCTTAAATTAGAATCAAACATCTCATAAATCTCGCTAGCTAAGCCATCAGTGATATCAGTTGCAGAGGTAACAAATCCAGAATTTTTCAATTTTTTGCCTTCAACTAGTTTAGCTACTGGATTTAATATTTTATCCTTAGCTATTTTTATCATAGACTTTTCATAGCTATTTTTAATGAGTTTGTGTTCCAGGCTGTGGTAATTATTTATATCACTATTAAGTAGCTCAAAACCAAGTGCAGCAAGACCTATTTCACCAGTAAGAGCTATATAATCTCCCTCTTTGAAACCAAACTTCATAAGAACTTTATTTTTTTCAACATGACCTAATGCAGTAGCAGATAGGATTATTTCATCTTCATAACTTATATCAATACTCTTATTAAAGTTATTTAAGGATTTAAAAGTATAAGAAGAATTAGTATCCCCACCAATAAGTGGAGCATCATAGTAAGAACAAGCAGCAACAACACCATCAATAATTTCATCAAATTGAGAAATCATAAGATTTTTAGGAACAGCTACACTGAGTAAAATACCTATTGGGCTAGCACCCATAGCTGCTAAGTCACTAATATTAACAACAACAACTTTCCAACCCATTTGAAAATAGGACATTTCTTTTGGAAAGTGAGAGTGTTTAAGCATCATATCCGAAGTAGCTACAAGATATGAGTCGTTAGAGTTAAAATTGCTTCCATTAACACTAAGATCAATAAGGGATGCATCATCACCAATAGCTGTAAAACTATTCGAAGCTTTGGATTTAATAGAAGAATTAGAATAATCAAAAGTGTTAGAATTAAGTGTGTTAGAATTAGAAGAATTAGAATCAGAATTATCATTGCTAGAAGTATTATTAGTGTCTGAAGATTCTGTATTTTTAGAAAAGTAGCTAGGATTGGAAAGCTCAGCCTTCTTAATTATCCTTTTAATAAGTTTCTTTTCACCTAGTGTAGAAATTGGTTCTGAGGGCATATAATCCCCTGAATTATTATTATAAGTAAAATAAAAAATAAAGAAGATAATAACATGTCTAATAATAAAACTAGTATTATTAACCTAAGTATTATTGGAATTAATATTAGAATTGTTACTGAAATTGTTATTATAATTGTTATTAGAATTACTATTAAGCTTATTATCAAAATAATTAATAATAAAATAATTAATAAAAGAGTTAATGGAATAATTAATAAAATAATTAGTTAAATAATTAGTTAAATGGGTAAATAAGCCTTAGCTTAAAGAACCATTAACTCTTTGGTTAATAATCTCAAGGACTAATGGATCTGCTCCAAGAGGTCCTGTATAAATAATTTCACCATTAAACTTGATTTCTTCATCTTCATGACCATGACTGTGGCCATGTGAATGGTTATGACTGTGTTTGTGAGAACTTGAACCCTCTTCTTCACTTTCTTCTAAAAGGCCTAGAATCTTAGGGATATCACGAGTTGTGTGAACACCATCAGCCAAGAATACAGGAACAACAATTAAAGTTTCAATTTCAGTTCCTTCAACTAATGAGTTAATAGCTTGAGGAATAGTTGGTTCACACATTTCCATATACCCAACACCAACTTTTGAACTAACTGATTGACGATACATATCCGCTAAAGCATTTATTACCTGTTTACCATATGGAAGTCTACTTCCATGACTAACAAGAAGTACTCCTATTTTTTTTGCATCGTCTTCACTGTATTTTCTTAAATCATTTAATCCTGCCATTTATTATTCTCCTTTACTTTTTTTAATTAATCTTAGTTATCAATTTAAATAAAATATAATAATAAAATAATTGAATAACGTAATAATATAAAAATATAAAATACCATACTATGCTAAATAATGTAATGCTAAAATAATATGAAGTAATGTGAATGAATAAAAGATAATATGAATTAATATGGAATAATATAGATTAATATTAAATAGTATGGGTTAATATTAAATAATATGAATTAATATTGAATAATATAGATTAATATTGAATAATATGAAATTATATAAATTAATTTAAAATAATATGGTAATTATGGAATGATATAGAATAATAAAGTAATGTAAAATATTATAGTAAATAAAAATATTTAGTAAATAATATTAATAATATGAAATAAAGTAAGTAATTAAGAGTATTAAATTACTTAAATAGAGTTGTTTATTTGAGAACTATCTATTTTATCTTTATTTATTATTTAGTTAATTATTCTACAACTTTAAACTTGAATCCATAGGCAATAACACCATCTGCACCATCTTCTCTTATTTTCCTAAAGACCATTTCAACTTCATCTCCAATTTCTAACTTATCAACATCACAATCAACAAGTTGACTAGTTAATTTAGCTCCTTCTTCTAATTCAATAATAGCTACTGCATATGGAGATATATCTTTAAATTCAGGTGATGGAGTATGGACAATTGAAAAACTATAAACTTTACCTTTTCCAGAGAATTGTTTAGGTTCTATATTCCCTTTACTTCTACATATTGGGCAGACAACTCTTTGTGGGAAATATAACTTACCACAATTTGTACATTCAGACCCAATTAAATTATAACGCTGTGATATGTGTCTCCAAGTTCTAATAGTATCAGACATGAAAATCCTCCTAATAAAAGTTGTTAAAATCAATTAATAGTTATTAATTATTCTTTTTATTAAATTGTGATTAGTGTAATATTAATTATTTATTCCTAATTTTATATTCATTTCTATATTTATTCTTTTTAGGTATATATATTTTTAGATATTACAAATAATGATAATAGTAATATATTTATACTTGAATATTCTATAATATTATTAATAAAAGTTATAATATTAATAATATAATAATGTAGTAATAAAATATAAAAATATAGTAATAATAATGATAACAATAGTTGAAGCAATTCAAATAAATAATAAAACATTAGTTAGGAAAATAAGAGTTTTATGAAATTTTAAAGAGAAGGATAAAATAAAAAAATTATATAGAAGTTTTAATGGGATATTATGGATAGAAAAAAAGGCAAAATACTTAGAATAGGTGAAAAAGGTAATTTAGTTCTTGGTTATGGAATAATTATGATGATAATAACTATAATGTTTGTTTCTGTTGTAATTTTAACAACTATTGACTTTAATAAGATTAATAGTAATTATATAGGTTCTGATAACTTTAATACTGCTATTGGTACTTATAAATCTAATATTGACACCATTAGCTATAATTTAATCAAAAATATGTCAGAAGAAATTATTATTAGTAAAAAAGCTATTAGAGATGCCCCCGAAGAAATTAAAGAAAGATTAAATGAAATTTTAGATATAGAAAGTGAAAAATACAGTTCTGCAGGTAACATTAAAATTAAAGCTGAAGTATTTAATGTTAAAACTGGAGATAATCCATTTATTATTGAAATAACTACTAAAATTACAGCTCAAGAAAGTGAAAGTCCTGATAATGGGAGTAATATAAAAGGAAAATATGAAAATATAGAGAAAAACTATATTTCAATTGAGGGATTAAATGACCCAATGCCCATATTAAAATGTAATGTTCCTATTGAAAACATTAATAATAGCTCTAATAAGATTTATTACAAAAATACATTAAAAAATTACATTATAAGTAATGGAATAGAAGAAGGAGCTTATTATGAAAATGCTAGTTCATCATTAAAAATACGAAAGTGCCATCATGTAAATTATATAAATCATGGTGATGGAATAAGCTTTAAAAATTGTATAGATAATGGAAATTATCATGAAAGCCTTGATGGATCTTGTTACTTGTGTAGATTAGAAGGTGAAGGTAATTGTTATCACTATGGTCTTGAAACTTTTATTATTGCCGCTCCAGAATCTAAAAACATAGCTAATTTAAATATTTCAAATGGAGAAAATTATAGTAATGGTTTAAAGTCTGTAAGTGGATCGGATCATATTATTTTTGGAGAAAATAGCTACTTAGGAGAAATTATGACATATTATGAAGATTCTAACTGGAAAAACGTCATTTTCCTTGATGATAGTCATAAATCTAAATATGGGTTAAGTGAATTTAGTTACTAAGGAGTTATAATAGATAATTTTAGCTACCTCTTTAATTATGGAGTTAAAAATATGGTAAAAAATCTTCAAAAACTTGTAAGTATTAAAATAAAAATTAAAAAGATGATTGGTAGTTGGGATTGGGTCAATAGTAAAGTTAGTGACATAGCTAAGAAAAATAAAGGAACTAAAATAGTAAATGAAAATAAAGGAGCTATATTTTCACTTGATTTACTTTTTTCAATGCTATTATTAATTATTATCATAGCTACTGTATCATATAGTTTGAACATTTTAATTGAGAGCAATAATAATGTTTATGAAGATTTTAATTTAGAAAAAATAGGGCAAGATACTGTTGATACACTTATAAAAACTACTGGAACTCCTGAAAACTGGGAAACCCTATTTTCTTATTCAAATTCACAAGTTAAAGTTGGTTTGGCTACTACAGGTGATACCGATAGTAATAGTGGAGGTGGAACTAGTATTAACGGTGATGCTAATATTGAAAATGCTTTTAGAAGAGAAGGTGAAAAAAATACCATTTCTTTGGCTAAAATAGATAAGTTAAAAAATAATTACAATACTTTAATTGGGGATAAACAATTATATGGGTTGATTAAATCTAGTATGGAAATTTATCCTATTAATAAAGAATTAAAACCTATTATTGTTAAAGATGAAGGAATAGATAGCTTAAATGTTGGAAACATTATTAATATTAATAGAACTGTCAATATTGACTATTTAAGTAATTATGTTCTTTTAAAATTTCAAAATAAAGATAATGAAGATGATAATGAAAATAGTAATATAAATAAAGATTATCTAGCTGAAAAAGGAACTTATGGCACAGGTTTATGTAATCATCAAAGTATTATAGGTTCTAGCCACATAAGTGAAACTAGTAATATTGGGGAAACGTGGATTTGTAAAACTTTTACTATAGAAAGAGTTGATATTGAAAGATATAAATATTACCTATTTTTTAATAAAAATATTATTAATTCTAATAGCTACTGGATTTTAGATGATAATGCCGAACTTAATGGGAATAATAATGACGATAATAATAATAATAGAAATTCAATTAGTTCAGATTATAAAGACATTAGCAATTATATATCCGAAAAAGTAGAAGGCAATCTTGAAAAAACATTCTGGTTACACCTCCAATATCCTAATTCATTATCTAAAGATAATACTAGTGCATATGAGACTTATTTAATAGCTATTCCAAAAGATACAAGTGTTGGTGATTTAACAATTGAAAACTTTAAAATTCAGCCCGCTTATTTTGTAATGAAGTTCTGGAAATAGTAATTAGAAACAGATACCCATTGGATGTAGAAAAAAATAAATTTTTCAATTAATCATAATAAGTTTTTGAAATCTTATTAAATTATAATTTGCTAAAATAAATGATAAAAAAGCACTTAAAGCAATAGTAGATTTTAATACCACCCAATAATTCTTTGAATACCAATTTATAATATAACTCCACTTAAAACTGCTAAAGATATTGACATAAGCACTATTGTTGCAAAAGGGTCAGTTAAACTAGTAGCTATTGGAATTACAATATTATCAGGGTCTATTCCTTTACTATAAGAAGTAGATGAAATATAATAAACAATTATACTCATTATACTTATTAAAATCAATCCTGAAATTGTAGTTATAAGTAAAACATTATAAAAACTGATTGTAGATATTCCTAAGGCCATAGTAGCTATATGAACAATTATTCCAATTATAGGGTAAATAATAATAGCTAAAATTAATATAATAATAAAATTACGAATTGTGTTTTCTTGTGGACGTAAAATAGGGTCAATACAACCAGAATGTAGTGCTGAAGAGAGTCTAGCACTTAATATACTTATTAAACTTCCACTTTCACCTGAAAATATTGGAATAAGTGTTAATAATCCAGGATTACTTAAAACAGTTCCTAAGTTACTATTTAAAACTGCTCCTGCAGAACTTCCTAAAAATGAGCAAAGAACCAGAACAGGAGTTGATTGTTTAATAATTTTACTAAAATCGTTGTTCTGCCTACTTCCAAATATATATCCTGCTAATGCAATTATAGTAAATATAATCACAATTGCTGCTTTAATAAGTTCTAAGTCAAATGAACTTAATATTAAAATTCCCAATATTATTGCAGGAAGTGTGAAAAGGTCACCGGCTGCAGCTATTAAAGGGTTTGTAACATTATCCGGATCCCATCCATTTTTATAACTTTTTAGTGCTATTAAAATTGTAATTGGAATCATTATAAAACTAGATATCATTCCAGCACAAACAGAAATAATAACAAAGTCAAAAAGACTCATACTTGGGAAACCCATAAGAATACAAATTAATTTAGCCATTACTGCGAGAAATATAGAAAGAATAAGTGTTAAAATAAGAGAGGATATAATATTTTGATTTAATATATCTGATTTTTTAAATTCTGGACTAATTGTACCAATGTGTAGATTAGAACCTATACGAGATCCTAATGCACCAAAAATGTTACCTCTCATTCCTATAGCTCCGGGAATCAAAACTAATAGGCCAGGGAATATTTCTAAAAAGGGAGTCATTGACCCTAAAATTAAACCAGCAAATAGGTCACCTATTGCACATATTAAAAGAGCTACTAGCCCCTCACCTAAAATACGGCGATTTTCTCTAAAAAAAGGCTTAAATCTTTTTTCCTGAAAAGAAGATTTATTCGAATGATGAAAAAGCTTTGATGCCTGTGTAAATCCATTTAGAATATATTGGAGCAAAGTAGCTAAGACATTCCGAGTCATCATCACTAGAGCTTTTAGCTTCTTCAAGACATTCACCTACCATGCTTCCTTTCATATTAGCACCAAATAAATTATAAATATAATTATGAATACTGATTACAGTATTTTATAAATAAAATATACTAAATTAAATTAGAAATTTAATGTGACTATTATAATTATGAATATAAATTACAGTATTTTATAAATAAAATGTACTAAATTAAATTAGAAATTTAATGTGACTATTATAATTTAATAAAATTATTATAAAATTATTGTGGAAAATAATTAAAAAATTAATTAAACTTATAAATCATCTAAAGTCATTTCATTATGTGCTAACTTGATTAATAGCTCAGCACCAGATTCTGTTCCTTTAGCTATTAATATATCATTTTCAGATAAAAGAGTATTTTTGTCAGGCCCATAAATCCAAGATTCATGACGTCTAATAGCTATTACCCTCATACCAGTTCTTGTAGCTAGTAATAAATCACCTAAAGATTTTTTAGATAATTCAGAACCCTCTGAAACAGTAACTCTCATTATCATTTCTTCTGATTCTTCCATTACCATCTTAAAAACAGGATGTGGTTTAAAACCTCTTAATACTAAATCAGCTATATCTTTAGCAGAGTTAGCTATACTTTCAGCAGCTTCAGCTATTTCAAGTAAAGTTGTTAATTTCTCAGCATCTTCGTGGGAACGAGCTGCAAGTAATGATTGAGTTTTTATTTCATAATTAAGGCGATTGACTTTATTTTCAAGTTTTAAAACCTCTTCAGCTGCATCAGTACTATTAAAAAGAACTGCAGAATAGGATAAATCAACCATAAGTTCCGACAAATTTTTCATTTCTATTAAAATATCTTTAATACTTGCCAATTGTATATCTCCTTAAATTTTTTTGTATCCTTGAATTTAATAAAGTATATAATTATAATATTGTGTTTTATAGCTTTTAATATATTTTAGTTTTTAAAGTGTTATAGTTATATGTTATAATATTATATTCTTTTATAATTCCTATTTAAGTTAATATAGATATCTAGATATCTAATTTTTGATTAGATTTAATAGTTTTATCCGCCCTAATAGTTTTAGCTATGTGTAAATACTTTTAATAGATTTAAATAGCTTTATATAGTTATTACTATCTCTTACTAGTTTTTAAAATACATTCTCTTCGTAATTTTAAAAGTTTCTTTTTATTTGTTTTTAAATCATCTACTTCATTAATATAATCTAACAATTTACTTTGAATACACTCAACAGTAGCGGATTCATGGATCCAAGTACAATTTTGACAGCTCCAGACATTCTTATCTTTAATCCAATGTCCTCCAGTTGAACCATCTCCACATGGATAAAATGGGCAGTAACAGAAGTCACAAGATTGGCCTTCTTTATGACAAGGGTAATATTCACAGGATTTATTTTCTCCAGTTACAGTTTCATTTTTTAAAAAGCTTTCATAAAACTCAATGGCTAATGGATGTAATTCTTCCCTAACAACATAACCACGAGGAGTTACCATATAGTTATTAGATTTATTCCCATTATCATTAGTATTAGTATTTATACTCGGATTTAAACTTTTGTTTTCTCCAGCAACCCCTTTAGATTCTTCTTGTGAATAAGTAAAAGCATTTCCAACAATAATTATTGTAGACATATCAATTTCATCTTCATTTAAATTAGATAAATTAGTTACAGTTACTTTAGGTGGTTTTTCACCTTTTTTATCACTTCTAACAATACCAATAGTTGTATTTTGACTCATTTCTTCTTCAAGAATCTTTTTAGCTAATCTAAATGGTTCTTTTCTTGTTTTACTAATAGGATTGTAAAAAGCTATTATAAATCCTGCTTTTACAGCATTCCTAATTTTATTTTCAATTTCGCATAATGGAGTAAGAATATCACTTAAACTTATAACTGCAAAATCATGTAATGGAGCCCCTAAAATAGAAGATGCATAGTTAACTGCTGAAACACCAGGGATAACATTAACTTCAACATCGGAATACTTTCCCAAAATTTGGAAAAACACATTTGCCATTCCAAAAACACCAGGATCTCCTGAACTAACAATAGCTACATTTTTTCCTTCATTTGAAAGTTTAATAGCTATTTCAACTCGCTTTATTTCGTCTCCCATTCCTTTTTTAATAATTTCTTTACCTTCAATTAAGTCTTGAATTGAATCAATGTATTTTTTATATCCAACAACAACATCTACTTCTTTTAAAGCATCTAAACTAGCTAAAGTCATGTGTTTTCTTTCAGGGCCAATTCCAATTATATTAATCATTGATTCACCAATTATGATTTACTATATTGATTATTATTAAAAAACTAGAAAAAATTAAATTAAAAATTAGAAAATTAACTTATTATAATCTGATTTATGGGACAAATGAGCTATTATACTCTCATTAAAATACTAATTATAGTAGCTATTAATGGTTAACTTAATCTAATAGATTAAATGGATTAAATATGTTAACTAAGTTAAATTAATAGGTTAATAAATTAAATTTAAGTTGAGTAAACCTTTAATGTTGAGGTTATTTTTAGTGTTGATACTATAACTTCAATACCATTACTTTTAGATTCACCCTGTGCTGTTGCAACTATTTTATATTCAGGTTTTGTAGATAATACGATTTGGGTAGAGCTAATATTAGCTTTTGGATAAGCTAAACAGGTAATATTAACCATTATTTTATTAGTATCTGGGCTTTGATAAGTTGTTGTATTAATACTATTTAAATTAACACCGTCAACTCCTGCCAACGGAGTCAGGGCTTCAGCCACTTCCTCTTTATTTGTTATATTAATTTTTGTAGGTTCTTTTGTTAATATATCATCTACATTCTCACTACTAAAGAATCCCATAACCATATTAACTTGGAAATCAATCAAATTTTGAATGTTAGGTTGTTCCGATGTTACAATTGTATAAGAACCTAGTAATCCCATTTCAAAAAACATTACAAAGAATATAACAAAAATCGTTATCTTAAGTATTTTATGCATAAACTAATTTTATGATTATTGTGCTATATTAAGTTAATGGTATAATGACTATAATACATGCTTATTTAAGATATTCTATAAAAATTATTAGTAGTAATATATTAAAATTGTTATAAAATTATTATAAAAATATACATTAATCTGTGAGTAAAAATTATAATAATAAATTACATAGTTAAACAATTATGATAATTATAAATATTTAAATAATCTAATTATTATTATGGATAAAACTATCATAGATAAAAATATAGGAGAAGATATTGTGGGTACTATTGAGTCTGAAACAAACCAAAATGATGTTTCAATAAATAAAAACACAATAAATATGGAAATTCTCTATAAACTTGCCAAAAAAAATATTAATATAACTCCTAGGGCTTATATGAAAGTTAAATCACTAGCGGACCCAATTAGTTTTGTTTCTTCTCTTATTGTTAGGATTAAAAGTCAAAATTCTAATAAAAATACATCTACTAGGGATCTAAGTAGAAAAAGTGGAAAAACAAAACATAAGTTATTAATTGTAGATGAAGAACTTGTTATAAATTTAATGAAAGAAGAAGGCTTAGAACTAAATAATAATCAAGTTAATACTGGAAATATTTCTAATACTAACACTAATAATATTAATATTAATCTTAATACTAATGCTAATACAAATACAAATAATTCCAATATTACTAATAATGGTAATTTAAATAGGGCTGCTAGGGCTAATACTAATGGCATCGATAGTAATAATAATTATGAAAATAACAGTATAGCTGTTAATAATGGTAATAATAAGAGTAATAATATTAATGATAATAATAATAATAATAATATTTTATCTAAAGACCCTAATAATGAAAACATTAGTAATGTTAAAATTGAGAGAGTTGAAGGAACTGAAGCTGCTTCAGTTAAAGTTAAAAATAAATTCAAGAGAAATGATGCTATAAATAGCAATGTTAACTTTGATAAGTTTGAAATTATCCAAGATACTAGTCAACAATCATATACTAGTGGAGAAATTGGTAACCTAGTTACTTATTTCCAAGATAGGTTTGAAAAAATACGTAATATCTTGTCAAAGCGTAGCGATTTAAAATCATATATAAATATTTCAGATATTGGGGAAAGTAAAGACATATCTTTAATTGGTATGGTTAGAGATATTAGAACCACAAAAAACGGGCATAAAATTATGGAATTTGAAGATGAAACTGGTGAGGTAACTGTTTTATTCCATAGCGATAATCATGAAGTATTTAAAGAATCCGAACCTGTTGTAAAAGATGAAATACTTGGTTTAGTAGCTACTAAAAATAAAGATTTAGCAATAGCTAATAAATTAGTCTTTCCAGGAGTAGCTAGAGTTCCAGAAAAGCCTATGGACTTTTCAGCTGTTTTTACATCAGATATACATATTGGTAGCTTAACATTCTTAGAAGATGCTTTCAAGCGATTTATTAGCTGGTTAAACTGTGATTTTGGAAATGAATCCCAAATGGAAATAGCTAATGATGTTAAGTATTTAATTGTAGCAGGAGATATTGTAGATGGAATTGGAATATATCCAAATCAAGACAAAGAATTAGCTATTAAAGATGTTAGTGAGCAATATGAGGAAGCTGCTAGACTTTTAGGAGATATCAGAAGTGATATTAAAATTATTGTAGCTCCTGGAAACCACGACGCCTCAAGAGTAGCTGAACCACAACCCGCTGTACCTGAAAAATATGCTAAATCACTTTATCAGTTAAATAATGTTGAATTTGTAAGTAATCCTGCTATTGTAAGTTTAGATGGATTTAAAACACTAATCTATCATGGAAGAAGCTTTGATGACATAGCTATGAGTGTAAAAGGTATGGCTCACGAAAAATCAGATCTTATTATGAAGTCTCTTCTTGAAAAACGTCACTTAGCACCTATTTATGGTGAAAGAACTCCATTAGCATCTGAATTAGAAGATCATCTAGTAATTAAAGAGGTTCCAGATATTATACATACCGGACATGTTCATATAAATTCTTACAAGCAATATAAAGGAGTTCATATGATAAATTCCGGAACTTTTCAGACTCAAACAGAGTTCCAGAAAATTTATAACATTGTTCCAACATGTGCAGAAGTTCCTGTACTAAATAGAGGAGATTTTAAAGTATTGAAGTTTATTTAAAGATATTTAAAGATATTTATTAGATTTATTTAAAAACATTTATTAATTTATAAAATTATTTTTAAGAGTGATACAAATGAAAGAACTTATTAAAAGTGTTGTAGAAGTTTCAAAGTATATTTATGAAAGGGATTTAGTTTTTGGGAAAGCTGGAAACATTAGTGCAAGATTTACTGGGCATAATGGCGAAGATGTAATAGCTATTACTCCTACATTATGTTCACTACGTGCAATTGAAGAAGAAGATGTAGTATTAGTTGATATTAATGGAAATTCTTTAACTAGAGGTAAACCATCTTCGGAAATATTTATGCACCTCAATATTTATAAAAAAAGACCTGATGTAAATGGAATTGTTCATACACACTCTCCTTATGCAACAGGATTTTCATTTTCAACTAATAAAAAAATAAAACGTCTGGAAGGCTTTGGAGCTATTAAAACACCATATTTTCTTGAATTAGAATATGAAGAACCTGGAAGTGATGTTCTAGCTATTAAAACAGCTACCTCAATTGATAAGGAAGATGTTTTGATTTTAAAAAATCATGGTGTTGTAGCTGTGAGTAGTACAGTAGAAGAAGCAGGGTCACTGGCAGAATTTGTTGAAGAAATAGCTAAAACACAATTTGTAACTCATATGCTTAATATAAGTAAATAAAAAGTAAATAACGATAAATTAAAGAAAAAATAAATAAAACTTAATAATTTTTTAGTATCATAAAATACATTTGCTTAAAATAGAAAATTATTAAATTTTTAAAAGTTAAATAGCGTGGATATTATGCTTAGAGGCAGCATATTTTTTATCCCTGTAAAAAACATATTCATAATCTAGTGCTTCTTTGTATTTTGCAACCTTCCACGGCATATCCCCATGAGAATAATCGCTTATTTCATTAGCTTTCATTGCACCTAGCTTATAAATAACAGCATCAATAACTTCAATCTCCTTTTTTTCCAAAATTTTTATTTTTGGTGTTTTTAAAGAGTTATAATCATATTTGTTATACTTATTTCCATAAAAAAGGGGTTTAACATCTTCAGATATTTTTCCCTCTTTAATTAGATCTGATTTTATTTCTTTAAAATGGATTGGAACTGGTCCTTTAGGAAATTTAAGGTAAATTTCCTTAGTTATTGGAGTTTCATAAATTTCATAGTAGTTAAAGTCTGAAAAATATAGTAATTTATATAATACAGTCCTACCAACGTTATTTTTACATTTACATTTATCTATAATGTAATGAATGAGTTCTTTCATTTTTTCGTTATCATATTTGATATTATTCATTATATCACCTATTTAAATATAATAACCCCTTTTAAAATTTTATTAATTATAGCTAGAATATATACAAGCTAGAAAATAAAAAGTAAGCAAGTTAATCTTCTAATACATATTTAATAGATTTTTTTAATAGTTTTATTAACAACTCTCTCTCTCTCTCTCTCGCTTCCTAATTCTTTTAATCCTTCTTTTTGATAGTAGCTAATTAACTTTGAATACTATAAATTTTTTAGTAAAAAATTTTATAATAATCATTACTTTATTACATTAAGTATTATCTTTGTAATACTATAAATAATTTATGTGTGTAAAAATGTTAATTATTTTTTAAGTAAAAAAAGTCGTAACCCTCTGTGAAATTTCTAAATAAAAACTTCATTAAAATCATTATGTGGGAAAATAAAAAAATAAAAAAAATTATATATGGAAAATCTTTCCTAAGACTCAAAAAATAATCATACTTTCCTTATTTACGCCACCGTAAAAAAAAGTCTATATTAGAATAGCATAGCATGATTAGGCATTGTTGTTAGTGCTTATTTAAGAGATATGTATAAAAACACAACAATTCCAACTAGGGATATAGCATTTTCAATTATAGGTAAAAAAGGTGTTATTGACGTTAGAATCGCTAGAATTGAAAAAATATTTTCCATTATCAAAATTGAAGCAAATAGTAAAAGACCTATTGTAAAAGGAACTTTAACTTTTTTATAGCTAGTATAATATATTTTAAATAACCCTAATAAAAGAAAAATCTGCAGTATTACTAAAATTAATTCTATCATTTCATTAATTTCTATCATTTCTTATCTCCGTTTTAGTAGATTGTTAAAAATTGGGTTTATAATTGTATAGCCATCTTTTGGCTAAGGTTCTTCTATTTGATCCCATACTTCGTTAAAATCATGATAATTTTTTTCTATTCCTTCTGAAAGAATATATATTTTTCCATAATTATCCCCAATAGGGTTTATAATTTTATTTTTTTCTAAAATTTTTAGATGGTGAGTTATGGTTCTATAATTAAGGTTTAACTTAGTACTTAGTTGATTTGTATTATAGGGCCTTTCATGTAATTTTTTTATTATTTTCCCCCTGTTCAATCCGCCTCTTGTACCAAGAACTACCCATAGTAGAATTTTTTTCATATTTAACTCCTTGTAAATCTTCTATTTTTATCTCCTTGGCCTTAACTAGATATTAAAGTAGTATCCTTTGTAAATAAAGTAATGGTAATAATAATAGGCAATGGCAGTAATGGTAGTAGTAGGAGTAATAGTAGTAGTATATATTAATGTATTAGTCATTTAGGTATTATATATTAAATATTAATGTATTTTGCTAATATGCTAATGTTTTTATATATTTATGTAGATTTATTAGATTATTATTATATTTATTTAATATATTCACATATATCTTTTTTATATCTTTCCATATCATTCTCATATTCAATGACTCATATACATTTAGATATTAATATTTTTTTAACTATAATATCTTTTTTATATCTTTCCATATCATTCTCATACTCAATGACTCTAATACATTTAGATATTAATATTTTTAATTATAATCTCTTTTTTATATAATTTATTTGTGACTTATTTTCTAAAAAATCTATTTTTAATTAATCCTTATTTTCTTCATATTTTTTAATATATTGGGTCTTGGTCAAAAAGATTTTCTATATATAAAAATTTTCTTCATTTATTAATTCTCAGGTTTTAATGAAGTTTTAATTTAGAAATTCCAACTTTTGGCCATAGCTCATATTTTGTCTAAATAAATATTTTTTTTTAAAGGTATTTGTAGTGAATTTGCATATAACTTGTAGAATTTTTTCACATAATATGCTTCTAATTTTGAAATAAAGTTATATATACAGTTTTTTAAGATAATAATCTATAAAATAAAAGTTTTTTTATTATAATGGGGGATTTTAAATGTAAACTTCAATTAAAGCTAGTTTAAAATTCTAGTTTTTAAGAAGAGCAGCAAACTCGATAAACTGTTGTAAAATGATTTTATATGAATGCTTTATAAAAAGCATAAGTTCATTAAAATTATGGAGGTGAAAATAAATGATTAACAAGTATTTTAATAAAAATATTAATATGCAAGTAGCTATGGGATTTTTCATGATTTTAGCAATTACTTTAATGATTGTGCCTGTAAGTGCTGCGGATGTTAACATTGACAATACCATGTCTCTAGCTAGTATTCAGTCATTTATTAATAATGCTGATGAAAATTCAAATATTTTCTTTAGTGCAGGAGATTATAGCTATATTTTCAATTTAAATATAACAAAACCACTTAAAATTTTAACCAATGGTTTAGTTAATTTTATTGGGGATTCTAAGAGTTCAGCTTTTATTCTTAAATCAGGAAATATAACAATTTCAGGATTTAATTTAAGTAAGTATGAAAATGGAATATCTTCAATTTTCAATAGCCCTACAAATATTAGTGGTATTAATATTTCTAACAACAATATTTCAGCCAATGAACATGGAATACATTTATATACCTCAGGTAATATTGAAAATAATATTTTCTCTGGAAATAATATTCAAGTAAACAATAATTCGTCTACTTCAGGAGGAGAAAGTAAAGCTTCAATTGTAATTAAAACAACTAATGGTAATATAACAAACAATACAGTAAAAAATAGCAATATTTCCTCAAAAGGAGGGGATGGTGTTCATATACTCAGTAGCTCAGGTATAGTAGAAAAAAATAAAATAGTTAAAAATAATATTACTACAAGTGAAAGTGGACGTAGCGGAGTTCTTTTAGCCAGTAGCAGTAATATAACTCGAAATAATACTGTTTCAAACAATAATTTAAAAACCGTGAATACTGGTGTTATGTTCTCTGGAAGAGTTCATGAAGCTAATACTGTTAATAATAATATTATAGAATCTAAAGGAACTTATGGTGGAGGAGTATATTTCACATCTTCCCCTTATTATCTAAATAGTACTAATTATATCACAAATAATACAGTATATAATAATACTATAGATTCAAGTTATATTGGAATTCAAATTTATTCCACAAATGCTTCTATATCTACAAATAACCAAATTTTCAATAATAGTATTGGTGGAAAGTACGGTATTTACTTGACAACAGATAAAAATATTATTCAATCTAATAATATATCTGGATCAGAATGTGGAATCTATAATAAAGGAAATGAAAATAGTATATTATCCAATAATATATCCAAATCACCATATGGAATCTATAATGAAGGAAATGGAAATAGTATAATTTCTAATAATATATTTGATAATATCTATGGAATCTATAATGAAGGAAATAATACAACTATTAATTATAATAGAATGTATAATAACACTAATTATAGTTTAGAGAATTACGGCTTAGGAGCTAATGCTAATCTTAATTGGTGGGGTAAAAACAATATTTCCTCTGAATATAATGATTCAACTGATGATTTAAAGTTAGATAATTGGTATGTTATAAGAATATATGCTAATGAACATGAAACTACTTCAAAAGGAGCTAAAATTACTTTTCCTGCAAATGCAACCGTTATTGTTAAATCTATTTTAGAACTTAATGATAAAAACCCGAATCATGATAAGCTATTACTACCTTATTTTGAGTCAACTCATTATGGTTCTAATAAAACTGCTACAGTTGAAGATATTAGATACTTCGATTATTCTGAAAGAATCAATAGCACAATTAAAACTTTATTTATTGAGTCTTTAAGTGATAATGAAGATGTTAACTTAGCTATTAACTTTACGGCAAATAAACCATCAGCTGATGAAAATACCACAGATGATGATAATGGGAATAAAAATAAGAAACCTAATTCCAATCCGGATTCCAACACTAACTCAGATTCTACACAAGCTAATGCAGTTAGTATGAAGTCTACTGGTACTTCTGTGATTATTTTACTAATCACTTTATTGCTATCCATTTTACCTATATATAGGTGGAAAAAGTAGTTAAAATTCAAATATTTAAAAAAATAGGGTTTTTATATAATATTTTTCTCTTTAAAGAGTTATTGTGTTAACTTTTTCCGTAAAATAATCAAAAAAGAGTTAGTTCTTTTTTAGTGAATATTCAGTTTATTTAGTTAACATATATTTTATATAGAAATCTTTTATTTTTTTCTTTTTTTAATTAATCAAATATTTTAGTTTACTAATTCTTACTCTAAAATTTATCTGCTATTTTTGCTTTAAATATCATATTAAAAGCCATATAAACTTTAAACTAATTTTTAATTCAAATACTTGTTTTTATTAGATATATCAATTTTATATCCTAAAATTAGCTTAAAAAATAGAAATAACAAGCCCATAACTAAAAAACTATAAGACATGAAAGTAGAGCTAAAAAATAAAAATATTATGCAAATAAGAATAAGTGAAATTAAAAATTAAATAATTTTTTAAATTTAAATAATTATTTGAGAAATAAAATAAAAATAAAACCGATAATAGTAATTAAAATAATTAAAATTAAAAATTCAAATAAGAAAATTAGAGTATATTAAAATTAGTAATTAATATAATAATAAAAATAAAAAAATAAATTAAAAATAAATTAGTTTTTAATTGATTCTAATTTACTTAAAATTTCCCAAATTAATGTTCTTGCATGAACAGGAATATTTGGATCATTACTTATTTCATCTAACATTGAAATAACTGTACTTGCTCTTACAGTTGGATCTTCATCTTGATTAGATAAAATTTGGTTAGATTCATCTGCTGCCCTTCTTATGTTACGTGGAACAGTAGAATTACCCATAATATGTCTTAAAATGTCTGAAACTTGATTGAATGTTTCGTCAGCCATGTAAACTCCTCCAATGGTTATGAATCATGTGAGTATTATTTATAATTAGTAGTTACTAGTTTAATAGTTACTATAAGTATATAGATACTGTGATTAAGTTAATAGTTATTAAGTAAGTTACTAACTATGATTAAATAATTAGTATTAAATATAATTAGTATTAAAAATATTAGCTAATATTTTATAATAAGAATATTTTATAAACTTTGTGTAGCTTTTTAATATATTAATAGTAATAGTAAATATGTATAATTTTGTTTGTTTAAAAACCTTTTGGTTATTGTATTAATAAAATTTCTAAAGTTATTAAAATGAGCCAGTATTAGTTAAAGTTTATAGTTATACTATTTATAAATCAGTCGGAGTGTGCAATTGCAACTGTAACACCATTAATAGCTAGTTTTCTATGAATTAGTTTAGCTTTTTTATTTTTATGTTTAGATGCATTTTTTGCAGAAATCATAGCTGCCCCTTCACAAAGTCCAGGGATTCCAAATTTACTCATTACAAAGTCAGAATGGGAATATTTAACCTTATCTTTAAGCATAGTGTTACTTTTATCAAAAAAGTTTTTTAAGTCTTTAATAAGTATTATATCCAATGGAATACCCATATCATTAGCTATTTCTATAATTGCAGCTTCATCTTTTTTCATTTCCCCAGTTCCTATTCTATTAATTCTTTCAACAGGAATATTTAAGTTTTTACAGGCCTCATTAATTGCTATTTTGATTTTATCTTTACTTATTCCTTTTCTAGAACCTATTCCAATACTAATATTTTTAGGAATGATTTTCATTGTTTTAAAGCTATTATCGATACTATTAATAATATCTATACTATTAACATCTTCATTGGAATTTATACTGTTAATAGGGTTGTTTGATGTATTGGAGTTACTAGAGTTGATATTGTTAATATTATTTCTATTAATATTTTTATTATCTAAGACATTGATTTCAAGTGTAAGTTTATTTACATTACTATTTTTCTCAATAGTTTTCACTTGAAATTGACCTCTCAAATTAGTGTTATTATTGGAATTATTGTGAATATTTTTATTATTAATATAACTAGGATAAATAAAATAGTAATTAGAGTAATTACTGTCTAGTTTAGATAAATAATTACTTAAATAGCTAATATCATTATAAGTAGTGGGGCTAGTATTACCATCAATAGAGCTACTAGAATCATTAATTTGGGCATTAATACTAGAACTTATGAGAAGTTTTTTATTATTAATAATTGCTTTATTATAATCTAAAATCAAATTAGTATCTTCAATATCCCAGTAAAGCATCTTAGCTAGATTATCAATAGCTATCATACCTTTAGTATCAGTTGAAGTTGTTATGACTTCATTTCCCCCAATTATTTCAGCTATTTTTTTAGAAAATAAGTTAGCTCCACCTAAATGACCTGAAACTAAACTTATAACATATTCTCCATTTTCATCAATAGCTATTATACCAGGGTCTGTTTTTTTAGACTTTAAAAGATTACAGGAAGATCTAATTAAAATTCCAGTTGACATTATTCCAATGATAAAGTCATATTCATTAAAACATTCCTCAATGGAACTTTTAACATTTTTATGAAATAATGTAACTTTAGTAATAGTTAAATCTTTACAAAGTGCTTCTTTAAGATTCTTTGCAAGATTTTGCCCATTTTTAGTTACAGAAATAATAGCTACTTTCATAATATCCTCAAATTTAGGGGTATAATATTTAATTAAAATAGTTTTAATTTATTATATATTTTATAGGTGTATATAATTTTATATAATTATGCAACTCTGTCAACTTAAGCAATTAAATACTAAATCTTAACTAAATTTAATAAATTACTTATAAATATTCATAAAAATTTACTTTAAAAAATCCTTAAATTGACAGAAGTGATAATTATGTAAAGTATGTTAAATTACTTATCAATAACATGCTCATGTGAAGTACCTCAGATACTTGATTTATCAAGTCAGGATATGTATAGATAAAGTATTAGTAGAATGTTTATCAGTCCCATAGTTAAGTATGTCAATATCATCTTAGACTTTAGATATTCTACAACATACAGTATATATAGATAAAGACTTCCCCAATAAGTTCTGTAATAATACAGCCCCTGGTTTCACGGCAATCATAGGAATCCACGATATCATGGAAAACAATTATAATTCTTTATTTTACTATAATTCATATGTTAGAACATTATAATTAGAAATATATTATTTTTCAATTAATTTTATTTTTTTAACTAAATAAAAACCAATACCCAATGCAATAACAAGACTTGCAAAAAATGAAAGAACACCACTTGGTAAAAACAACTGCTTAACAAAAATAAGTACTCCTAAAATAACAAAACCAATAACTAAAACTTTTACAGACTCTTTTTTCATAATCTCCACCTACCATATATTAAACTAATCTATAATTCATTTAGCCTACCACAAGCTCTTTCAAGAACATAATCAATAAAATAATCAGTGAAAAATTCAGCCGATATGAATTTTGATTTAAAAGGAGCTGAAAGAGTTATTTCAGATCCATCCACCATTTTGAGCACAACTAAATCTGAAGTCCCTTTTGGTGATTTATATATATTAATCATATCCTTCCATTCTAATATCAATTCATCTCTTCTAAAATTAGCTAATTTGACAAATATGCCTTCTTTTTTAACTTTAAAATCCCCTCCTTCAATTTTCATTCCGCCCCCACTCACAGAATCCGCCGCCATTGCCCCTGCAAAAGATCCTAAACCAACCATTGTAAATGCAACACTAATACCTTTAAGGGTTTTATTTTTTCTCTTTTTTCTCTTTTCAGGAAAACGTATAGTTCCTTCCCACCCATTGTTCATTAAATATAAAAATTTATTATATTCTGACAGCTTATTATATTTTGACATCAAGCACTCCTTACTATATCTCTTTAAAAATTCCTATTAATAAATTCTTCTAAACCCATCCACCCTAGATTAATTGTTTGACCCATACCTATATCACCTGTAATCCATGTAGCATGATACCCTACTTTCACTGCATATTTAGCTCCCTTAATACCATTTACAGTAGGTTTTATTGCCCATCCTCCAGATAAAGATCCTATTACACTTGTTCCAAAGCCTCCCCAATTATATAAATTAGTATAATCTTCGAATAATCCATTACCGTAAGCTGATAGAATTACTCCGGCAGTACCTAATACTATTGCTACTGGGAGTCCTACTCCTGTAGCTGCTGCTATAACAGCACCAGTCATTAAAATCCCACCTAAAGTATCTGCACCCATACGCATGAAAATCTTATTGTGGCCTTGGCTTTCAAGTTGTTTAATCTCTTTATCAATAGTTTTAATTACAGAAACACTTGTATCTACAACAGCTTTCCCTATATCGTAATAAGTCTTTACAGTATTAATAGTAGATGAAATAATAGCTTTTCCTACATTAGTTATTGCAGAAGTAACAACTTTACTACCAATATTAGCTGCAGTCTTTATACCATTATAGACCCATTTGCCAGCTGTTAAAACATCTTTCCAATCATAAACTTTAACCTGATATCTTATTGTCTGGAACCATCCTAAACTCTTAACATAAGGGACTCTAATAGTATAATAACTCCATCTCATACTTGTTTGAAGAGTAGGATATTTAACACCAAACCATCCAGTCTTCCACACAACTTTCACAGAAAATACAGGATACGGAATTTTAATAGTTTTATAATAAATTTTAGGGGGATGATAAACATACCTAGTACGCCATTCATAATGCCATAACCCCTTAATATCCTTCATCAACTTATCAGACAAAGGTGTGCAATTAGCAATAGACCCATTAACCACTAAAACAATACCAGTAAATAAATCTTCAAATTTAGTTAAGTTCATAGATATAATTCCAAGATTAGGGTCAAATAAAGTAATAGATTCATTAGTTATATTCAAAATAAGAACATAATGATTATAACCATTAATCTTTAAAAGAACAATATGATCAACTTTTAGTTTGTCCATAGTTACATTGTATGCATTTACAGGTATGCCTTTTGATTCTGAAGCATTTTTAAGACCCCATAAACTAGTACCAGTATTATCAGTTCCTGCAAGTTTTGCTATTTCCTCTTCTGAAATAAACATTCCCCATTTTTTAAATAATGTAGCAAGAGCAGCAGGACCACAACTATAAACCGTAGACGCCATAACCATTTCACTATCATCAATAACAGAAAAATCAGCCAACCAGTTATCTTTAAAATAATTAGAACTATTGAAAGTAGCCATAGCATTATACAAAGATAAACCAGCACCATTTTCAGTGAAATTGTTACCAATTACACGATTACTATCAGTTTTAAATAGATAAACTCCAACCCAATTGTTAATAAGCTTATTGTTTAAAATCTGGATATTATCACTATATCTAATAGAAATAGCATAATAATTATAAACTAATTCATTATTGGATAATGTATTAAAATGAGAATTTTGTAAATTAATACCATTTTCATTTGAAATTAATCTATTATCTATAATCCTATTATTATTTGAAGCAATTAATGAAATACCTTCAATACTGTCAAAAATATTATTATTTTGTATAGTATTATTTCCAGAACAATAAAGATAAATATTTTGATCAAAACCACTAATATTATTATTTTTTATAATACATCCATATGCATAAGTCAAACTTATACCATATGATTCACCAAATCCAACAATATTAAAACCACTAATCATACTACCACTACCTGAAGAAGTAATAGTAATAGTGTTTTGATTAATTTTATCAGGATATAAATAAACTTTTTCACCAGAAACAGCTTCTAAAGTAATTTTTTTATTTATGATGACATTTTCATAATAAGAACCTTCAGAAACACGAATCACATCACCATCCCTAGTATTAACACTATTAATAGCATCCTGAATAGTTCCAAATTGTTCTCCTGTCCTATTATTAACAATACCTGTAACATTAATAGGTAATACATTGAAAGTTTTATTTATAGAATAACCTAAAAATGAAACATTGATTGTTGCAGAACCACTAGTAGTATTAGTAACTTTAACTTTAGATTTACCACCAGTCATGTTAGCAGAATTTGTAATATTTCCATTTGTGGACTCAAAATAGATAATTAAGTCATCAGGAATATTACCATAAGGTGAACAATCTTCACCATTACTATTAAATGATAAATCAGCAGAAATTAAGTAGTCATAATAAGTACTGTTCCATGTAGACCGATTAGTAGAAGTTGAAACTCTTAAAACTAAATAAGGATCATATGATACATTACCCCCATTTATATAGATGTCACTACCATTAACTGAAGAAACAGTAGGATTATTAGAACCCCACCAATTATTGGTGAAATTCACATTATTTACATTTTCACTATAAAACCCATATTGATTATTGTTAAATATAAGGTTATAGTGACCTTCACATGATGAATTTTTCAAATAAACACCAATATTATTATTTGAAATAATATTATCATAGAATTTACCTTTATTTGAATATTGGGCAAATAAACCAATGCCATTATCAGACATATTATTGTAAGCAATCTCATCTAATGATGAATTATATATACTAATACCATTAGCTGTATTGTTTGATATGTTATTAGTTGTTAAAATGTTTCCACTTGAATTCCAAATTTCAATCCCATTGAAATTATTAGTAACTTTATTTTCTAAAATAGTATTATTAGATGATTTGTTAATAAAAATACCTGAACTATTAGTTGAACCATTAATCCAAAGATTCTGTAACAAACTACCATTACCATACCCATTAATAGTAAAAACCGGTGAAGAATGATTTAAAGATTGAATTAGTATAATATCTCCAGATAAAGAATTAATTGTTAATTGTTTATTTAAAATAATATTTTCAATATATTTTATATTAGACAACCATAAAGTATCACCACTAATAGTATTATTACTATTAATAGCCTCTTGTAAACTATTAAAAAATTCATTATTCCTGAAATTATAAGTTTTATTAGGATTAGAAACAGCCAACCACGGCAAAACAGTAAATTGGTCAGAAATAGTCCCATTATCATCACTATATGAACTCATAACATTAGCAAATATATAAACCAAAGATTCAAAACCTATTACACTACCCAAAGTACTGTTAACAAAGTTAAACGGTGTTTTACTATTATTATTTGAATAAGAAAGAACATAATCGGCTATTTCCAAAATCTCATCATAATAAATATCTCCCTTCGTGATATTTTCAGAAACATTAGTTATATTGTGAGGTGTTAATCTGTCTAAAATTAAACATGTATTAATATCATTTTTAATAAATATAACTGCTTTAGAAGAAAGCTTTAAAAACTCATCCATAGAAATATTAACTCCTGAAATAAAGACACTGATGGGGAGCACATGATTACTATCAATATATGATTTTATATAATTAGAAGCATTTTTTAATTGTTCCATAGAAACAAAAACAGTAGTGGAATTAGAAATCACATTCCATGATATTATATTAACAAATGCACTTGTTTTATTGGTTATTAGATAAGACCTTAAAGCTTGACTATACATATAAACAAGAGAATTAAAACCTACTTTACCAAAAGAAGAATTCTGATAATCCGGAGCACGACCATTAATATCCATAAACTCCATAATACTTGAAGTAACATCAATCAAATCACTAATAGAAATACCAAATGACTGATTAATATTTTCAGAAATATTAACTGGAGAACTATAATATATAATAGGGATTCTACCATCAAATCCATTATTAATATTTATAAGTCCCATTGCAGCTAGATTTAAAAACTGACCCATTGTAAGATTAGACCCATTAATAACTACAGAGCTTGGTAAAGTATGGAACTTTTCAATATAATCAGCTACAAATTTACTACCCCATAAAATATCATTAATAGAAACAAATTTAGTATTATTATTAGAAACTACACTCCAATTATTAAAGTAATAGTTATCTGGCAAACTACTAGTATTAAAATAATAGCTTAAAATGCTAGAAAAAGTATAAATTAAAGATTGGTATGAAATATTACCTAAACTAGTAGCAATATGTGGTGGAATATTACTATTGTTACGTATATAAGAACTAACATTATTTGCTAAAGATATATAAAACTCATCATCTATAATTGAAGGTTTAATATTTTCTAAAGTATTTATTGGAGCATTATAATTTTCTATTAAAATATTAACTCTTAGTCCACCACTAATATAATCTAAACTATTACTCAATAACTTCAAGTACTGGGGCATAGAAATAGTAAAATTTGCAATTTTAATGTCAGTTGGAAGACTATGACGGTTTTCAATATAATACTTAACAAAATTAGAAAACATCACCACTTCACCTACAGAAACAAAGCTATTAGTTGAGTTAGATACTTTTTTCCATGGTTCAATAACTATAAAATCAGGTAATTTACCAGTTTTTTTAATTGAGCTTAGTATTTGGGAGTACATGTAAATTAGAGAGTCATAGCGTATGTTACCAATGCTTGAATTCTGGAAATTAGGAGCACGACCATCAAACATGAAAAACTCAATACTACGGGCCAAATCCAAATAAGCAACCTGATCAAGAATTCCACCATTAGTAGTTTCAGAATAAGAAGTTGGATATCCATAACTACCAAGAATAATTTGACCTGCATAAGTACCATTCAAATTATGTAAAGTAGTAACAAGAACTTTTAAAAACTGAGGCATAGTAACACTATAACCACCAATACTAACATTATTTGGTAAAACATGATTAGCTTCAATATAATATTCTACAAACTCCGCAGCCTCCATGATTTGAGTTTCACTAAAACTTACAGTACTAGTATTAGAAATAACAGACCAAGGATTAACAGAAACATACTCAGGCAATGACCCTCTACTATTATAATAATTTAAAATAATAGCATAAGTGAAAACCAAGTTTTGATAAGACATATTTCCTTGAGATACCCAAACATAATTAGGAGCCTGGTTATTAGTATTCATAAACGATATAATATTATCAATAGCATTAAAATAATTATCAAAATTAATTTTACCTGCTTTTAAACTTTCAGAAGGGCTGTTTGAATTACTGTAATTCTTTAAAATAATAGATTGGTATAAACCATCCTTAATATTTTTCAAAGAAACAATTTCCAACATCAAAAATTGGTTCATATTAACCATAACCCCAGAAAGATTTAAACTACTTGGTAAAGTATGATTAACCTCAACATAGTTTTTAACATAAAAAGCCATAGACTTAATAAGATCCATACTAATAAAGGTAGTTGAACTATTCTGTACAGTACTCCAAGGAACTAAAGTAATATAATTTGGCAAAACATTATTCTTATTTGCAGAAACTAAAAGCTGAGCATAAATATAAACTAGTGACTCATAGGAAATATAACCACGAACACTAGTTGCATAGTTAGGAGCAGCACCATTAGCATCCATAAAATTAATAAGGGAATTAGCCACTACTAAATAATCATTTAAAAGAAGATTACCTCCAGTAATACTCTCATGTGAATTGGGAGCAGCACTAAAATTTCCTAAAACAAGAGATTGTATTAAAGATCCATTTAAATTTATAATAGACATTGTTGAAAGCTTTAAAAAATCACTCATTTTAATTTTATGTTCAGAAATAATAATAAAACTAGGTAAATTATGCTGTGATTCAACATGAGAAACCAAAGTACTTGAAGCAGCAATAATATCCCCCATACTCAAAAACACAGTACGATTATTAGATACTAAATTCCATGGAAGAACTGTTATAAAATTAGGTAAAGAATTTAAAGTCTGGTAAGAATAGAAAACCTGTGCAAAAGTATAAACAAGAGAATAATAACTAATATTCCCTAACTTAGTAGAAATAGAGATAGGTATTCCCGTATTAGAGCTAATATAATTTTTCACATCACTTGCTAACTTTAAATATTCTGATTTATTCAAAGTACCTGATTTTGAAATATTTTCAAAAGAATTAGAAACACTAACATTTTCCAAAACAATAGAAGAGTTATTACTGCCATTAATATTCAAAATACCAATAGAAAATAATTTTAAAACTTGAGAAATATTAAGGCAAATTCCATTATGAGTAACATTTTTTGGTAATTCATGATTATATTCAACATAATTAACAATAAAACTAGCAATATAACCTAAATCTTCTTTAGAAAACTTAATATTGCTTGTAGTGTTATTTGTAGTTACAGGAATACTAATAGTATATGTGGCAGTATAGTTAGCTGTAGGATTGCCTTTATTGTCAATAGCATAATACTTCAAAGTTGTAGTTCCCGAACTAAGTGTTATAGTAGCTGTTTTAACTGCATTAACCCAAGCCCCATTGTTAATACTATAATAAACTTTAGGACTAGTATCAACAGTATCACTAGCAGCTAGTGTAACCGTTTTAGTAGTATTATAAGTCCCTGAAGCTAAACTATTAGTTATAGTTGGAGGCATATTATCAATTATCACCCCTGCAGAATTCACTCCCGAAATCTGAGTTATAGTCACAGAATTAGGTAAAACACCATTCACATAATAATAATCAACTATTCTAGCATAAGCGTATATCAATGACTCATAACGAATGTTTCCCAATGTACTCGATGCATAATTAGGAGCAACACCATTCGTATTAATATAATTTTGAATATTCTGAGCAACAGTTAAATACTGGGCTTTTGTTAAAGTACCCGTTGCAGTCCCAGAAGGACCTGATGGAGCACCAACACTCTTAATAGTAACAGCCGTTTTCGAACTTTTATTAAGATACAAAGTAGAGTTAACCAGAGAATACAAATAAGAAGGCATAGAACTATTCTTATTGGAAATCTGAACATAGTTTGGTAATTTACTATTAGATGCGGTGTAATTTTTAACAGCAGATGAAGATGTCTTCATTTCAGTCTCGTTTAACGTAGCTGCCGACACAACCCCCATAAACATAATCAAAAGAACCAAGCAAGAAAATAAAAAAATTAACTTCTTAACATTCATTAATAAAAACCCCTTAAACCTCATTAACTTCTAAAACCCCTTTCAAATAATTAAAAAGATAAATTTTAGCAACCCTAATTTATTAGCTAATTAATAATAAAAAATGATTAAAAAATAATAGCTTTTAATAAAAAAAACTAATAAAATAGTGGGCAAAAAATAGAATAGAGGACAGTTTTATTAAATTTTAGTTCAATACAATAGTTTAAAAATTAACAAATAAACCTATTATATTAACAAGCTATTAATATACATATAAAAAAATATTAACTAAGTAATACTTAAATGTTTCTATTTAAACCCAACTCTGTCAATTTAAGGGTTTTTGTTTTTAGAAGTTTTTTCGGTTGTTGTATGGGTATTTTTTGGTTTTTGTCTTTTTTCTTGTTGTCGAGGGTTTCTTTTTTGTTTTTAGAAGTTTTTTCATTGCTATTTTGTGTACTTCTTGTTCTAACTTTTTTCTTTCTTTTTCTGTTGTTGTAGTAGGTTCATTTTTAGTTTTCCTGCTAATATGTTAATATTTACTTGGTATTTGTATTTAGAGTTGTTATGTTCTTTTGTTTTTTCTATTTTTTGGTTACATTCTGTTTTGAAGTCTATTAGTATGTTATACATGAGTATTTGGGAGTAAAAGTCTTGTTCTATTATTATTTTTCTTTTTCCTGAGAAGTTTTCTATATGTATTTTGTTTTTTAGAACATCGTATCCTTTTTCTATTTGCCATCTTTCGCCGTATATTTCTTTTAATTCTTGTGGTGATGCGATATTTTCTGTTAAATTGGTTATTAAGGTTTCTATTTTCCCAGTTTCTAATGGAATATTCACGATTCTTAAATTAAGATAGTTTGTTTGTTCTGCTTTTTCTTTTAAAGCTTTGTTTTTTATTTTTTGTGTTCGGTTGCTTGTTAATCGGATATCAACCCATTCATCATCTGTTTTCATCTTTTTCCGTTCTTTTTTGTAAATGCTTTTTTTGAGGCGGAATATGAAGTGGCTTTGTTTTTCGGATAATTGCATAAATAGTTCTGTAGAAGCATAAAGTCGGTCAAAAACTATGATGGCTTTTTTTAAATCAATAATTTCACTTGTATTTTCGATATTTTCGTATGCTAATCTGTGTTCGCCAACAGACATTGTGTTTATGGTGGAATCTATTATAAAATCGTTTTTAACATCAGAAATGACTGATATTCTAGCTTTAGGCGTATCGGTTTTTTTTAAGGCTCTTAATGGAACATCAAATTCTTCTCTAGTTTGTTGAGTATTAGGCAATTCTAATTGAGAACCATCAGCAGCAAGAACAAAAAGACCTTTATGGGTCTTTAAAGGGTATTCTGTGGAGGAATAGACTTTTTTAAGGGTATTAGCATTACTACATTTGAAAATTGTGGGATCGAGATATGATCTTTGTTGTGACAGATTTTGTTTAGTAATAGACACACTATCATCTCCATTTTTAATATTAAAGAATTCAATAAGCTCTAAAACCGTTGTTTTACCTTTATTTCCAAGTATATAATGAGTAATGGTTTCAAGATCAGTTTTACGCTTTCTTGAAAATTTGTTTTTTGCTAAAATAAAATTTTGTTTTTTATTTCTAATTAAGTTTTGCAAATCAGGAAAAAATGAAGCTAACATT
The DNA here is from genome assembly GCA_051649785.1 of Methanobacteriaceae archaeon. Lineage (GTDB taxonomy): Archaea > Methanobacteriota > Methanobacteria > Methanobacteriales > Methanobacteriaceae > JBOFHT01. The sequence continues at coordinate 32,977 of JBOFHT010000088.1, forward strand.
GTTAAACACCGTCTACTTAATTAAATTTAAATAGTTCTACATAAAACTAATTATAAATATTTAAAAACAATCAATACAATTAATTAAATACTTATAACTTAATTAATAAGTATATAGCTCATTATATTTAAATTTAACTATTTTAATCTTTAAATATAAAAAAAGAAGAATTAAAACAAATAAAAAAAGAAATTTAGGTGAAATAAAAAGAAAACCTTAAATTGACAGAGTTGATTTAAACTACATAGTATAACAAAGATATTAATAATATATTAACTAAAAATTATTATATTAAATTATACTCATATATTATTAATTAAAAATAAACCAGCTACCAAAGCAATGACTACACTTATAAAAAATGCTAAAGCACCTTTTGGCAATAATAAGTGTTTAATAAGTATAGATACACCTACAATTAATCCTATAACTAAAAATTTTAAAAAAATATCGTCCATGAATTAATCCCCCACCACAATAAACTAATAAACTTTAATAAAATAGGTGTAAATTATATAAATAAACAGAGTCTTAGTCAAAACTCGAAATTTCTAAATCAAAAATTCATTAAAATCTTGATTAAGATAAATGAAAAAAATTTTTCTATCTGAAAAATCGTTTTAGCCGGACCATACAATAGTTAAAAAAGTTAAAAAATTTATTTTATCTAAGCACCAGGGTTTTTAAAACTTTTTTTATAATATTTCAGATAGAAAGATTTAGCACTTAAATTTGTCTTAGAGTACTGAACATTCTTGCTATAAGAATTATACTTAGTACGGTAATTATAAACCGTGACTTTCAATTTTGTCTTACTAACCTTTGTTAAATACACTTTACTTTTTACATAAAGCTCATATTTAGATTTATTAGGATATTTAATATGCATTTTATAATTAGAAACAACTGTTTTGCCATTATAATAAGATTTCCAAGAATTTTTATAAACCAAATAACTTTCACCTTTATCAAAACTTTTATATTTAGCTGCAGACACAGAATTCACAGACCCTGCAATCATACAAAGCAACATCAATACAAAAAATAAACCAAAAATATATTTTTTATCCAAAACAACACCCCCCAATATTGTATATAAAATCATATACTATTATTAACTATATAACTGCTTTCATTGACAATATCAATAATTAATATATGATAATTTAAACAATCCCTATTTTAACTCAAATTATCATCCTCAAATTTTACATTATTATTTTAATTTTTTGTTTAAATGTCTAAAATGAAGCTTATAATCGTGCCATAATAATTTAGCTGTCGGATTCTTAGTTGTTACAGCTTTTAAAATAGATTTTTAAGATTGATATAATATTAATTATATTAGTTAATATTTTTAATAATAATATTTTTTATAATTTAAAAATTTTAGACATTGATTTCAAGTGTAAAAGGTGTTCATTTTATTTTTGATTAAAATATTAGTACTAATCTAAACTATTAATAATATTGAAATTATGGTGCTAAAAATAGCTGCTAAAAATATTATTGTAAGTAAAATAGCTAGCTTAGATAGATTTATAGCTGAATCAATATTAACAGTTTCTAAAAATGTTATCATGTCTCCTAGTTTATAAGCATTAGTTTTGGAACTAGTAGTGCTAGGGGAAATATTAGTATCATTATCATCATTATCATCAGGGGTAGAGGGGGAATTATCAGGCTTTTCCAATTGTACATTTAATGCACCTGCAGTAGCTGCCATTGTAAAACCAGAGTTAGGGCTTGGACAGTTTCTAGCATCTCTTTTCATTATTTTATAGCTATTTTTATAATTCATCTTTAATATAAAGCTAGCTACTACAAAAAATAATCCAGTTAATCTTGCAGGAACATAATTTAAAATATCATCTAATTTAGCGGAAAAGTATCCGATTTCTTTATTTTCTTTATCTTTATATCCAACCATTGCATCAAGAGTATTTATAACTCTATAAAATATAGATCCACTAATTCCAGATATTATAATAAATAAAATAAATATTCCATATGTTGTAGTTTCAGATATACTAGTTCCAAATAAATAATATCCAAGTGTGTTAGTTTGAATTATATTAAATGGGTTTAATAATATTAAAAAAACTCCAAATAGTGAAAATAAGAAATAATAAAATATTGGTGCTGTAACTGAATCAACTACATTCTCAGTTAATGTTTCTATTGTAGCAGATATTATTTGAGGTCTTGTAAGTTTAATAGTTTCTCTACTTACAAGTAGTGAAAGTGAAGCTCTGGCTTTTTCAATATTAGATTTTTTAAATCTAACTATTTTTCCAATATCATTATTATGATTTAAATCCTCACACTCTTTACTCCAATCTATTTCTTCTTTATTTGATAAATCATCTCTAACTCTCCTAGCGGATGATATTAACATTTTTATTGAAAACATAGAAGATAACAGCACTATTGATAAGAAAATTAATAGAATAATTAGAACTATTAATTTTATATAAATTATAGAGCTTGTTAATAATGTAATATTAAAGTTAAATATTGAGTATATTCCATTTGAAAATATTATACTTATTAAACTAAATATTAAACCATTTGCTGATAATGAATTTACTAATATTATTATAATTAAAAATATTACTAATAAAACTGCTATTAATGAAAATGAAAGTAATAATGAATATATTAATAATATAATTCCTGAAAATTTATTTATATTATTAGTATTATTTAGAATTTTATACTTTAAAAAATTAATTATATTACCTATAAAAACAACAGGATGAACTTTTAAAGGTAACTCTCCAAACTTTATGTCGGATATAACACTAAATAGAAAAATAAGTAGAACCCATAAAATAGTGCTTGATAAAAAAATAGTGTTAGGTTTAATAAGTTCGAATAACATAATCATTATATAATATTTTATTTATATATAATTTTATATAAATTTGTAATTATATTTAAATAAAATTAATAGTTCTAATAAAAGTGTAAAAAGTAAGAGTATAAAAAAAATTTAATTATTAAATATATTTTACCATTATATTATATATTTTTTATTTATTATATATAAATAGTTATTATATTATTATCTATAAGTATATTAATATATATTTTATAAAT
>JBOFHT010000089.1:0-32752 GCA_051649785.1 Methanobacteriaceae archaeon
AATAGCATTTATAATTTAAGTTTATTTATTAATTTATTAGAATAATTAATTAATATTAACACAATAACACATAATAATAACACACTTAATAACACACTATAATAAAACATCCGAAAATAATTATTCTAATTAATTAAATAATATTTAAAAATATACTAATATTTTACATAAACATAAATGATTATAAAATTAATGGTTATAAATATAATTAAATAATAAAATTAAAAAAAATAGAAAAGTTAAAAGGGGAATAAATTTTGTTAACACCATATAATGCAGTAGAACTCCAACAAAAGATTATAATATTATATAAATTTGTTTTACAAAAGAAATTATATGATAAATTCTATTTAACCGATAGTTTAGCTATTTTTAGAGATAAAAACAATTCCAAACAAAATACTGGCCATAAGATTGGAACTACAGAGCCCATAGTGAAAGAAATTTTATCTATGGAAAATAGTGAAAAATTTTTAGAAAAATGTTTACTGGAATTAGAAGAATTAAGACCTCCTACATTTGATAGGGATTATAAGGTATCTATAAATTATATTACAAATCGTAAATCCGTCGAATATCTTGCTAAAGCCCATGGTCTTAAAGATAGTGAAGACATAGCTAATTTAAAAATTGAAAATCTTATAAAATTATTATAAACTCTAATATCTGTGCTAATCTAATACTAATTACTAAATCAATACTAAAACTAAACTAATACTAATAATAAAACTAATAAAGCTAATATCTGTGCTAAACTAATTATAATAATAAATCTAATAAAAACTCTGTGATACAATGAATAAATATAAAGCTATTAATGACCCTAATTTTGAAGAAGCATTTGAAGTTATTGATGAAGGACTTAGAAAAAAAGCAATGGTAATTATTTTTGCGTGTTTTAAAGTTAATTATGAAGGTCGTGCTATGAGTGAATTAGGTTTTGGTGAGAGGATGATAATGATAAAAGGAGATGGATCATTCTTAGTCCATCAAGACAAAAAAGTAGATCCTGTTAATTGGCAACCTCCAAAATCACGCTCACGTGTTTTTATAAAAGATGATAAGGTATTTTTAGAAAGTTACAGGCGTTCTCCTGAAGAGAGAATTGAGGTTGAAATTAGAAAAACTTATTTTGTTAATTATTCATTAGTTGAAGATTTAGAAGAACTTGAAATGGCAGGATATGAAAAAGATATGGGAGATATGATAATGAAGCATCCTGATCTAATTGAAAAAGGATTTAGACCAACTTCAAGAGAATATTCCACAGAACATGGATTTATAGATATTATTGGAAAAGATACTGAAGATAATATTGTTATATTAGAACTTAAAAGTAGAAAAGCAGGAGTTACTGCAGTAAAACAAATAAGAAGATACTTAAAAGACTTTGAAGACGATAAGCGTGGTGTTCGAGGAATTCTAGTTGCACCCGGAATAGTTGAAGATGCTAAAGAATTACTTGAAGAAGAAAATATTGAATTTAAAGAATTAGAAGCCCCAAGAGAATTAAAGAGAGATAAAAAAGTAACTTTAGATGCATTCGGATAAATGAGATACTTGGGATAAGATATTATGGATATTCTTTCAATAATAATACTATCTATAGCTTTAGCAATGGATGCATTTAGTGTGTCAATAACTAAAGGTTTTAGTTTAAAAAAAATTACAATTCTCCAAGCTATTTATATTGGATTATTTTTTGGAGGATTTCAAGCTATAATGCCAGTACTAGGTTGGATTGGTGGAGAACAAATTGCAGATGTTGTTTCAAGTTTTGCACCAATTATAGCATTTATTTTGTTAGTGATAATTGGATTAAAAATGATTTATGAAAGTTTGTCATCAAAAGATGGAGAAGAAGTAGAATCAAAATTTTCATTTAAAGAATTAACATTTTTAGCAATAGCTACTAGTATTGATGCATTTGCTGTAGGGATAACATTTTCCTTTTTAAAAATACCTATACTAATTCCAATAATATTTATAGGAGTAATTACATTTCTATTTTCAGAGCTAGGGGTTTTAATTGGAAATAAAGTAGGGCATATTTTTGGAGACAAATTTGAAATTGTTGGAGGAATTGTTTTAATTTTAATTGGATTTAAAATACTAGCTGAAAGTCTCTTTTAGTTTTTTAACTTTTTAATTTCTTCCATATGATGATTCATTGTAAAATCATTAGCGGGTTTCGATACAGTTACATGGTGATCTTTTTCTAGTTTATAAATCAAAAACTTTTCATTATCTAATTTTACAGAATCATCACTACTTTCAAGGTCTAAATTAGATAGTTCTTCCATTATATCATCATATTCTTTTTCTTCTTTAGCTATTAGTTCATTAATATCCATTTCTTTAAATTTATCATTTAACTGAATAGATAATGCAACAACCCCATTAAGAGTTTTATCATTTATTTCAAAGCTAGCTTTTCTTATTTCGTCCATACTCATAATTACATGGTCTCGTGTAGATTCTGTAGCAGGAATCTCATTAGAAGTTCCAATTAAATTTATTTCATAGCTATTTTTCCAAGACCCAATGTTATATATTGCATAATTAATGTCATTGAAATTAATGGTTTTTTTATTGTTTTTATTGTTATTAGTTGAAATAATATCACCTTCCATAATAAATACTCTTTTTATCAAATTACTACTATTTAAATATACTATTCAATTCTTTATCTTTTAATTCAACACATCCAATAATTCTATTGAAAATATCTTTTCGTGTTTTATCCAAGTTTTAAATTCATTATTTGTTGCAAATTTTAAAATTGATTAAGATTAAATTAATTTTAATCAGTTAAATAATTAATTTTTTCCAAGAACTTTGATAATGGCAAATTTTAAAGTTATAATATTTAAGTATCCACAATAACTAGTAAAGTCAATATAGCCCTACAATACATTTATTCATTTTTCATAAAGTATTATACTTAATAAAATAAATTAATACCTATAAGGAGGCAATTCAGTATCATAATCATCATATTTATTCTTATTTTCAGCCGTGACATATTCATCTACTAAACTTTTATATTCATCATTCTTAAATTGCTTTAAAAAGCTAAATGCAAACCTATAATTCCTACAGGTATGATAATATGTGTCGTCAAGAGTTGGATAACCTGGAATCATATCTTTATGAGTTAGTGGAATTTGTTTCCCGTTAAGGACTTTAACTTTAACTTCACCAGTATCTACTTCAATAACACTGCTTTTTTCATATTGGAATGCTAGATGGAAGTTTTTAGACCAATCTCTTTTTTTAAATACTCCGCATAAATAGTATGCATTATGTAGAATTGCTTCATCTAATACATAATTTTCAATCTTTGTAGTATTTGCTTTTACTTGAGAGAATGTATATCCTTTTAATCCTTTTTTACAGTGGTGTTTTAAATTAACATCTTTTATTCCCATTAACCAGAATATCCTGTATGCACCATCTTGTATTTCAAGAGATGCGATTGTAGGTACGTCTTCAGTTCTACTTAATACATTTGCCATATTATCACCTAAAAACTTATAAAAGCTATAAAATTTTACAATATTTTTACAATTATTCTAAAAATAGTTCTAACTATTATTTATAATATATTGGGTATTGGGAACTATTAAATATTTGGGTAATGTTTTTAAGGCATTGTCAAAATGTTAGTTGTTAGAAAAAATTAATTAGCTAAATTTCAATTAAAGTCAAATTAATCTTAAAAAATCAATTTTAAAAATTGTAACAACTAACAAATTGACAGTCTCTTTTAATCTTGTAATATGGATAATAGAAGAATGTTAGTAATATTGTTAAATGTGTGAATTATTGGATTTAAAAAAAATAATCAATTAAATGTGTTTTATTAATCTACATCAGCTCTGTCAACTTAAGTAATTAAATACTAAATCTTAACTAAATTTAATAAATTACTCATATATTCGGAATAATTTTTTTGAATTTTTATAAAAATTTACTTTAAAAAATTCTTAAATTGACAGAAGTGAATCTACATATGTAATCATATTCTTTTGAACAAACTTTTTTAATATAATACCCTTTTAGGAATTTTTTGTTTTTCAAGTATAATATTGGATGTTTGATAAATATTAAACAGTATTCTAAATAATGAGATTAGTATCCTAAATAATCGGATAATTCGTGTTTTTTAGGACTAATATCAGTAAAACATAAAGCTTATATTGTTTAATGATTATATACTTATTTAGATGAGGTATTTCCCCAATTAACATATATTAATACCATATCTAAGTTATACATAAGATTTTAATTTTAATAATCTGATTTAAAGCAATTTAAAGCATTCCAAGGATTATAAATGTTATTAGAATGTATTACTGGTTTTAGGAGCAAGTAGAAATTATACAGCACCTAACTTACATAAAGCATAATAAGTGAGTCTTAGCCAAAAAGATTTTTCATATAGAAAAATTTTCTTCATTTACAAATCCAAGGATTTTAATAAAGTTTTGATTTAGAAATTTCGACTTTTGACCACGACTCTAAGTATTAAAAAAATCTATTTAATTAAACATTAATATTTAAAAAGAGGTGAATTAAAATATGAATAAAATAAGCAAAATAATCTTATTAATAGGAATAATAGGAATAATATCATTGGCAGCAATAAGCTCAGCATCAGCAAAAGAAATAACAATTAGTAATAGTACCCTTGGAGGAATTAACAAATCAATAGCAGATGGGAATTCTGAAATTATATTAGAAGGGGGAATTTATAATGGAAGTAATAATACTAAGATAAATATAAATGAAGGTAGTGTCATTACTATTAAAAGTAGTGACCCTAACAATAAAGCAGTCATTAATGGAAGCCGTAGCTATTTCATATCTAATTATGGTACATTAACTTTGATAAATTTAGAAATACATAATGCTTCAGATAAAGATTCTTCAGGAATAGTTAACAATGGAAAACTAACCATAATAAATTGCACATTCTTAAACAATGCTTATTACCCATTAGGTATGGGAGATGGTGATTACAGCCCAATAACTAATTATAACAAATTAGATATTATGGGGTCTAAATTTATAGGTTGTGACAATGCTATTAGAGGAGGAGCTATATCTAATATGGATAAAGGTGAATTAAGTATAAGTGATTCTTATTTTTCAGATAATAAAGTTAAAAAGTATGGAGGGGCAATATATAACGAAGGTAATTTAAAGATATATAATTCAGATTTCACAAATAACAAAGCAGAAGAACCTGGAGGTTCAGCTTATGGAGGAGCCATATATAGCACAGGTAATCTAAACATTAATAATTCCAATTTTACCAATAATTATGCTATTAGCCATGGGGGAGCTATTCTTAGTTCAAATAACTTATTTATTTACAATACTTTATTTAAAGAAAATCAAGGATTTAATGGGGGAGCCATAATCCATAGTATTGGTAATATAGTTATAAATAGTTCAAAATTTATAGAAAATATTGCTAGAAACGAAGGTGGAGCAATAAACATTGAGTATGCTAATAGTAATAATAACAAATCATACATAAATTATTCAGATTTTATAGGAAACAATGCTAACTATGGAGGAGCTATTAGCTCATTAGGTAATGTTCTATCTATAAATAACTCAAATTTTATGAACAATACTGCTATTAAAATTGCAGGAGCTATTTCTAATTACGCTACTACTTTATATATTACTGGATCTATTTTTAATAATAATACAGCACATGAAAATGGTGCTATATATAATAATTACCAGTTATTCATTTATAAATCATCATTTAAAGAAAATAACGCAATTGAATATGGTGGGGCAATATATAACACGGAAAATGCTTTTTTAAGTATTAATACCTCAAACTTTACTGAAAATAAAGTTATGGGGGAGCATAATAGTAATGTATACCAAGTTAAAGGTGGTGCTATATATAATAACGGAGAAGTATCAATTTTCAACTCAAAGTTCATAGAAAACAGTGCAACAAATGGAGGAGCAATATACAATCAAGGAAACATTAATGTATCATACTCTAATTTTAGCAATAATGAAGCATCTTTTGGTAGTGTTATATATAATGAATATGGAAAATTGAATATTAATAATTCAAATTTTACAAAAAATAAAGCAGACTATAATGGAGGAGCAATATATAACAATGATAATCTATTAATTTCTAAATCTAATTTTATAGAAAACAGTGCAAAAAATGGAGGAGCAATATACAACAATAGAAATCTAAGTGTTTCATACTCTACATTTAACAACAACCAAGGACAATATGGAAGTGGATTATACAATAATGAAAACACATTAACAACAATCACCAGCTCTAACTTTACAAAAAACAATGCAGAAAGTGACGGAGCAGCAATATACAACCTCGCAAAAACAACAATAACTAACTCCACATTCACAAAAAACAACGCAACAAAAGGAGCAGCAATATACAACCAAGCAAACTTAACAATTAAAAGCTCTAATTTCATAGAAAACAATGCAACAAAAGGAGCAGCAATATACAACAACGGAAACTTAAGTGTTTCATACTCCACATTTAACAACAACCAAGCAAACTCTGGAAGTGGATTATACAATAATGAAAACACCGCAACAATCACTAACTCCACATTCACAAAAAACAAAGCAACAAAAGGAGCAGCAATATACAACCTCGCAAAAACAACAATAACTAGCTCCAACTTCACACAAAACAATGCAGAAAGTGACGGAGGAGCAATATACAACCTAGTTACCCGTATGACTGTTACAGGTTCTAATTTCATTAACAATTCTGCTTTAAAAGGCAATGACATATACCTAGGTTTAATTGAAAATATTGTTTCAATTAATTATAATAAATTTTTAACAATAAATAGAGAATCCATTTACTACTCTGATGAACAAATTTTAGACCCAAACATAATTGGAGATAGTTCTAATGTTAATATAGGCTATAACTGGTGGGGGTCTAATGACATTAAAGGAAAAACATATGGAATATCACCAATTAACTATTATACAATGAAAATTAGTACTAGTGTTTTAAATAGCAAATTATCTGTAAAAGATAACATATTAATCAATTATTACTTTGTCCTTAACGGAACTAATATCAACGCTGATGCAAAATCCAAGTTCCAATTTTTTACAGTTAGTTTATACTATAATGGAAAAATTTTAAAAAATATAGATGGTCGCTACAATAGTGCACAATACATAACACTAGATACAGTTAATAATACTATTAAATTTGCGAATGACCCTGGATTAACCATAAAATACACAGCAAGTAAATTAAAAACATCTACTGACTTCACTATCTATTCAAAAAACAAAAAATACGCAAAATTTAAAGTATCACTTAAAGATGCAAAAAAGAAAATAATGGCTAATAAATGGATTAAATTCTATAAAGGAAGCAAATACCTTGGACAAGTAAAAACAAACAGTAAAGGAATAGGATACCTAACAATCCAAATAAAAAAAGTCAAAGGTAAAAGTAAAATAACAACAAAATACACAGGAACTGGAATATACTACTCCAACACAAAAACAAAAACAGTGAAAATATAAATAAAAATATGAATATAAAAATATAAAAACTAAAATAAATTATTATCCATCATGATATCTCCTATTAGAGGTATCATATAATTTAATTATCAATATAATTAATATATATATATATATATAATAAATAAAAAATTTAAATATATTATTATATGCATATAATATTCATATAAAATTTGGCTTTGTAGAAACCCTTTTTTATTTTGTTAATCTTCTAATATTTTTATGAAATCAATTTCAGGGATTTCCAAATAATAATAATAATAATACTCAAAAATATTTGAAACAAATAAAATGTAATGAACTAATAAAGTGCAAATAGAAAAAGAATATAAACTCAAGTAATAATTAACTATCCTTAAACATAGTAAAAGGTGCTAGAAATGGATCCCGCTAAAAAACTAAAGGAAAAAGGAATAATCAGTCCAAAAAATAAACTTAAACCTGGTGTGATAATAATTGGTTTTAGGGAACTTCATGTTGAAACAAATCCCATTAGGTTTTGGATGCAGGAATTAGACGATGATATGTTAATTGCAGAACTTAATGAAAATAATACTCCGCCGTGGGCTAAACCTTATATAGATGTATTATCAAAACTTGAAGCAGAATAATGATTTTAGAGTATTATTCAGTATAAATTCAAGTTATCCATACATCAATTTATATTAAAATATTGTAAATTATAAAATTTAGAAGTGGTTAAATGAAAAATTCTTCTAAGAAAAGTTCTTCTAAAATAGCTTTATGTCAAATGAAAGTAGTTGGTAATAAAGAAAAAAACATTGAAAAGGCTATTGAACTAATTAAATCAGCTAAATCCAAAGGAGCAGAACTAGCTATTTTAGGTGAAATGTTTAATTGCCCATATGAAAATAAGAAGTTTATTGAATATGCAGAAATTTGTAGTGATGGCCAAAGTCCAACACTAAATGAAATAGCTAAAACTGCAAAAGAACTTGGAATTTGGATTATTGCAGGTTCGATTCCTGAAAAAACCATATCAAATTTATCAAATAAAGAAAAAATCTATAATACTAGCTTTGTTTTTAATGATAAAGGTGAATTAGTAGCTAAACACAGAAAAATACATCTTTTTGATATTGATATTAAAGGAAAAATAAGATTTATGGAATCTGATACTTTAAGTTCAGGTCGCGATATAACTGTTTTTAATAGCCCATTTGGGAAAATTGGACTATGTATTTGTTATGATATAAGATTTATGGAACTTTCACGACTTATGGCATTAGAAGGTGCCGATATAATTGTTATTCCTGGAGCATTTAATCTTACAACAGGCCCTCTTCATTGGGAACTACTATTTAGAGCAAGAGCCGTTGATAATCAAATATTTACTATTGGTGTAGCACCTGCACTTAATAAAGAATCCAGTTACCATTCCTATGGCAATAGTATAGCTGTAAATCCTTGGGGAGAAATAATTGCAAAAGCAGATTATAATGAGGAAGTAGTTATTGTAGATTTAGATTTAAATGAAGTAGAAAAAATAAGAGAAGAAATTCCAGTTATGAAAAATAGACGTGAAGATGTTTATGAATTAAAAGAGATATTAGGCGACAGATAAATAATTAATAATATGGATATTTAAAAAATAAAGGAACAATTACTAGAAAAAAGCTGATAAAATATCTAAAAAAGAATATGGGGAATTTAGACCAATTCAAGATAAATATTATAAATCAGACTATGATATTGCTCTTGATGAAGTATTTGATGAAATTAAAATAATTAAGGGTGAAAATAATTAAAAATAAGATATTTACAACATTTAATCTATTTAATAGCTTTTTCTATCTTCTTAATTGCCTTATTACATGCTTTTTTAAAGTCTTTATCTTTTTCTTTTCGTCTTGCTTTTTTAATTGCAGTTATTGCTTCTTCTGTTCCCAAATCTCCAAGAGATCTTATTGCAGCTAATCTTACACCCCAATCTTCATCTTCTAATGTAGATGCAATATCATCTAACTTATTAACTGCATTTAATTCACCAAGAGATCGAACAGCTACTTTTCTAACACCAAAATCCTCATCATTTAATGCTTCTACAAAATAATCAACTGCTTTTTCACTGCCAGTTTGTTTTAATGCAAAGCTTGCAAAGCGTTTAAATTCACCCTCCCCATTATTTACAGCATTAATTAAATCACCAATAGCTATTTCGCCCATAGCCCCTAAATTTTCAGCAGCTTTAAATCTTACAGGATGATTTTCATCCTTTAATGCTTCAATCAAAGGAGCTATTATATTTTTATCATTTACTCCTTCTAAGCTATTAACTGCCAACTTACGTTCTTCAACATTACTACTATTTAGTTTTTCAATAGCCCCACGTACATCTAATTTGTTTTCACTCATGATTTCACCTGATAAAGTTAAATTTTAAAAGATATGATTAATTAAATTTATATTTTATTGGATTTTAGTTATTTTAATTATAGCTACAATTGATTAAAACATAGCTCCAAAATAATTGATATATAGATTAAAAATATGACTTTAATAAATATGTAATAAGAATATTATACTAATTAAAACTATTGAACCTAATTACAATTAGATAATCTATAGTATTAAATAAATTTATAATTACTTATTAATAAATATAATTAAAAACAATATAATTAATAAGAGTATTGACCAAGACTCAATAATTGAAAAAAATATAAAAAATAATATAATCTTTAAAGGTACTATGAATAATCATTCTACAATCAATAGTAATAATAAAGGCAATGATAATAAGAGCAATAGTCAAAGTAGTAATAGTGATAATAATATAAATGATAGTAACTATTATTTAATGGATAATATTAAAATCATTGATTTAGCTATTGAAATTAATGATTATAATGATAAATATCTTATTATCAGTGATTTACATATAGGATACGAATATGCTCTTAATAAGCAAGGTTTTATGATACCTAAATTCCAATTTAAGAAAATAATAGCTAAGTTAGAATTAATAATTGCTAATTCAGATGCTAATAAAATTATTGTTAATGGAGATTTAAAACACGAATTTGGAAAGATTTCTAAACAAGAATGGAAAGAAACTGAGGAATTTATTAATTTTTTAGAAGAACACTTTGAAGAGATTATCATTATTAAAGGAAACCACGACAATTTTACCGAATTTATTTTAAAACAACATAATCTTAATATTTATGACAATTATTCTATTAATATAAAAAACAACAAAAATAAAATTACAGAATCTAAAATTGCTGAACCCATTAATATTCTTATTTTACATGGCCATCGACTAAATAAAGAAATTAAAAATAATATTAGTGCAAATTATGACTATGTTATTATAGGTCATGAACATCCCTCAATTGGAATCCGAAACTGTGAACGTGTTGAAAAAGTTAAATGTTTCTTAAATGGTGTTTTTAACATTGGTAGTTCTGAAAAACAACTTATTGTTATGCCATCATTTAATTTTTTAGCTGAAGGTTCGGATATTTTAGTAGAAAAAACACTTTCACCATTTTTAAAAGAAAGTAATATAAATGAATTTGAAGTACTAGCTGTTGAAGAAAGTGAGATATTTAATTTTGGAAAAGTTAAAGATATTATTAACTTTAATAATGAGTTTAATAAAGGATTTAATAGACTTTAAGTGAGAATTTTATAATACGTACAATCCTATATCAAAATAATAAGTAATAAATAAGCATATACCAATATACTAAGGAATAATAAAGGATATACTAATATAATAATATAATACTAAAATAGTAGTGGAAATATGATTAAAGAACAAACAAAAACTTATTCAAAAGCCAAAATATACAAAACTCTTCACCCATGGGTTAAAGAATGGTTTGAAAATAAGTTTGAAGACTTTAGTCCTGCTCAAAAGCAAGCTATTGTTGAAATTCACAAAAATAATAATATTCTTATTTCATCCCCTACAGGTTCAGGTAAAACATTAACTGCTTTTTTATCAATAATAAGTGAACTTACTACACTTGCTGAGAAAAAGGAACTAGAAGATAAAGTATATTGTATTTATATTTCACCTCTTAAAGCTCTGGATAATGATATTGAGAAAAATCTTGAGGAACCTATTTCTGAAATTGAAAAAATAGCAAAAAGAAATGGTTTTGATGAACTTGGAATTAGAAAAGGTGTTAGAACGGGAGACACTAGCCAATACGAACGTAGCAAAATGCTTAAAAAGCCCCCACATATTTTAATTACTACTCCTGAAACCCTAGCTATTTTACTTGTTGCTCCAAAATTTAGAGAAAAACTCTCAAAAGTTAAATATGTAATTATTGATGAAATACATTCACTTGCTGAAAATAAGCGTGGAGTCCATATGACCTTGTCTCTTGAACGTCTCCAACATCTTATTGGGCATTATACTCGTATTGGACTTTCAGCTACTGTTTCCCCACTTGAAGAAGTAGCTAAATTTCTTGTAGGTTATGAATATGGAACTCCAAGAAATTGTATTATTGTAGCAATAAATTACTTAAAAAAACTGGATATTGAAGTTATTTGTCCTGTTGATGATATAATAGCTGCAGGTCCAGATGAAACTAATACTGCAATGTATGATTTAATTGATGACTTAGGTAGTTCCCATAAAACCAGTTTAATTTTTACTAATACTAGAAGTGGAACAGAATCAGTTTCATACAACTTAAAAAAAAGATTTCCAGAACATTACAATAGTGAAAATGTTATGGCTCACCATTCATCTCTTTCTAAGGAAATTCGTCTTCAGACAGAAAATAAATTAAAAGAAGGAACATTAAAAGTAGTTGTATCATCAACATCCCTTGAACTCGGAATTGATATTGGTTTTATTGACCTTGTAATACTAATAAGTTCACCAAAATCAGTTTCTAGAGCTCTTCAAAGAATTGGGAGAAGTGGACACCAGTTACATGAAAAATCAAAAGGTAGATTAATTGTAACTGACAGAGATGACTTAGTTGAATGTGGATTAATTCTAAAGAATGCGAAAGAAGGTAGAATTGATAAACTTAATATTCCACGTAACTGTTTAGATGTTCTCTCACAACACATTTATGGAATGGCAATTGAAAATATTTGGGATATTGATTATGCATATGAAGTAATTAAAAAAAGTTATTGCTATGAGGGACTTACAAGTGAAGATTATGATAGTGTAATTAGTTATATGGCTGGTGAATACACAGAACTTGAAGATAGATATGTTTATGCTAAAATCTGGACAGATAAAGAAAAAAATACCTTTGGAAAAAGAGGTAAGTTAGCTAGAGTTCTTTATTCAACAAATATTGGAACAATACCTGATCGTTCAGGAGCTCTTGTAAAATGTAATGGTGACGTGGTAGGGCGAATTGAAGAAGATTTTATGGAAAAACTTCAAAAAGGAGATACTTTTGTACTTGGAGGGAATGTATTTAGGTTTAATTACGCTAGAGGAATGACAATAAATGTTTCACCATCAAGTGGACCACCAACGATTCCTTCTTGGTTTTCAGAGCAACTTCCATTAGCATTTGATTTAGCTATGGATATTCAAAGATTTAGAGCTATAATGGAAGGAAAGTTTCAATATCCTCGTAGTAAAAAAGAAATTATTGAATTTTTACATAGCTATCTTTATATTGATGATAATGCTGCAAATTCTATTTATGAGTATTTTAAAGAGCAATTTTTATATGCACAAGTCCCCAGTACTAAAAAACTTCTTATTGAATATTATACTGGTTTTGGTGGTCGTAAATTTGTTGTGTTTCACAGTTTATTTGGTAGACGTGTGAATGATGCTCTTTCACGTGCTATTGCTTACATAATAGCTAAAAAGTACAGAAGAGATGTTATGATTTCAATTTCAGATAATGGTTTTTATTTAAGTTCAGATGGGAAAATTGGGGGATTAGAAGCATTTAAAGAATTAAATTCCGAAAATATGGAGGGACTCTTAGTTAAATCAATTGGAAAGACCGAAACATTAGCTACTAGATTCAGACATTGTGCAGGGCGTTCATTAATGATATTACGCCGTTATAAAGGACAAGAAAAATCAGTAGGTAGACAACAAGTAAAAGGGAAAATATTACTTAAGTTTGTAGAAGAATTAGATGATAATTTCTCTATTTTAAAAGAAGCTCGAAGAGAAGTTATTGAGGATTTTATGGACATAAAAGATGCTAAGAAAGTTTTAACTATGGTAGAAAGTGGGCAAATGGAAATTAAAACAATTGATACAAAAATACCATCCCCATTTGCATTTAACCTTGTTTCTTCAGGATATCTTGATGTTTTAAAATATGAAGATAGAATAGAATTTATAAAACGTATGCACCAAGCAATTATTGATAAAATATCTAAAGATAACAAATAAATAGGATTTATAAAATTTTAGTACTATAATATGATTTAATATAAATAGGATTTACTAAACATGATTAGATTGATTAATAGATATAATTTATTTTTATTTTAAATTTTATCTTAAAAATAAATATGGTTTAAATGTCATTTATTATCATAACAAAATGTCTGAAAATGCAAATAAATAATAGCTAGAAAGAACATAGTATATAGTTATGAAAATCTTAATAAGCTATTACTCAAGAACCAATATCACCAAAGATGTAGCTGAAGAAATTCAGTCCCAACTTGACTGTGATATTGAAGAAATAAAAGACTTAAAAAGTAGAAAAGGTATTTTAGGATATATTGGGGCAGCAATAGAAGCAGCTAGAGGTAAAAAAGCCCAAATCACCCAAACTAAATATAATGTTGAAGATTATGATTTAGTAATTGTTGGAACTCCTGTATGGGCATCAACTATGGCAACACCAGTAATGATCTATTTAGATGATAATAAAGGTAAATTCAAAAATACTGGATTCTTCTGTACTTGTGGAAGATCAGGTTATGATAAAACCCTAGCCAATATGGCAGATATGAGTTCTAAAGCACCAGTAGCTACTTTTTACTTAAAAAAAGAAGAACTAAAAAATAAAGACATAAAAATCAAAGATTTCATTGGCAAAATCAATGCTAACTTTTAGTTTTTAATTTATAGCTCTAAAACTTGTAGTACTAATGTTACTAGCATTGATATTACTAAAAATAATATTATTAAAGATTATTATAACTCTGATATTATTAGCAATAGTATTGTTAACAAAAATGTTATTAAAAATACCATAATATTGGGAATAATATCTTGAACTAATATTAGTATTGCTATTTCTACCTCAAAAAATACTGCTAATAACCATAGCATAAATAATAATGCTAATAATAATAATAATAATGATAAAAATGATAAAAATAATGGTAATTGCCTAAGAATAAAATGAATAATATAAATGTTAAGAATAATATTAAATAAATTATTAGCTGAATTTTTGAAGGAATTATTGAAAATAACTACAAAATAAAAAGTTATAATATAAAAAATTGTAAAATAAGGAATTAAAAAAATGTTTGATTTATATTTTTGGTTAGTTTTAGGAGTAGTGTGTGTCCTATGTGAATTACTTACAGCAGGATTCTTTTTACTCTCTATTGGAATTGGATCTTTTTCAGCAGCGATTTTGAATTATAGTGGATTTGACCCAATTAGCCAAATAGCTATTTTCATTATTGTGAGTGTAGTTTGTATTCTATTATCACGGCCACTTGCAAAAAGACTAACAAAAAATACACCAGAAAAAAAAGTAGGTTCTGAACGACTTATTGGGGAAGAGGGAATAGTTTTAGAAGATATTAGTGAAAATAAAATAGGAACTGTAAAAATCATTGGAGATACTTGGAAAGCAAGTTCTACAGATGAAATATTAAAAGGCGAACTAGTAAGAGTGAAAGAAATAAAAGGAACTAGATTAATAGTTGAAAAATCAGATATGGTGAGTGATTAAATGGATTGGTTTGTAGTTTTAATAATTATAATAATAGTATTTATAATGGGATTTAAAGGAATAAAAATATTAAGACCCTATGAAAAGGGAGTTATAGAAAGATTTGGGAAATATCAGCGTGTAGCTGAAAGTGGGCTTGCATTTATAATGCCATTTATTGAGTCCATACAAAAAGTTGATCTTAGGGAGCAAGTAGTGGATGTACCCCCTCAAGAAGTTATTACTAAAGATAATACAGTTGTTGTAGTAGATTGTGTTATATTTTACGAAGTTACAGACCCTACAAATGCTGTTTATAATGTAGTTAATTTTTACCATGCAATAACAAAATTAGCTCAAACAAATTTAAGAAATATTATTGGAGATTTAGAGCTTGATCAAACATTAACTTCAAGAGAAATGATAAACAGTAAGTTACGAGAAGTTCTTGATGAAGCTACTGATAAATGGGGAGCTAGAGTTGTTAGAGTAGAAATTCAAAAGATTGAACCTCCTAAGGATATTGTTGAAGCAATGTCAAAGCAAATGAAAGCAGAACGTATGAAAAGAGCTTCAATTTTAGAAGCAGAAGGGTACAGGCAATCTGAAATTGAGCGTGCTGAAGGAGACAAACAATCTAAAATTTTAGAAGCAGAAGGACAATCAGAAGCAATTAAGAAAGTAGCTGAAGCAAATAGATACCAAGAAATAGCTCTTGCAGAAGGTCAAGGAAAAGCTATTGAAACAGTTTATAATGCCATTCATGAAGGAAATCCTAGTAATGACTTAATTGCAATTAAATATTTAGAATCCCTTGAAAAAATAGCTAATGGGAAAGCTACAAAAATATTTTTACCTGCAGAACTTTCTGGAGTTTTAGGTTCAATTGGTGGTATAGCTGAACTATTTAATGATAAAGGTGAAAGTAGAACTATTAATAAACAAAATAATGAAGAAAAAATAAGTAATAAATAATAAATAATAATGAATAATAATGAGTAATAATAAGTAATAACGAACTAATGAACTATTTAGACAAATATAATCTAAAGGATTATTTTTAATAATAAAGGAGTGTTAAAATGAAATGGGGAGCAGTTATAATAGGTTTCATATTATTAACTATTGGTTCTATGTTTTTAGGATCATATAGTTTTATATTTGGACTGTTTGTAGGTTTTATTGTAGGTTATATGGCACAATCAGGAGCATTAGGTGGGTTGAAAAATGCTGCTGTTGCAGGAGCCTTTGGAGCAATAGTATCAGGAATATTAATAATGATATTTGGTATTTTCTTTGGAATAGGTGGATTTGTAGCAGCTACAGGTATTGCAATCATATATATTCTTATTTCACTAATTGCTTCTGTATTCACAATGGGTATTGCTGGGCTTTTAGGTGGGGCATTAGCACCGGATAATTCAATTTAAATACCCGTCTTAGAAATAAAATAATTATAAACCTCAAAAAAATGTAGTTTAAAAATTAATAGTTAAATTAATTTATTAATTTAATATTATTAATTTATTTTTTTTATATTTTTACATAATAAACTTTAATATATCCTACTATTTTTATCTAGCTATTTTTACATAATAAAAATGAAAATAACTTAGTTATAAGTTCTTAAATGCTGTGAAAAGTTAAAAATATTAAAAATAGTTGAAAACTAAAAGTATTAAAAAATATTAAAAATATAAAGCCAATAAATTAAAAATGCTAACAAAAAAATAAAAGTAAAAATAAGAATAAAAATGAAAAAATAGATAATTTAAGTAATTATCTTTTCAATTCCACCTTCTTTAAGAGCTGTTTTTATTTCACGAGCAATTCTACGACCCATGCTCATTGGTTCACCATATTTTAAGTAACTGTATGAAGAACCATTCATGAAAGTATTAGTACCCCCATCTGTTCTTGCACTAATTTCAAATACAATGACTTCTAAGTCATCATTTACAAGAGTTTGCATACAGAAAGGACCATTCATTCCAGGAGCTACTAATTTACTAGCAGATTCAACTAAGCTATCCCCTATATCAAATACTTGAGGAAGTAAAGATTCCCTCATAACAACTGGATGATTACCAGTAATAACATAAGATGGGTCAAGCTCAAGATCTAGCTGGTCTTTTGCAGGTATTCTTACAATACCATCAATACTAGACTCGTAACGGCTGTCAATACCCATAACTTCTACTTCATCATTTAATGCAGAGTAGAAAAAGTGAATACAGTAATTACAACCTGAAACATATTCTTCAATATGTGCCATAGCTACATCTTCATCTTCAATCCATTTTCTAGCTTTCATAGATTCAATTTTTTGGTCAAATTCTTCTTTAGAAGAAGCTACAAAGTATCCACGACCGCCTCTTGCACCTGGAAACTTAACCATAACAGTTCTGTCAATATCAGAAGGTTTTTCGTATTTGTAAGGTATTCTTATTCCACCACCAACTAACAACTGTCTTTCTAAGTCTCTTTCTGCTTCCCAACGAAGTATATCCCTATTACCAAACATTGGAACAACAAAATCATCTTCAACTCTGTCAAGACCAGCATAAGCTACAAAAGATCCATGAGGAACAACAATTGCATTCATACTTTTAAGTTTTTCTTGAACATCATCATTAACAATATCTTTAAACTTATCAACTATAATATATTCATCAGCTACTCCAAAACGTCTGTAAGGAATATCTCTTCCTTTTTCACAAACAATTGCAGTTTTAAAACCTTCTTCTTTAGCCCCATTTAAAATATGGAGGGAAGTGTGGCTTCCAAGTGTAGCTATTGTTATTTCGTCTTTGTCATAGTTTTCTAATATACTTAGAATTTCTTCTTTTTTGACTTTACCCATAATTTTATCTCCTTTTGTGAAAAATTTACTTATTTTAAGTACTCATTTAAGATATTATGATTATAACTATAAATATAGTTATATAAACTTTCACCTTATAAAGTTTTCTTCATGATTTTTATAGAAAATTAAATAGATAAAACACAGTAATTTGGCTAAAAAATAGGAAATATCACTATAATTACAATATTAATAGTTTTTAAAATGATAAATACATTAGATTGTAAAAAATAATTATCAAAATATTATAAAACTTAATAGTAATAATACATTCAAATTATTAAAAAAACTGTTAAAATGGTTAAAGATAAAAGTGCAATCCCAAAAAAAGGAAAAATAATTTAAAACAAGTAGAAATATATAAATTATATAAAAATAATAATTATTAATATATAAATTATAAGGATAATTAGTAGATAATTAATAAAAAATCCAAGTAGCTCTTTTTATAAAAATTAATAACAATAAATTATGAGGGTGAACATTTATGTTAATAGGAATAATATCCGACACACATATCCCAGATAAAAGTGTTAAACTTCCAAAAACTGTTTTTGATGCATTTAAAGATGTTGAACTTATAATTCATGCTGGAGATATAACTAATATGTGCGTAATTGAATCATTAGAAGAATTATCCCCCGTATTATGTGTTCAAGGAAATATAGATCGTTTAGAAGGATTGGATCTTCCAAAGACTAAAACTATTACTATTGACGGAGTTAAAATTGGAATAATCCATGGCGAAGTATTTCCAAAAGGTGATACCCAGCAGCTAAAATACATTGCAAAAGAATTAGGAGTAGATGTATTAATTACGGGCCATACACACAAACCATTTATTGGAAAAGAAGAAGATATTATTATTTTATGCCCTGGAAGTCCAACTTATCCTAGACTAAGTGATTCAACAGTAATGATAATGGAAGTTAAAGAGGGGGAAGTAAATTTAGAGCTTGTAAAAGTAAATCCTCCTGTTTGTAAAGCATTGAAATTTAAAAAATAAAGATGAAAATAATTAATAATATTAACACTAAGCAAATAATAATAACATAGAGATAATGATATATAGATAGTGATACTAAAACCAATAAAATAGTGAGCTAAATAGTGAAAGGTAAAAAATTTAGTGATATACTACTAATAAACTATAATAAGCTATTGATAATCTAGACAAAGAAGAAGTAAACTACTAATAAATTAGTATACAATAATAAGTATCAATATAAAATTATATTAGCGGAGATTTATTATGGGAAGCAGATGGCAAGTTGAAAAAAAGAAAGAACATTATTATAAAAAAGCAAAGGAAAGTGAGTATCGGTCACGTGCTTCTTTTAAACTACTACAACTTGATAAAAAGTATAAAATAATAAAAGAAGGAGAAAAAATAGTAGACCTAGGTGCTGCTCCCGGTGGTTGGTCCCAAGTAGCTTTAGAAAAAGTTGGGGAAACTGGTAAAGTTGTAGCCATTGATCTTAACAAAATAAAACCATTTACCGAAGAAAATCTATATAAAATGCAAGGAGATTTCACAAGTACAGAAGCCCAAGAAGAAATTATTAGATATTTAGAGGGCTATGCAGATGTAGTTATGTCTGATGCATCACCAAAGCTTACTGGGATAAAAGACATTGATAAGTTACGTTCAACCGATTTAGCACAAGGAGTTTTAGATATAAATAAAAAAATCCTTAAAAATAATGGAAATATGGTTATAAAAGTCTTCCAGGGAAGTGAATACAAAGAACTCTTAGATAAAATTAAAAAAGAATTTAGGTCAGTTAAAACAACAAAACCTTCCTCTTCTAGAAAAAAAAGTACTGAAATGTATGTTATTGGTTTAAAATATAAAAGAAGAACTTAAAACTTTACCCATTACATAAATGGTAAAATGTGTGGTAAAGATAATATAATAAAAAAATGAAATAAAGAATAATAAAAAATGATAATAATAAATACTGAATAGGTGGTGATAAATTGTTATACACAATAATAAAAATATTGAGTTTTGGACCAAAAGTTATAATAAAAATATTTAAAATAGGTTCAACTATAATGACTCTTATAAAAATAATTAGCTTAATACCAGTATTTTTAACTATTATTGCATATATATTAAGAATTATTGAAAATAGTAGAAATTTTAAATCTTTTAAAGTATCTAGTAAACCAATGAAAGTTAAACCCCATACTAACTTAAATAGCAAAATAACTTTTAATAATAAAAAATAAAATTAAATAAAGTAATAGAAAATAAATATAAAAAATAGAATAAGTAGAATAAATAAAAAATAAGAAAAAAAGTAGAATAAAAATATAATTATTTAACATTTGTTAATGCTTGTTTAGCTACTTCTATCTGATTTTCAGCCTCCATTATTCTTGAATTTACCTCATCAGAAGGTTTATTTGATTTTAATGCACTTTCTACATTATCAACGGCATTTTTTGCTTTAATAAGTTCTAATTCCGCATTAACAAACTTCTTTTTTAAATCAGAATTTGATCCAGCATATATTTTAGATTTTGTAGAGTTATATTCTTTTTCAATAGCACTATAGTCTGATTTTAAAATAGCAAGTTTATCATATTGCTCTGCTGAAGAAACTCCTGAGGAAACACCATTACTAATTGCAGATATTCCAATATACGCTGCAACTGCAATAGTAGCTATAATCATTATAATGCCAATGACAGTTATTGTCATTGAAGTTGTTTTAAATAAATTTAAACGTGATTTTTTCATTTTAGCACCATTTAACTAGTATTTTAGAATATTTCCCATTATCTTTATTATTTATATTAACTTATCGGTTATAATAGTTTAGTATAATTACGGCTATATTGTTATTATATTTATTATCTTTAGTATTTCTACTTTTTATTATTGATATTATTAAAACTAAGCATACTAAGAATCAATAATATATTTATAACTAATTATATATTTTTATGTTGTTAACTTTTATGTTATTATAAATTGTGTTATTTAATTATGTTGTTTTTATTATTTTTGTTTTTTTTGTTTTATATAAGATATATTTAGTTTTTTATTTTTTCTTTCGTAGTTTATTATAAATTTTGGAAAATTATATTAAGACCAAGATTCTAAATAATAATAATGAGTTCAACTAGCAAATCAAAAACTTCATTGGCAAAATTTGAGGAATTTTTCTCAACAAAGTACAAAGAAAATGTTTTTGAAGTATTAGAAAGATATCCTGACGATAAATCAATAATAATAGACTATATTGATTTAGAAATGTTTGACCCTGATTTAGCAGATTTATTAATTGAAAAACCAGATGATGTCATTGAAGCTTCTCAAAAAGCTATTAAAAATGTCGATCCATTAATGAAAAATGCTGATGTTAATATTAGGTTAGAAAATGTAACCAATTTATTACCTTTAGGAGATTTACTAAGTAAATATATTGGTAGATTTGTTTCAGCAGATGGAATTGTAAGGAAAACTGATGAAATTCGCCCTAGAATTATTACAGGTGTTTTTGAGTGTAGAGGTTGTATGAGATTACATGAAGTAGACCAACCAACAACCAATATTCTTGTAGAGCCATCATTATGTACTGAATGTGGTGGACGTTCATTTAGATTACTTCAAGAAGAATCTAAGTATATTGATACCCAAACTGCACGTATACAAGAACCTTTAGAAAATTTATCTGGAGGAACTGAGCCTAAACAAATGTTACTAGTTTTAGAAGATGATTTAGTAGATAATTTGAATCCAGGAGATAGTGTACGTATTACAGGAACCTTAAAAACATTTAGGGAAGAACGTAGTGGTAAATTTAAAAATTATATTTATGCAAATTATATTGAGCCATTAGAGCAAGAATTTGAAGAATTACATTTAACTGATGAAGATGAAGAAGCTATTAAAGAACTTGCTAATGACCCTGATATTTATAACAAAATTATAAGATCAACAGCACCTTCAATTAGGGGTTATCGGGATGTTAAAGAGGCTATCGCACTCCAACTATTTGGAGGAGCTGCAAAAGAGCTAGAAGACAAAACTCGTTTAAGAGGAGACATCCATATTCTTATTGTTGGAGACCCTGGTATTGGTAAGTCACAAATGCTTAAGTATGTATCTAAATTAGCCCCAAGGAGTATTTATACTAGTGGAAAAGGTACAAGTGGGGCAGGTTTAACTGCAGCTGCAGTAAGGGATGAATTAGGAGGTTGGTCTCTAGAAGCAGGTGCATTAGTTCTTGGGGACCAAGGTAATGTATGTGTGGATGAGTTGGATAAAATGCGCCCAGAAGATCGTTCAGCACTCCATGAAGCTCTTGAACAACAAACTATAAGTATAGCTAAAGCAGGAATTATGGCTACTTTAAATTCACGTTGTTCTGTTCTAGCAGCAGCAAATCCTAAATTTGGTAGATTTGATAGATATAAATCATTAGCAGAGCAGATAAATTTGCCTTCACCAATTCTTTCAAGGTTTGATTTAACTTTCGTAATTGAAGATAAACCTAATGCAACTAATGATAGGGAACTAGCAAGACACATTCTTAAAATACACCAAGAAGAAGCAGTTGAATATGATATTGAACCAGAACTTCTTAGAAAGTATATTGCTTATGCTAGGAAAAGGGTTGCTCCTAAGCTAACTGATGAAGCTAATCAAGTATTAGAAGAGTTCTATGTATCAATGAGAGGTAGTGGAGAAGAAGAAGAATCACCAGTCCCAATTACAGCTAGGCAATTAGAAGCTATTATTCGT
This sequence comes from Methanobacteriaceae archaeon, assembly GCA_051649785.1. Lineage (GTDB taxonomy): Archaea > Methanobacteriota > Methanobacteria > Methanobacteriales > Methanobacteriaceae > JBOFHT01. The sequence continues at coordinate 23,087 of JBOFHT010000089.1, forward strand.
TTAGCAGAAGCTAGTGCAAAAATTCGACTTAAAGAAGTTGTAGAAGCCGAAGATGCCCATAAAGCAGTTAAGTTGCAACAAGCGTGTTTAAAAGCCGTGGGTTTAGATGCTGAAACTGGAAAAATTGATATTGATAAAGTAGAAGGTAGGACTCCTAAATCTGAGCGTGACAAGCTTCGTGTGCTTGTAGATATGTTAAAAGAGTTAGAAGAAGAATATAATGGTAATGCACCGAAAAATGTTCTTATTTCCGAAATGATGGATCAACACAATGTAAGTGAAGAAAAAGTTGAAGAAATTATTAGGCAACTAAACCAAAAAGGAGTTATTTTTGAGCCAACTACAGGATACCTGAAAATTGTTTGATTTATAGTTTAATTTTTAAAAACAAAATATCTATAACAATCCTTTAATATAAAGAAATACATAAATAATATGATAAATATTAATTTAAAAATAATTTGTTATAAATGGTTGATTGTAATAAGTGATTATAAGTGATTATAAGTGCTTATAAATGTTTATATCTAAATTAATTATAACTAAATTTTATTAAAATAGTTTATTATAATTTAAATAACTAAAATTTAATTTTATTGGAGAGACTACTATGAGCGAATATGAAAATTTATTAGATAGGGCTATTGACCAATTACCACCTGAAGTTTTTGAAACTAAGCGTTTTAAAGTTCCTAAAGCTTATTCGGACATACAAGGAAATAGAACTTTCATTAAGAATTTTAAAGATATCTCTGAAGCAATGAACCGTGACCCTCAACATGTTTTAAAGTTCTTACTTAGAGAATTAGGTACTGCTGGAAACTTAGAAGGTGGAAGAGCTATTTTACAAGGTAAATTCACACATTATTTAATTAATGAAAGAATTCAAGAATATGTTGAAAAGTTCGTTATATGCCATGAATGTAATCGGCCAGATACACGTATTATACGTGAAGACAGAATATTTATTCTTAAATGTGCAGCATGTGGTGCAAAAGCTCCATTAAGGACATTATAATAATAAATCAATTTAGTTTTGAATTAATCTAGTTCAAATAGGAAAAATTTAAAAAGTTATAATAAAATAAAGTATTTTATAAACACTATCCAAAATTATTTTATTTTTTTTATTTAATTTAATTAGTTTGATAATTAATTTTATTAGTTTAATTTTCTTTAGGTTAGATATTAATTATAATAAATAAATTATAGATTATGGGGTTAAAATGTTTTGTCCAGAATGTGGATCAAATGATGGTGAGCTAATTGAAGGATTATGTTCAATTTGCTACTTGAAAGGTTTTAAAATACTAGAAATTGACCCAAATATTACGGTAACTATTTGTGCCCATTGTAATGCTAAATTAGAAAAAGGAAATTGGTTAGAAGAAGAAATTCCTTACGAAGAAATTGTTTATAATGCACTAGAAAATAGTATAAAACTAAGTGATTTAGCTGAAAAATATGAAAAAAAGGACCCATCAAACTTAGATATAGAGTTAGAAATAGTTAAAGTTAAAGGAACTTTATATGAATGTGTTGTTAATGGAAAAGCTAGAATTTTTGACAATTTAATAGAACAAGAATTTAAAACAACTGTTAAAATAAATAAATCGGTTTGCCCTAATTGTAGTAAAAGAAATTCAGGATATTATGAATCGGTTATACAATTAAGAGCAGATTCTAGAGAATTAGAAGATTTTGAAATTGAAAATGTCAATAATATTGTTGAAACCACATTAAAGAAGTTATTTAAAAAAAATAAGTTATCTTATCTTGCACAAAAAGCACAGCTAAAAGAAGGAATAGATTATTATATCGGATCTTATAAATCCAGTAAAAAACTAGCTAATATTCTCCAAGAAAGAATAGGTGGGATTTTAAAAGAATCTCCTAGACTTATAAGTGAAGATAGGTCAACGGGAAAAGGCCTTTATAGAATATGGATTTCATTACGTTTAGCTAAATTTAAAAAAGGAGATTTTATAACATATAAAAATCAAGTTGCACAAGTCACCTCAATAACAGGTCATAAAGTTACTGCTGAAAATTTAGATAATTTTAAGCAATTTACAATTACTTGGAAAGATTATAGCTTAATCGAATATGTTGGAAAAAGTGAAAATAAAATTAAAACAAGTGTTATATCTAAATCACCTCATACTATACAGATACTTCACCCTGAAACTTATGATGCTCTAGATATTGATTTAAATGAAAATAATTCTACTTTATTTGAAAATATTAATATTGGTGATGAAATAGATACTATATTAATTAAAAATAGAATTTACATAGTTTCATAATTATTATAAATTATTGGATTGGCACAATACTATAATTAAAAAAAACCTTATTAAAGGTGAATAAATGAGTAAAGATGAAAATATTGGGGATAATAAAAATATAGAAGAAATACAAAATGGAACTTTGGAAGTTATTGGTTTAAGTGACTTAGAAGATGTCTTAAAAAAAGATAGCCCTATAGCTTATACTGGTTATGAACCATCTGGAAAAGTCCATTTAGGCCATGCCATTACAATAAATAAGCTTATCCAATTACAAAAAATGGGATTTAAAATAAAAATACTTCTTGCTGACTTTCATGCATTTTTAAATGGAAAGGGTACTTTAGAAGAAATATCTGAAGTAGCAGAATATAATAAAAAATGTTTTCAAGCATTAGGATTATCTGAAGATACAGAATTTATTTTAGGCTCAAAATTCCAGTTAGATGAAGAATATACTACTAATCTTTATAAATTATCTCTTTTAACAACATTAGTTAGGGCTAAACGAAGTATGGATCAAGTAAGTAGGTTTGATGAAAATCCTAAAGTAGCTAGTGTAGTTTATCCTTTAATGCAAGTTGCAGATATGTTAGCTCTTGAAGTAGACATTGCATTAGGGGGTATGGAACAAAGAAAAATACAAATGTTAGCTAGAGAAAATTTACCAAAATTAGGCATTGAATCTCCAATTTGTATCCACACTCCACTTCTCCATGGTCTTGATGGGGATGCAAAAATGTCTTCAAGTAAAGAAAACTATATAGCCATTGATGATAGTGAAAAAGAGATAAAAGATAAAATAAAAAAGAGCTATTGTCCAATTAAAGAAATAGATGGCAATCCGATTATAGAATTAGCCAATTACTTTGTTTTTCCTCAACAGCAGACTCTTTTAATTAAGCGTCCTGAAAAATTTGGAGGAAATCTTAAATTAACCCAAGAAGAACTAATAAAAAAATATGAATACGGAGAATTACATCCTTTAGACTTGAAAAATGCTATTACAGATTATATAATAGAATATTTAGCACCAGTTCGCCAATATATGGAAAAATAAATAATTCTAAAATCAAATACTATTTAAAATATTAAAGATAAGTGATAATATGGAATATGAAATGAGACTACCCATGGGAATTGGGGAGAAAATAATTGCAGATGTAGTTGACAAATATGAAGTTAGACTAAAACATACTGACTATGGGCCTATATTTTTAGGGCAAAAAGAAGTTTTAGACGAAGTTAGTAACTATATAATTAAAGAATTAAATAAAAGGATAAAAGTATTCGAAAGTTAAATTCCATTAACACAAATATCTAATAAAGGAGCTACAGCTTTTTTAATGTCATTGTGTACTTTATTTATACCATTATTCCCATTAATAATTCTGAAAGTGTCATTAGATTTAGCTAGCTCTAAGTAGTTATTTCTTACTTTTTCTAAAAATTGCTCTTTTTCGAACTCATCTTTACCATCACATCGAGAAATAGCTTTATTAATACTAATATCAATTAATAAAACAATATTTGGCTTCTTAATATATTTATTTAATTCATAGATCCAGTTTAAAGGTTCTTGATAAGCTAAGCTTGAATAAAAAGATCTGTCACTTATAAAAATATCATCGCGAATATTGTTCAAATTATTTTTAGCCGAATTATCACTTTCTAATTTATTTATTTCTTCCATTAACATCATTCTATCAGCTGCAAATAATAATGCTAGTGTTTTTTGGAAATTATCCTCTGTAGCATTAGGGTTTGTGAGTAATTTTCTAATAAGTATCCCTACATCATTATCAGTAGGTTCAACTATTTTATGAACAATATGCCCACACTCTTCAAGCCAATTAGCTAGAAGATTAGTTTGTGTTGATTTTCCACCACCATCAATCCCTTCTAAACAAATATACATATTTTAAACTATGTTTTTCATACATATAAATTTTAGCATTGGTTATCATTCACTATTATAAGTAGTTCATAATAAAATATATTTAAGAATCATAACATAGTTTTATGAAAATTTATCCATTACTTACAGATAGCTCTTGGGAAAATTCCATATATAAGTAAATATATAAATATCAAACAATTATGAAAGTAAGTAAGTAATGACTTTTTCACCAAGCTTTAACTCCAAAAAAATAAAGAAAATAATAGAATAATAAAGTAGAAAAATATTGAAACTATTAAAAAATATTAAAAATGCTTTAAAGCAAGAAAATAAGTTATAAATTTGAAATAAAATAATATAATACTCATAATAATAAAATTTAATCCTAAATAATTTTAATTCCATACTATAAAAAAAAGAAGGGTAGAAAATATGAAAATTCCTGAATTATTAGCTCCTGCGGGCTCATTAGAACAATTAAAAATTGCTATTTACTCTGGAGCAAACTCTGTTTACATTTCTGGAAAGAAGTTTGGTGCTAGATATTATGCTAAAAACTTTAATTATACTGAAATGAAAGAAGCAATTGATTTTGCACATTTACATAATGTAAGTGTTTACTGTACAGTTAATACATTAATTAAAGAATCTGAAATGAAAGAAGCTCTTGAACATGTTTTTAGAATTTATAAACTAGGAATTGATGGAGTTTTAGTAGGAGATATTGGTTTAATAAAAGCAATAGGGGAAAATATTCCTAATTTAGCTATCCATGGTTCAACACAGCTAAATATCCATAATATTGAAGATTTAAAATGGGCTAAATCTCAAAATATTAAAAGAATAGTAGCTCCACGAGAATTAAGTATTTCAGAGATTAAAGAATTTATAGATTTTACCCATAGTAATGATATGGAAATTGAAATATTTCTACATGGTGCATTATGTTACTCTTATTCAGGACATTGCTTATTATCATCATTTAAAGGAGGTAGAAGTGGGAATCGTGGCATGTGTACCCAACCTTGTAGAAAACACTATATTAGTTCTTTAGGTAGTGAAGGGCATCTTATTTCTCCCCGAGATATTTCATTATATAATGATTTAGAGAAAATAATGAGAATGGGTATTGATTCATTGAAAATAGAAGGTAGGATCCGAAGTGACGAATACATTGCTACAGTTGTTAGTACTTATGCTAAAGCAATCAATAATAGATTTAAAAATGCAAATGAAACTGAAAAAGGGTTGGAAGAGCTTAAATTAGTTTTTAATAGGGAATTTACTAATAGTTATTGGAACAGTGAAAATAAAAGTGCTGAAAAACTATACAATAATATAGAAAATAAAGAAAATACTGAAATAAATAAAGAAAATAAAGATAGTAAAAATAATAATGAAAAATATGATGATATTTCTAGAAATAAGCTTATAAACCCTAAAAAACCAGGACACCATGGATTATTTATTGGAAAAGTTTTAAATGGAAACTCAAAAAAAGATGAATTAATATTAAATATAAAAACAATCACAATACCAGAAAAAGGAGATGGGTTGCTTTTTGAGAGTGATAGTGGGATAAAATTTGGATTAGAACTCTCAACTAATCCTAAAATCAAAGGAACTGGATTAGTAATCATAAAAACAAATAAGATGTTTAAAACAGAATTAGAAGGTTTAGCGGGTTTTAAAGTATTCATAACAAAAAGAAAAATATTGAAAGATAAAATAAAGCATATACATGAAAATAGAGAAAATTTAATAAAAAAATCAGAACTTTCACTTTCTTTTAAATTAGATAAAAATAATTATCCTGTTTTAGAAGGAGAATTAAAATTAAAAAATAATAATCTTAATAAATATGAACGAAAAGTTGATTTAAGTGTTATTGGATTGACCCCATGGGAAAAAGCTATAAATAAACCAGTTACTCATGAAAAAATACAAGAACAAATTACTAAACTTGACGATTTACCATTTAGCATTAAAAAAGTTAATTTTGATTATAATAATAAATTCTTTGCCCCAATAAGTGACATAAATAAAATTAGAAGAACTTTATTTGAAGGACTAAAAGATTTAGTAATTGAAAAATATCATCCAAACTATAACAATATATTTTCAGCTAAAAAAACATTGAAAAAGTACTTTAAAAATAATGATTTTGAAAATCATACTGTCCTACTAGATGATAGCAATAAAAAAAGTGAAAATAAGCTAGCTATCTATATAAATAGTTTAGAATCATTAAAATCTATAAACAAAGTAAATGAATCTGATTTAATATACCAAAGAGTTTATATTGAAATGCCACACAATAATAAGAGGATAGACAATAACACTAACAATGATGGAAATAATTCAAAAAATCATTATTGCTATGAATCCGAGATAAATTTTATTGAAAGTGCTATGGATATATCAAAAAATCAAAAATATGAGTTAGTCTGGAAATTACCTAATGTATTACACTTAGAAACATTGAAAAGCTATAAAAAAATGATTGATATATTATCAGTTAACAAAAATGTCAATGGGAATAATAATAATAATAATAATAATAGCTTATCTATTATGGTAAGTAGTATTGGGTTAGTTAAATATTTATCAAATGATAATAATGATAATAACACTAACGATAATGATAATGCTGAAAATAATAACACAGATGATATTAGCGGCATAGATGTTAATGATTCTACTAACAAAAACTATAATTTCAATATTTATTGCTCTTCTGCTGTTAATATTTGGAATAAAGAAAGTGTGCTTGAATTAGGTAGCGTTTCAGGTTTTACAATATCTCCGGAATTAGGTAAAAAAGATATAAAATCTTTTATGAATAATTATTTATTTAATAATGAAAATAATGGAGAAAATAATAATAATAATAATAAGTCTAATTTAAATAATGTAGATATATTAGTTCATGGAAAATTAGAGCTACTAGAAAGTAAACATGACTTAATTAAGAGTTCATTTAATCAATTCAAAAATAACAATTTATTTATTGAACAAGATGATAATGGGACACAATTTAATATCAAGGAAGGATTTGAAAAAAGCACTATTATTCAAAGTTCTGAAGATTTATGTTTAATTGAAGAAATTCAAATGCTGAAAAAAATTGGGTTTAAAAACTTTGTAATTGATGGTAGATGGGAAAATGAAGATTACATAATTCGAGTTGGTGGTGTATATTATAAAGCTCTAAATGAATTTTATAATGTATATGATAAAAATGGTTTAAAGGAAATAATCAAAAAACTATCTAGAAATGGTAGTTGTGTTTTAACTAAAGGAAACTTTGAAAAAGGAATTTATGGATATTAATACAATAAATATTTAATTACCCCTATTATTTTTTTGATTTGGTGATATAATGGAAAAAGTTAATTTAAAAGAAATAAGTGGTGTTGGTGAGAAATTATCAGCTAAAATAATAAAAAGTGTAGGAGGTGAAAAAGAGTTAGATAAAATTGTATCAAACCTTGATTTAGAAAAAATATCAAGTATTGAAGGTATAAGTCAACGAAAAGCTGTTGAAATAATGAATCAGCTATTAGGAAACCCATCCCAACAATTCTTAAAAAGTGAAAGAGCTATTCAACTGTATGAAGAAATAATTCAAAAAATAGTTAACTTTTCAAATACTAAATATTCTGAAAACAAGGTTTTACTATTATCACCAAGTAAAGATAAAGAATCAATTGAAAAAAGGTTAAAATTTGTTGAAAATGCTAAAAATAAAGTTGCTACTTTGCCAGTTGACCAAATACGCAGATTACTTAAAAATGTAGGGCTTCCTAAAACTAAAAAACCAGAGTATGATGCAAGTAAGGCAATATTAGTAGAAAATTCTGAAGATCAAGATTATTTAATAGATTTAGGGTTAAATAAATATCATCCCATAATCACAGTAAGTGAAAATGTAATGATAGAATCAGAGTTACAAAACTATGATCTGGTATTTTATGTTTATACTCAAGGATTTTTAGCTATTGAAGAGGCTGAAAACTTAATAATGATTAATAAAGACTCACCAGTTGAAGAAATTATTCCTGAAATTATTTTAAATTATTTTAATGAAAATAAAAAGTTATTTGAAACAGTTTACAGTCTTAGAACTATATTAAAACTTCATTCATCACTAGGTGAAGTTCTAGAAATAATTGATGAAGTCGATGATTTAAAAGTGAAAAATATAGATTTGGATAAAATTGTGGATTCTGCTAAAGAGATGGGAGATGCTGAGCTAAAAAAACTTATGCAAAATGTTGATCTTGAAGGAAATGAAGTTCTTAATTTATTAAACAATGAGATGCCAGCAAAAGTAGATAAAATATTTGATGAAGTAATAAGTAAATTAAGAGCAAATGTGAAGAGTAAAACAGGAATTAATTTTGATCCATTCCTAAAAAAATACCCACTAGAAATCGATGAAAAAGAAATGAACAGAATCAAACAACAAGAAAACTCCAAAAAAGAAAACAACAAATTCGACAAAAAAGTAATTGCAGCAAACAAACTAAAAAAACTAAAAACAACAATACAAACAGAAATTCATGAAACACTAGAATTCGACTACGAATTCACATTAGGTTGCTTCGCACAACACTACCAACTAAACACCCCTATATTAACCAACAATGAATTCAGCTTCAAAAAAGGATTACACCTAGAACTATCAACAAACAAAAACAACAAAAACATCCAAAAAATCGACTACCAGTTAGACGAAGAAAACAACATAGCCCTCCTAACTGGAGCAAACAGTGGAGGAAAAACAACATTGCTAGAAACAGCAGGACAAATAGCTATCATGACCCACATGGGTCTACCAGTACCTGCTGAAAAAGCAAACATAAAACTACTAGACGAAATATACCACTTCTCAAAAGGAAGATCACTAGACGCAGGAGCATTTGAATCATTCCTAAACATATTCATACCAATCGTCACAACAGAAAAAGAAAAGCTAGTACTACTAGATGAACTAGAAGGAATAACCGAACTCGATGCAGCAGTAAAAATAATATCAAGCTTCATAACCATGATCAACAAAACAAACTCCTTTGGAATCATAGTAACCCACATGGCAAGAGAATTAAAAAAATATACAAACGTGCGAATAGATGGAATAGAAGCAAAAGGACTAGACAAAAACTACAACTTAATCGTGGACAGAACCCCACGTATGAACTATCTCGCAAGAAGTACACCAGAACTAATACTAAAAAGAATACACGAAAACTCAGAAGGAAAGCTAAAAGAAGTATATAAAGAAATACTAAAAAAATTCTAAAAGACAATCCAATAAAGAAAATAATAATAATAATAATAATAATTGATATTGCCTGCATACTAACTCGTCTAGATCACAGGTAGAACAAACCCTTCCCTCCCAGAGCAACCCTCGAAGCAGGCAGCCTATCCAATGCTGGGTTTCTTAAAATCACAGCCAGGCCATAACCCCCA